>NZ_VPBM01000002.1:0-468857 GCF_013418745.1 Acinetobacter sp. YH12126 | reverse complement strand
TTGTGCTGGCGACAATAGCAAGAGTGAACCACCTGATCCCTTCCCGAACTCAGAAGTGAAACCTCTTAGCGCTGATGGTAGTGTGGGGTTACCCATGTGAGAGTAAGTCATCGCCAGCTCATTATTCGAAACACCCCCTGACTCGTGCAGGGGGTGTTTTTTTATGCACGGAGAAAAAAGAAAAAAGGAAAAGAACGTTATAAAAGTAGAAAAAGCTAAAGCACAAAAATAGGAAAACGAGAGATATTTAAAATGAATGAGGCTAAACAGCGCTAAAAATTTACATCAAGGTGAGTTTATATTCTTTATAGTGAAGTACGGTCTCAATGTATAAAAAGAATAGGATGTACATATGCTCCAAAATCTCGATGAAGTCTCTATTTTAGAGATATTGCAGCAACGCTTTGAGGCAAATATGCAGCGGCATCCAGAATTGCTTTGGGATGATGTTAAAAAGCAATTGATTGCACAGCCCTCAAAACTAAAAATTTTAATCGAAATGGAAAAAACAGGCGGTGAGCCAGATATTGTTATGCTGAATCGGCAATCTAATGACCTGATATTTTATGATTGCAGCTTAGAGTCACCAAAGCTTAGACGAAGCTTGTGTTATGACCGTGATGCCTTGGATAATCGCAAGGATCATCCTCCCAAAAATAACGTTATAAACATGGTTCGAGACATCGGTGCTCAGCTACTGACGGAAGAAGACTATCGAGTGATACAGCAAGTTTTTCATTTCGATTTAAAGACTTCGAGTTGGATCGTAACGCCAGCGGATATTCGGCAAAAGGGCGGGGCACTGTTTTGTGACCGACGTTACGATCATGTATTTAGCTACCATAATGGCGCGCAGTCATATTATGCGTCTCGTGGATTTCGCTGTAAGCTGGTGATTGCTTAGTCTCAGTGCTATCAATGCATTTAAAACAATCAAGAGTGTTCAAACGAGCTTTTCTATATATATGGTTACGTTTGTTTTTTAGTCATTTAAAATTTTTCTAAACTAAAGATAGAAATAAATGATCGTGTGTCTTTCTGAAGTTGAATGAAAGAATAGAAGAATTAAACCTAAAAACAAGGACATTATGATTTAAAAAAAGAAGTTAAATAATCATATACTGATAATGTTTAATAATTAAACTAAAGCATGAAAAATAACACAATTAACATGTACTTATAAGCGAATAGATTTATTAAACATACGTCTAATATCCCTAGAAAACACTGTTCCGTATATTCCGTGGCTGTTGAATTTTACTTAAAAATTCAATGAATGTTATGGACAAGTACTCATGGGAGATGAGAACGATGACAACGGAAAAAATAGACATAAATTCTGTAGTCGATAAGGCTAAATTTACCCCGTTCCACTTCAATGTAGTGGCTTGGTGCTTATTGATTATTTTATTTGATGGCTACGATTTAGCGATTAATGGCGTGGTTTTACCTTTACTCATGCAAGACTGGGGCTTAAGTGCAATGCAAGCGGGGATGCTTGCCAGTACTGCGCTCGCAGGGATGATGTTTGGTGCCATGTTCTTTGGTTCTTTAGCAGATAAGATTGGCCGTAAAAAAGTCATCATGATCTGTATTGTTTTATTTAGTGGTTTGACCTTTGCCGGTGGTTTTGCGTCAAATCCAACAGAATTTGGTATTTTGCGTTTTTTGGCTGGTTTAGGGATTGGCGGTGTAATGCCTAACCTTGTGGCTTTAACGTCGGAATACGCGCCGCAGAAGATGCGTAGTACACTAGTAACGACGATGTTTAGTGGTTATGCAGTCGGTGGTGTGATGGCGGCACTTTTAGGTTCATGGTTCACCCCTGATTTTGGTTGGCAAATCATGTTCTTTATTGCGGGTATTCCACTGTTCCTTTTACCTGTCATTTGGAAATTCTTACCTGAATCTTTGGCATTTATGGTGAAAGAAAACAAACAGGAAAAAGCCCGCAGTATCGTGAAGCGCTTAGCGCCTGAAGTGAAAGTGACTGAAAATACAGTGTTCACTTTACCGCAAGAAAATGTACCTGAAGCTGCTAACGTGGTGAGTTTGTTCCGCCGTGGTCGTGCCGTAAATACATTGCTGTTTTGGGTGGCGTTCTTTACGTGCCTATTGACCATGTATGCGCTAAGCAGCTGGTTACCAAAACTGATGATGGCAGCCGGTTATTCTATGGATAACAGCTTAATGTTCATGATGGTCATGAACGTGGGCGCAGTTGTGGGTATTGTTGGCGGTGGTATTTTGGCTGACCGTTTCCATTTAAAACCTGTGCTGATGGTTTTGGGTATGATGGGCGCGATTGTGATGAGCTTGATGGGCTTCCAATCGAATCAGTTCTTGCTATACATTTTGGTATTCTTGGCAGGTGCTGCATCTATTGGTTCGCAAATGCTGCTATACAGCTATGTGGCGCAGTATTACCCACTTGCTGTACGTTCGACGGGTATTGGTTGGTCTTCTGCAATTGGACGTATGGGCGCAATTGTAGGCCCGATTTTGATTGGTGGTTTGCTCGGTATGAACTTACCTGCGCATTTCAACTTTATGGCGGTAGGTTTACCTGTACTGATTACTGCAATCGCGGTTGCATTGATCATGCATGAAAATGACAGTGATAAAATTGATGTTAAAGATGCATCTACAGCCAATGCTTAAGTCGTGATTCTTTAAATAGAAAAGCCTCCGTAAGGGGGCTTTTTTTTGGGTTATTTAAAATGCTAATAAAATAATTATTTTATATTTTCTAATATTCTATATTTATAAGTTTTTAAAAAAGATATAAAAACTTAACTATGACTATTTTATGGGGGGAGAGATGGAGTTTATTGAGCAAATTAAAGAAGTAATGAAGGAATCGCGAAAAGAAATGCATGTTGATCAAATAGCAGAAGCAATCGTAGCGAAATATCCTCATACTCAGCAGCATCTAGATGTTTTATCTAAGAAAATCTCTTCGATACTTTCAAAGGATATTGACAAATATAAAACAAAATCAGAGTTCACAAAACCAAAAAATTCTAAAGGTGCTCCAAGACGGGGAATTTACAGATTAAAAATCAAAAAAGTTGTACCTGATATTGTTCCACCGCCACCTACAGTTAATGCACTGTATACGGGCAAGGCTGGTGAATTTGCAGTGATGGCTGAATTATTATTTTTTGGATTTAATACATCATATATGGCTGTTGATGATGGTATTGATCTTGTCGCAGCAAAAGATAATAAATACTTTCATATACAGGTTAAAACAGCCAATATATCTGAATCAAATAATCAGTATAGATTCATGATAAATCAGAGATCTTATGATTCAAAGGATGCATCATGTACTTTCTATATTTTTGTATTACGATCATGTAATGGTCCATCTTATGTAAATAATTATATTATTCTTCCAAATAGTGATATCAGTCGATTACTGGAATCTGGAACTATTACACAAGCGGCTAAATTATCCATTCGTATTGAACGCGATAAAAATGGAAAATATTTATTAAATTCAAAGGAAACTGTGAATTACGCTTTAAATAGATTTGATAAAATTCGTTAAATAAACTGATTTATATGACCAATTCTGCCATGGTCATTAATTGACAAGCGATATTTATAGAAATTACAAATAGGTATTATGATCATGCAATTTAATTCTATCTCCCCAATCCCTGAAGATGATGAAGAACTGCATCTGCCTGAACTGGTGTACTGGGCATCTTTAGGTGAACTCGCAGAAGTCGAAAAATCTTTGGCAAATGGCACAGACGTAAACACTGCCGATGACGAAGGCTATAGCGCACTGCATGCAGCCGCAGAAAACGGCTATTTAGACGTAGTGAAGCTATTGGTAGGCAAAGGTGCAGACGTAAAGCACAAAACCCAATACACCGCTTTAGAACTTGCAGAGATGGCAGGTCATGACGATGTTGTGGCGTACTTAAAAAATTTGTAAGCCATATATTTTATAATGTTGATTCATAAAACACCCGCATGCAATATGCGGGTATTTTCATTTTAGTATTATTGTTGCTGTTGCTGTTGCTGTTGCTGTTGCTGTTGCTGTTGCTGTTGCTGTTGCTCAAGCTCCTGCTGAATCGCTTGATTAAACGCAGGCAAGTCATCTGGACAACGAGAAGTAATGAGCACCCAACCACTCGTATTACAGCGGTGCACCTGCTCATCGACCCAATGTGCACCCGCATTTTCCAAATCCAAACGAATACTTTTATAAGACGTCAGAGTTTTATCACGAATTCGTTCAGCATTAATGAGCGCCCAAGGACCATGACAAATTGCAGCAATAGGTTTTTGATGGTCAGCAAAGTTTTGAATAAGTCGCAGTGCATCTTCATCGATCCGTAGATGATCTGCATTGACAGTTCCGCCTGGAATTACTAACACATCATAGTCTTCAGCATTTACGCTGCTCAATTGGGCATTGGGTTGAACTTCAGCTTCGACCTTTTTGTCGGCTTTTACTGTTTGGACAACCGCATGCTTAATAGCGGCATGAATGGCTTCAATTCCCTTTTCATTTAAATAATTTAATGGTTGGATCAGCTCGTCATGTTCAACACCGACATTTGACGTTATCACTAAAGCTTTTAAAGTCATGATTGACTCCTTGCAATGAGGATTGTCTACCACGCTAACAAGCTGACAGATTTGGGTATGTAATAATTTCGCAGGAAACTGTAAGAAGTTTTGACAGAGATGTTATGCGAAAGTTCTAGATTAGAGCGAACTTTTAAAAATCAGCTAGAAAAAGAAAACCCCAACATCCTGTTGGGGTTTTCTTCGTATTTCGTGTTCTAGATACAACTCCTTGTCATATCTCACATCCTGATGCAGAAACTTATTGTTATTGTTTTATGTTTCGGAAACTTCCTGTCTCCTGATAACTGTAGATTAGGCCTGTTTCAGAAACTTGGAAAGCCGCAATTTTCTGCATGTCATGTAAGCCAAAACGTACAAAATTATTCTGTTACCTTTGCAAAGAAAAATCATCTGATTAATTGATTAGAATCAAATGATTATAAAAGGGAAGGGAACAGTAAATGAAACAATGCTTACAATATTTTCGAACGCCTAGCCTTATCGTCGGCATCCTGATGATCGCCGCATGCCATGCAGGAAGCACTACATCTAAAGCACAAGATCAAACACCAAGCCAAGCTCAAAATTCTGCACAAGTCCAGCAAGAACAGCGCTTTAAAATACAAAAAATCGCTCAATTTAATGAGCCTTGGGCCATCCAGCCGCTCTCAGACGGCCGTATATTGCTGACTGAAAGAAAAGGTCAACTGATCATCTTTAATCCTCAAAACCAGCAGAAAATACAGGTGAAAAACCTTCCTAAAGTTGCCTATGGCGGACAAGGCGGCTTAGGTGATATTGCACTTGATCCGCAGTTTGAAAAAAATCATCAGATATATCTGAGCTATGCAGAAACAGGACAGGGTGGTTATGGCGCTATCATCGAAAAAGCCACTTTAAACCTCAATGAAGCTGTGCCAAGTTTAAAACAGCGAAAAATCATTTGGAGGCAAATTCCAAAAGTAGAAGGTCAAGGCCATTATTCACACCGAATGCAGTTTGGCGTAGATGGAAAATTATGGGTGAGTTCGGGCGAACGTCAGAAGTTTGATCCTGCACAAGATCTGCAGTCAAATTTGGGTAAAGTGCTGCGCTTAAATAGTGATGGAACACCTGCTGCAGATAATCCATTTCAGACCCAAGGCGAGGTTGCAAAGCAAGTGTGGAGCTTCGGGCACCGTAACCCTTTAGGCATGGCATTTGATGCAAAACAGCAGCTTTGGGTGGCTGAGATGGGCCCGAAAGGCGGTGATGAGTTAAATCTCGTGCAGCGTGCGAAAAACTATGGCTATCCGCATGTGTCGAATGGCGATCATTATGATGATCAACCGATTCCTGATCATCATACACGGCCTGAATTTGAAGCGCCGCTCATCAGTTGGACACCTGTGATTTCACCATCCAGTCTGATGTTTTATCAGGGCGATCGTTTCCCACAGTGGAAAAATAAGGCCCTGATTGGTGGCTTATCTTCACAAGCGATTGTAATTGTTGATACAGAGCTTAAACCTGTCCAAGAAACACAACGAATTGCCATGCCACAGCGTATCCGTGGACTCATTGAAGCCAAAGATGGCAGTATTTGGGGCATTGAAGATGGAGAAAAGGCATGGTTATTCAAAATTGAGCCGAAATATCGACTAAAAAATAAACAAAAAATTCAAAAAATAAAAAAAAGCCCCTACGGGGCTTCTCACATACAGGCCTACACGAATTTTAAATACGTCAGCTAAGCCGCATAGTGCTCATCGGCATTAAATGCATTGGCTTGAATTTGAATCAATTTACGATTTCCCTGTTCTCCATTCATCCGCCAATGCGCAATTTTAATATTATCCACAATAGCAACATCGCCTTTATGCCATTGTAAAAGCAGAGCATCTTTATACATCGCATCAAAAAATTGCTGCTTTTCGGCATCGTTCCATTCAATTTGTTGACCTTCTAGCGTGTAAATTTCCCATGTCAGTTGCATGCCGTCCGCCGTTGAATCGATTTCAATCTCCCCTCGATTTTCAAAGCAATTTTTCGCGGCCTGATGGGTAAATGGGTTGGTATTATTGGCAAAAGCCCACGGCTGAATCACATGCTTTTTTGTATCGGGGTGATGAATCACCAGTGGCGAACGCTGCAAGGTTAGTTTGGCTTTTTTATCTTGTCGAATCTCTAAACTAAACGGGCTCTTTTTCAGCAATAATCGGTCAAATAGTCCCACCTCACGTGCCGAAACATAAGAAAAATGGTTCCATGCGCCGAGATATTTTTCTTGTAGATATTTCGGAAAATTCTCCCAAATTTGCTCTAAGTTATTGAACCCAGTTTCTGCCAAATACGTCGAAGGTTCCTGACAGAATAAGGCGATATAACGCGAGCGTTCTGAGCGCACGCCACCTTCAACATGCGGGCCTTGTACCGAGTTTTCGACTGGACCCAATTGCACTGTGTTGCGGTCGATATAACGACGGTAGTCACCTGCGCCGAGCAATTTCTCGCTGTATTTTCGCATCCATGATGCAACCCAGCTGGGCATATTGGGGTTAAATGCATTCCATGGGGTAAACTGGAAATATTGTTCAATCAGTTGGTTAAATTGTTCGGGTTGCTCGATGTTAAAACCACGAAACAGTAAGATGCCATTTTCATGGATTTGTTGTAAAAGCTCTTGTCGATGCGCGCCAATATATTGTGCAAGATCTTGCGGGCTATTGTGTTCTGGAGCGGCATGAAAAATGCGGGTAAAACTATTCAGTTGTTGCTGTTGCAATTGCATAGGTCATTCTCTAATTTTTTAATTCAATTTTTATTGTTGTCGCCTAATCCCTAAGCGCTGACAGTTCGAGCTGCTGAACTCGCAGCCGTTATTCTGTCTAAATTCTCTGCCGATTATAAGTACAGTTTTACTGTTGCGATGTAAGTATTGTTGATAAATTGCGATTTTTCGACGAATAGAGCGCGATCGTTGAATGAATGACGACATGAAAAAAGCCCTCGACATCCTATCGAGGGCTTTTTAGATTCATTCTAAAGATATGACTCCTGTCATACCGATCAGCGTTCCTGCTGCATGTGCATTATTTATTTTTATTGCAAGACATCCTGTCTCTGTATGTTCTTACTATAGGCGCGTTGCTGTTGAGGCTACAGGCGTAAATACTGCAAGTGCTGTAGGTAAATGCCTACAGCAGAACGTCGCTAAATCCTGCTAGTGTAGTGATCTAAATAACAACAATGAGTTTCGCGCATGCCTGCAACACAAATCGATATACGGATGCAATACAGCATAGAACAAGAGCAACAGCTGATAAATGCTGTCTTTGACGCCATACAACAGAGTTTTCAATTGCCTCGATATGACCGCAATATACGTTTGCAAGTGCATGCGCCACATCGGTTTCAGGTGTTTGATCATTTGACGCAGCCTGAGCGCTTTACGCATATCACCATTGATTGTTTTGCGGGACGAACCTTAGCAACCAAGCGTAAGTTATATCAATTACTGGTGCAAAATTTGGTGGAATTTGGTATTCCAGCAGACCATATCATCATTACCTTACGTGAAAGCCCTCTAGAAAATTGGGGGATTCGAGGTGGTCAAGCCGCCTGTGATGTTGATTTAGGTTTTCAGGTGGATGTTTAGTCTGTGCAAATACATGGATTGTTGCTTTCATGAAGCCTAAACGAAAAAGCCCCGACATCCTGTCGGGGCTTTTTCGGATTCATTCTAGCGGTATAACTCCTGTCCTACCGTTAAGCTTCCTGCTCATTGTCTTATCATTGTTGTTTTATGTTCAGTGACATCCTGTCGCTGTATGACCTTAATATAAAAGTAATCCAATAACGTGAATAGTGTCTATTATCCGCATCTGATGTAAGCCAAAACGTACAACACCTAAATTATCATTCTGTCCGTCGCGTCAATGTATTGCACAGCATTAAGGCTATCGACCGTTAGATCTATGCATCCATATTATCTAAACCGCTTTTAAAACAGCAGGAAGCTGGTTTTGATGTGATTAAAGTCTTCATCAGCGGTGTTACATATTTTTGCGATTAATTGGTTGAATGGTGAACTAATTTATCAGACATTAAAAATTCATAATGAAAAATATACAGGGAATAAGATCGATGCTAAGAATACTTACACAACAACGGACGACATCAAAACTTCAGCTCACATTAGGCTGCGTTATTGCGCTTAGTGCTTCAGCAAGTTGGGCAGCATCTCCACAAGAGATTATGCAAATTGCGGAAAGTCAAAAGCAAAGTTATTTAGAGACCTTGAAAACCTTGGTCAATATTGAATCCGGCAGTAAAGATATTGAGGGTTTGAATCAAATTGCTAAGGTGGTCGCAGAGCAATTAAAAGCCACAGGGGCTGAGGTGAACGTGATTCAGCCCAAAGACATCATGAAACTCGATGGTGCGCCAGATCAGACAGGGCCGATTGTAAAAGCGGTACTGAAAGGCAAAGGTAAAACGAACATTATGTTGTTGGCACATAATGATACGGTGTATCAAAAGGGCCAATTACAAGGTCAACCGTTTCGTATAGATGGTAATAAAGCCTATGGTTTAGGTATTTTGGACGACAAGCAAGGTGTTGCTGCAGTGATTCATGTCTTGGATATGCTGAAACAGCTGAAGTACCAAGATTACGGCACCATTACGGTGTTAATTAATTCAGATGAAGAAATCAGTTCACCCGGCTCGCGCCAATTGATTATGGATACAGCTCAAAATCAGGACGTTGTCCTCTCCTTTGAAACCGGTGGTTTAGAGGGAAGTTTGATGTTAGCCACTAGTGGGATTGGTGCGGCTTATTTAGATATTAAAGGGCGGGGTTCGCATGCGGGGGTAAAACCTGAAGCAGGGGTCAATGCCTTGACAGAACTGGCTTTTCAGATTCAACAATTAGAAAATCTATCCAATCCGAAAACGGGTTTAAAGCTGAATTGGACTGTTGCGACGGCTGGAAAAACCCGAAATGTGATTCCTGACCATGCGACAGCGCAGGCAGATGCTCGTTCCTTAAAACCACAAGATTTTGCTGAGTTGGAAAAAACATTGAAGCAAAAAGTCAAAACCAAAAAATTGGCGGAAAGTCAGGTCGAGGTCAAATTTGAAGTCCGTCGACCACCTTTAGAAGCCAGTCCACAAGCCAAAAAATTGGCCGCGACAGCCCAGCAGATTTACACAAACGAATTAAAGCTGCCGATGAAAGTTGAAACGACCGCTTGGGGTGGTGGTACTGATGCCGCTTTTGCTGGGGTTAGTTCGAGAGCCGCGATCATTGAGGGACTAGGCATGTCAGGTGATGGATTACATTCAGATAAAGCTGAATATATTTTGACAGATTCTATCGTACCGCGTTTGTACTTGGTGACCCGTTTAATTGTGGAGAGTTCTAAAAAGTAATCGTATCCGATTGGGTGAGATCTAATGAGCCATTGCCCTGAGTTTGGTTGTGGCTCATGTTAGAGCTATTCTTATGTAGCATTTGAAATGAAAAAAGCCCCGACATCCTGTCGGGGCTTTTTCGGATTCATTCTAGCGGTATAACTCCTGTCCTACCGTTAAGCTTCCTGCTCATTGTCTTATCATTGTTGTTTTATGTTCAGTGACATCCTGTCGCTGTATGACCTTAATATAAAAGTAATCCAATAACGTGAATAGTGTCTATTATCCGCATCTGATGTAAGCCAAAACGTACAACACCTAAATTATCATTCTGTCCGTCGCGTCAATGTATTGCACAGCATTAAGGCTATCGACCGATAGAACTATTGACCCAAATCGATCTAAACCTGTTTTAAAACAGCGGGAAGCTGGTTTTGATGAGATTAAAATCTTCATCAGCGGTGTTACATATTTTTGCGATTAATTGGTTGAATGGTGAATTAATTTATCAGACATTAAAAATTCATAATGAAAAATATACAGGGAATAAGATCGATGCTAAGAACACTTACACAACAACGGACGACATCAAAACTTCAGCTCGCATTAGGCTGCGTCATTGCGCTTAGTGCTTCAGCAAGTCGGGCAGCATCTCCACAAGAGATTATGCAAGTTGCGGAAAGTCAAAAGCAAAGTTATTTAGAGACCTTGAAAACCTTGGTCAATATTGAATCCGGCAGTAAGGATCTTGAAGGCCTGAATCAAATGGCCAAAGTGGTGGCAGATCAGTTGAAGAATGTCGGTGCTGAAGTGAGTGTGATCGAAAGTACAGATATTTATCGCATGGACGATACACCTGAGACAATGGGACCAATAGTTAAAGGGGTATTGAAAGGTCAAGGTAAAAGTAAAATCATGATGATCGCGCATATGGATACGGTTTATGAACGGGGAATGCTTAAAAACCAACCGTTTAAAATTGACGGTAATCAGGTCTATGGCTTAGGTATCATTGATGATAAACAAGGGGTAGCTGCAATTTTGCATGTTTTGAATACCCTTAAAAAATTGAATTATAAAGACTATGGCACGATCACTGTTTTGATGAATTCAGATGAGGAAATCAGCTCACCTGCCTCACGTAAGTTGATTACAGAAACAGCACAAGATCAGGATGTGGTGTTGTCTTTTGAAGGGGGCGGTAAAGATGGTAACTTACGTCTGGCAACCAGTGGCATTGGCGCAGCCTATTTAGAAATTAAAGGAAAATCTTCACATGCCGGTGTGAAACCTGAGGCAGGGGTGAATGCACTCACTGAGCTCTCTCACCAAATCGCACAAATGCAAAATCTATCTGATCCTAACACTGGGTTAAAGCTGAATTGGACTGTGGCGGAAGCGGGTAAAACACGCAATGTCATTCCAGAACATGCTGCTGCACAGGCGGATGTCAGAGCACTACGTGTCCAAGACTTTGAGGCCGTGGAAAAAACGTTAAATGAGAAAATCAAAAATAAAAAGTTATCAGATAGCCAAGTCAGTGTGAAATTTGAAGTCCGCCGTCCACCGTTGGCTGTAAATGATGCCTCTAAAAAGTTGGCTGAAAAAGCGCAAGACATCTATAAAAATGAGTTAAACATTCCATTGACTGTTTCTTTGACTCCAACAGGAGGCGGTACTGATGCTGCTTTTGCTGGAGTAAAGTCGAAAGCTGCTGTAATTGAGGGAATGGGATTATCAGGAGATGGGGCTCACTCAAGCAATGCAGAATATATTTTAAAAGACAGTATTATTCCGCGTTTGTATTTGGCAACACGATTAATTGTGGATGTGTCGAAAGCAAGATAATATTCTATATCGCAATGATTAGAAGGAGCCTACCTAGGTGGGCTTCATTATGATTAAGCATACAGAACGAAATGAAAAAGCCCCAACGTCCTGTTGGGGCTTTTTCGTATATTGCTAAGATTCAACTCCTGTCAAATCAATCGCTTCCTGCATGTTCCATTCTTTTTATTCTAGAAACTTCCTGTGTCTGTATGCTTTAACTTTATCGTGGATGATGCATGGCGTATAGCTGCCATCTGCTGAAAATAATCTAAGCCTGAACCTACAAAAGGCGGCATCTATCACGCGAACGGCAAGAATTAAGTACTCACATATTGCAGTAATTTTTTGAAAATCCCCTTAACCGCTTTGTTGTCAAAATCATTCGGTTCGAACTTATCTGTTTGATTGCGCGTGAAAATGTCACGAATTTCAACCACAGCATTACTGTCAATTAAGCCCAATTGGGTTGCCACTTGGCGAATTTGATCAATCGAACGTGAACCATTGGTGCCACCATAGCTAACGTATGCCGCAGGTTTTCCGGCCCATTCTTTACCGAGGTAATCCAATGCATTTTTGAGCGCAGGGCTGTAGCCGTGGTTATATTCAGGGCTAATGAAAATAAATGCGTCACCTTGCGCGATTTTATCTGCCCATGCTTGTTGTTTGGGTTGGTCATAAATCCCGGTTAATGGTGGATGTGCGCCTGCAAAAATAGGCAGATCCCATTCTTTTAAATCGACAATTTCAGTTTCTACGGTACTGTAGTCATAGCTTTCGATTTCTGAAAGTAGCCAGTTGGCAATCTTAATTGCCGTACGGCCTTCGCGGACACTGCCGACAATAATATGAAGTTTCATCGTATTTCCTGTCTTGTTTTAAAGTCTTGCATTAAATTAATATGAAAACGGTCCGTTGCATATACAGAAAATGTATCGAGTCGATTGATAGTTATAAAAATAGTGATAAAAAAAGCTCCCGAAGGAGCTTTTTATTTGCTGAAACTTAGATCAGTTTCACGCCTTGTTGACCGGCAGGGGTCACTTTGAAAATTTCAACTTCAAAGGTGATATTTTTACCAGCTAGAGGGTGGTTGAAATCCACTTCGGTAATGTCTTCACCTACGGTTTTGATTACTCCATACAGACTTTGTTTGGCTTTATCTTCAAACTCAATCATATGGCCTTCAACAGGACGTTGCTCAAATTTGACGGTATCAAATTTTTGTACGTTTTCTGGGTTCCATGGACCAAAAGCATCTTCAGGAGGAAGGCTCACGGTACGGCGGTCACCTGCACGTAAACCGAATAAAGCTTTCTCAAAACCCGGTAATAAGCTGCCATCACCCATGACAAGGCTGACAGGTTCAGCACGGCTACGGGTATTGTCAATTTCTACGCCATTTTCAATAGCAACAGAAAAGTGAAGGTCTACTTTAGAGCCTTCTTCAATACGAGTTTCCTCGTTAGGATTGATAAAATCAGTCATTTTGCGCTTCCGCACGTTGAATTCGGTGTTTTTCTAAGAAAAACGTATCGATAAGAAGCAGAATCGTGCCTAAAGTAATGGCACTGTCTGCAATATTAAATGCAGGAAAGTGGCTGTTGTTGTAATACACGTGAATGAAATCCACCACATAACCTAAAGATACACGGTCAATTAAGTTGCCGATTGCGCCACCTAAAATCAGGGCAATCGCAAGTGGTAAAACTTTCACGTTTTTTGGCATACGCATGAGCCAAAATACAAAAATGACAGACACAAGTCCTGCGAGTGAAGTAAAGAAATAACGTTGCCATCCACCGGCATCGGACAAGAAACTAAAGGCTGCGCCATAGTTATGTAGTAATGTCCAATTTAAAAAGGGCATGACAGGTACAGGATCTGCGTAGTTCAGATGTGTACTTGCAATCCATTTGGTCCATTGATCCAAAATAATGGCAACAATGGATAAGCCCACCCACACTAAATTGTGTGGGTAGAATTGAAAGAAGCCCTTTTTTTCTTGTGGATTAGGCATATTTTCTCTCTTCGCCTTGACCTGTAGGAAGGTTAATAATACAACGAGAACAAAGACCTGGATGTTCGTGATGTGTATTCACATCTGGCAATACATGCCAGCAGCGTGCACATTTTTCACCGTCAGCAGCAGAGACTTTGACATTTAAACCATCAAGGTCAGAGGCTTCACCTTGCGCTGCATCAAACTCATTGACAATCACTTGAGAAGTGATGAGGACAAAACGCAGTTCTTCACCGAATTTGTCTAAAACAGCTTTCAGCTCAGCATTGGCCCAAAGTTCAACTTTAGCAGACAAGTTTGAACCCACAGTTTTTGCAGTACGTGCAGCTTCAATAAACTTGTTCACTGCAGATTTAACGGTGATCAAGGTTTGCCATTCAGCTTCAGTCACTAAATTTGCTGTAGAGGCTACAGGAATGTCATACCACTCCGCAGTAAATACATATTTCTCAGATTGCTCTGGAATTAACGGCCAAGCTTCTTGTGCGGTAAAGCTCAAGATTGGAGACATCCAACGGACAAAGGCTTGAACCAAGTGATACAACGCAGTTTGCGCAGAATGACGCGCAGCTGAGTCTGCCTTAGTGGTGTACTGACGGTCTTTGATGATGTCGAGGTAGAAACCACCCAAGTCATTAATACAGAAGTTGGTCAATGCGCTGGTCACGATATGGAAGTTCATATCTTCATAGGCTTGCTGAATGGTTTTCTGTACTTCCGCAGCACGTTGCAAGATGTATTGATCAAGCGCGATCAATTGATCAACAGGCAACGCATCCGTCGATGGTTTGAAGCCATTCAAGTTAGCCAACAAGAAACGCAATGTGTTACGGATACGGCGGTAACCATCTGATGCACGGCTAAAGATTTCTTTACCTGCAGTCATTTCATAACGGTAGTCTGCAGAGGCGATCCAGAAACGTAGACCATCTGCACCCATGTCTTTGATGATGTCTTGTGGAGTGATCACGTTACCGATCGACTTCGACATTTTGCGGCCTTTTTCGTCAACAACGAAGCCGTGAGTCAATAAGCCTTTGTAAGGTGCGCGGTTATTAATCGCCATAGACGTCAACAATGAAGACTGGAACCAGCCACGATGTTGGTCAGAACCTTCAAGGTACAAGTCAGCAGGGTCTTGCAATTCTTCACGTTCACGGAGTACTGCAAAGTGTGTTGTTCCAGAGTCAAACCAAACGTCTAGAGTGTCACGAACTGCATTGTATTGCTCTGCATCTACACCGATAAACTCAGACGCATCACGGTTATACCAGCCGTCAATACCTTCTTGCTCAATCAGCTTCGCCACTTTTTCGATCAGCTCAGGCGTACGCGGGTGAAGTTCGTTGGTGTCTTTATGCACGAAGAATGGAATTGGCACGCCCCATGTACGTTGACGTGAGATACACCAGTCTGGACGACCTTCAATCATCGATTGGATACGGTTTTTACCCCAATCCGGTACGAAGCTGATGTCATTTTCAATCGCGTTCAATGCACCTTGGCGTAAACCTTTTGCATCCATGCTGATGAACCATTGCGGTGTTGCACGGAAGATAATCGGTGTTTTATGGCGCCAGCAATGTGGATAGCTATGTTTGATCACCACATGTGCCCAAAGTTTGCCTGCTTCGGTTAAAGCAGCAATGATTTTTGGATTGGCTTTGTAGATGTGTTCGCCTGCAAAAATTGGCGCAGTTGGTAAATATACACCGTTGCCGCCGACAGGATTGTCAACTTTCAGGTTGTACTGTAAGCCAACTTTATAGTCGTCCACACCATGACCTGGCGCGGTATGTACAGCACCTGTACCACTACCATCAGTCACGTGCTCACCTAAGATTACTGGTACTTGGCGTTCAGCAATTAACGGATGTTGTAGTACTAGGTTTTCAAGTTTTGCACCTGCAAACTCAGCAATTACTTCAACTGCGTTAAAACCATAACGCTGCGTTGCAGATTCAACCAATGATTTTGCAAGGATGAAGTTTTGCGCTGCTTTGTCTTCGCCAGTTGCTTTCACCAATTGGTATTCAAGTTCAGCATGTAGAGCAACCGCTTGGTTGGCAGGCATAGTCCAAGGCGTGGTTGTCCAGATTACGATATCTGTAGAATCGCTAACTGTAACACCTAGGCGTGCAGATAAATCAGCCAAATCAACAACGCTAAAACCAACGTCAATCGCATCTGATTTTTTGTCTTCGTATTCCACTTCAGCTTCAGCTAAGGCAGAACCACAGTCCAAACACCAGTTGACTGGTTTAAGACCCGGCTCAATATGGCCTGCTTTGGCAATTTCACCGAGCGAACGAACGATGTCGGCTTCTTGTTTGAAGTTCATGGTGAGGTAAGGGTTGTCCCAATCACCAAATACGCCCATACGCACGAAGTCTTTTTTCTGTAATTCGACTTGGGTGTAGGCATATTCACGGCACGCTTTACGGAAAGTTGATGCATCTACTTTTACGCTGACTTTACCGACTTTTTCTTCAACTTTCAGTTCGATTGGAAGACCGTGACAGTCCCAGCCCGGTACATACGGTGCGTCAAAACCGTCCATTACACGGCTTTTGATGATGATGTCTTTTAAAACTTTGTTTACCGCATGGCCTAAGTGAATTTGACCATTTGCGTATGGAGGGCCGTCATGAAGCACATATTTTTTCTTGCCAATACGCGATGCACGAATCTGCTGATAAATGTTGTCGGCATACCACTCTTCTAACCATTTCGCTTCACGTACTGCGAGATTTGCTTTCATCGCAAATTCAGTACCTGGGAGGTTTAGCGTGGCTTTATAATCCACTGCATTTTCAGGAGTTTGCTTATCGCTCATGCAAGTTGTCTTCCAAATTTATCAGCCCGTTGACTGACGCGTTTTACAATAAATAATCGGGGTTTAAAAGGGGAAATGAGGGTGCTGACCTCGAAACTCAAGGAGCTTTTCGACGTCATCATCAATTCCCGCTTTCAGTGCTTCAAGCGAAGGGTAGTTCTTTTCGCCATGTAAAAAGTTCAAGAACGTCACCCGCATTAACAGGCCATACAGATTAGCAGAAACATCAGGAAAATGTACTTCTAATCGCCATTCAGGATGTTCCTGTTTAATCGCGGGACGCGTACCAACATGCCCTGCACCAAACAGGGCAGAGGGTGCATAACCTGCAACCCCTAATTTGTCAGCATTTTCGCTTTTTACTTTATCTGTTAAAGATTCGGTTTCACAAATGACATCGACTGCATAAATGCCATTTAAACAAGGTTTATGACGGTTTAAACGCACATTAATGGTAGGAAAATTAATCGTGCGACCGATTTGATCACCATACTGTACACGACCTGTGATGCTATAAGGACGACCTAAAAGCTTTGCGGCATGGGCAAGGTCGCCTGCTTGTAATGTCTGACGAACCAGTGTTGAACTGACACGTTCGCCATCGACTTCGACATTTTGCAGGGCTGTGACTTGGAAGCCGTATTGGCGTAAAAATTCGCTATTGCCTTGACGGTTTTTGCCAAAGTGGTGATCTTCGCCCAAAACTAAACTTTGTGTATTGAGCTTATTTTTTAAAATATCGGCAAATTCTTCAGCGCTGAGATTACGAAAGGCATTGTCAAATTTCGCCACCACAATATAGTCGACGCCCAGTTCAGTTAAATATTCGACTTTTTCACGTAGTGAACTGATTCGAGGTGGAGCGTCATAAGCTTTAAAGAATTCAAGTGGTTGTGGCTCAAAAATCATCACAGCTGTTTTTAAGTTTTGTTGCTGTGCTATGTCTTTGAGCTGGCTGACCATCGCTTGATGACCCAAATGTACGCCATCAAAATTGCCAATGGTCACGGCAGTTTTGGGGAGTTCTAAGTGGGGCGCTAAAGCATTCAGACGGAGCAGCTTCATGGGCGAATCAATTGTTGAAAATGTTTGAGGGCTATATATTGCCATAATCTTCTGCGTTCGTCTTGTTGTTGTGTTTTTACTCAAGTTTTTTTATGCAGAGATGAATTTATTATCAGTAAAATAAATTATAAAAATAAATATTAATCAATTTTTCTTATTTAATGGTGTGCTTAAACTATAGACATTCCATTTTGATGAGCATCATGCGATGAAAATGCCATTTTATCAACTCCAGCATAAACAAGACTTGATTCGTCATTTCACCCCAAACTGGTTTACGGCGGTGATGGGCACAGGTGTGGTGGCCCTCATTTTACCATTTATAGCGTTGGCGCCGCAGTGGATGTGGTCCATCGGAGCAGGGTTGTGGCAGATCAGCATCGTGTTGTTCATATTGTTTAGTGGGATGTATCTCAGCCGATGGATCTTGTATCCACAAGAAGCCAAGCAGATTTTCCAGCATCCGGTGATGAGTTTATTTCTTGGGGCAATCCCCATGGCACTGGCAACCCTGATCAATGGCGCATTGAAATTTGGCACCACGCTGTACACTGAGTTTTTGGGCGTAAGCATCATCACATGGGCTGAATATTTATGGTATGTCGATGTGTTGATGGCAATTGCGATTGCATGGTGTGTTCCCTTTCTGATGTTTAGTCGTCAGCAACATGCGCTGCAAGGCATGACCGCAGTATGGTTATTGCCGATAGTGGCTTGCGAGGTGGCTGCCAGTTCAGGCGGTTTATTGTTGGCGCATTTACCTGCACAGGCCCATGCTGTCCATATTTTGCTGGGGAGTTATCTGCTTTGGGGAATCTCAGTATTTCCAGCCTTTGCCATCTTAAGCATCTTGTTGCTGCGTCTGGCTTTACATCAATTGCCAAGCAAGGAGATGGCAATCAGCAGTTGGTTGGCCTTAGGACCGATTGGGACAGGGGCGTTAGCGCTGGTACTTTTGGGAGAGCAAGCCCCTCGTATTTTGACAGCAGTAAATTTGGTTGATTTAGGACAGGTGTTACTTCAAGGCGGTGTGTTTGCAGCCCTTGTTCTACTTGGATTTGGTGTATGGTGGTTTGGAGTCGCTATACTCATCACGCTAAAACATTTACGAGATTTACCCTTTAATCTCGGGTGGTGGGCGATGACGTTTCCATTCGGCGTTTTTAGTTTGGCGGTCATCCATTTGGCGGAACAAACGCAGTTACACGCTATTGAACAGTTCGGTACTTTTTTTGCAGTATTGCTCTGTACGCTTTGGACATTGGTGATGCTGAAAACCATACAAGGGTTTTATCGCGGCAGCTTATTTTTTTCTCCGTGTTTAAAAGCGTATTGTGATGCTCAGCGCGCATCTTAAATGATGTCGGGTGAATGTAAATCCGTTGAAGAAAACTATTGCGCGTTGGCTTTGACGGATTTCAGCAAACAAATATAGAGCTTCTGCAAGCGTGTGATGCAGTTACGTTATTTTGCTATCCAAGCAAAACATTCATGTATAAAATTTGCGCGTATTTTCGAGAGATCAATTGGCTTCGAGATATAAACTTGCTTGAAGTATAGGAACTAGAGCAAGGCATATGGATTAAAACAAAAAAGATAAAAATAAGGATCGAATTATGTGTAATCAAACCAGTTTTTGGGATGATGCCAAAGGATTATTAGAAGAGTGGTACGTCGCTTGTACCTCTAAAGAACTCAAAAAAGATCAACCTTTTTCAGCCACCCTGTATGGTAAAAAAATTGTTCTGTTCCGACAAAAAGATGGAACAGCCGCTGCATTGCTCGATCAATGTGTGCATCGTGGTGTGCCTTTGTCTCAGGGTAAAATGACTGATGGCTGCGTGACATGTCCATATCATGGTTGGTCGTATCAGGGTGATGGCCATGTGGCGCATATTCCCAGTGTCAATGGGCAGTTTTTTCCAGAAAAACCGCATCCATTTAAACAGCGTAGTTTTGATGTGTGTGAGCAAGATGGGGTGGTATGGATTTATCTCGGTGAAAAGCCCAAACAGGAACGCCCAGAAATATTTAAATTACCGTTTTATGATCAAGCCGGCTGGGTCAGTTATTACATGGTCGGCAGTTATGATGGCGAGATGGGCGCTGTTGCACAAAATATTATGGATGTGACCCATACCATATTTGTCCATGAAGGCTGGTTTCGTTCAGAGTCGGGAAAAGCCGTGGATGCCACTATAGATGTTGGGCCGCGCAAAGTGGTTGTTGACTATCATGACCATGATGCAGATGTTGGCATGATGCCATGGCTGACCAATCCGCATGGTGCTGAACAAGTCCACCGCGACAGTTTTATCGCACCGAATATTACCTTGGTGGAATACCATTGGGGAGAGCCGTCGGGTATGGTGTTTAATAGTCTGATTAGCCCTGTGGGGCCGTATGAGTCACGGGTTTATACCTGTGTCAGTTATAAATTTCCGATTCCAAAATTGTTGTCTAAGGCATTGATGCCAGCTGTGAGTGCCTATACTTGGGTGGTCAACAAACAAGACATTAAAATTTTGTCAGCGCGAAGAGCTGGGATCGAGCATATGCCAATGACCCATTCGCATAGTGTACGAGGGGATATGGCGCATATTGCCTTAGAGAAGATTTTAGATGCCTTACGTCATGACCAACAATTGGCACCGTCATTTATTGGCAAGCGGCCGATGCAATTTCAAATTTGATAGCATTCAAATCTGCGTGAGGAATTTATTTTCTGAGCAATGTGATTTTTGAAGCTGATTTTTTCTGCGCACGTGCAAATGTATGCTATATGAAGGCATCAATTTGAGGAGACCGCTATGCGTCAGCAAATCGCTTTAATTATGGCACTGCCGAGTGAATCTAAAGGCTTGTTTGAAGCTGCAGGCATTGAAGTGCATTACAGTGGTATTGGTAAAGTCAATGCCGCATTTAAAGCCTTTGATGTGATTCAAAAAACCGGATGTCATACTTTGCTGAATTTGGGCACTGCGGGAAGTTCACATTTTGATGCACATGCTTTGGTTGAAGTAGCTCAATTTGTACAACGGGATATGGATGTATCGCCTTTGGGTTTTGATGTGGGGGTGACGCCGATGGATACCGATCATCCTGCTGAAATTCAGCCAGAGAGCATGTTTAGCCATTTGCCTAAAGGAATTTGTGGTACAGGCGACAGCTTTGAAACTGGGCTGCCGAAAGTACCGTGTAATCTTGTCGATATGGAAGGCTACGCAATCGCTAAAGTATGTAAAAAACTGGGTGTTCGCTTTGTATCGGTAAAATATATTACCGATGGTGCGAATGACACAGCGCATCTGGATTGGGAAGAAAATTTATTATTCGGCGCAAAGAAATTATTGAAATTATATCAAACAGTCAAATAAGGCATTTAGCTAATTTCGGTCGGCGACCATAGAATGCTATGGTCGTATGCCAATTCGACCCAATTCAATTTACTTTTCTGGGCGTGGAATTACACCGTAAAGCATCATATGAACGGTATGTTGAATAATCCGTTGTTGCATACTGCGATTACGTAAGGTTTTTCCAGTGACCATTTCCATTTGGGTTGCAAAGTCAGCATAGTTTTGCGTAATTGCCCAAATGTTCAGAATTAAAAGTTCTGGATCAATATCTTTTGAAATTTTACCTTGCTCTTGCCAGTTGCTGATGACTTTGGCTTTGCGTTTCACTAATTTTTTTAGTGGGCCTTTTAAAATTTCAAGAATGTGTGGTGCGCCCTGAATGACTTCAAGTGCGAACAAACGTGAGGCTTTCGGTTGCGTACGAGATACTTCAATTTTCTGCAATAGATAATTGGTGATCGCTTCTTCAGGCTCAAGGTCTGCTTCCAACATTTGTAGCGGAGCAAGCCACTTTTGTAGAACCGTTGTCAGAACTTCAACATAAAGCGCTTCTTTATTTTCATAGTAATAGAAAATATTCGATTTATGCATTTCTGCAATCTGTGCGATCTCATCCAAGCTGGCGCCATTGAAGCCATACAGGGAAAAGACATCCAGTGCTGCATTAAGCAACTGGTGGCGTTTCTGGGTACTCTTTTTTTGTTCCATTAGCTCTTTTAAGAAAATGAAAAGGGAATATTGAATTGTACGGCAAATCAACAGATTTGTGCACAATCATCGTTTTTAATTTTATGAATTTTGGCAGTTTATTCTATTCAACGGTCAAATAAATACGACGAATGCCATAATATTTCAAATAATCATTTTAGGGTGAAATTTAAATAAATCATTATTTTTAGTCATGGATTTATATGATTTGTCGTAATTTTTGTGATGTATTTGTCAACAGGCGATAAATCTACCCTCAATGCTAAACATGGTTTTGTTGCGATATTGTTCTTGAATAGTACAGGAAGTCACACGGTTTAAGTGATGATTTCCTGCACAAGTACAGCTTAAGTGGCCAACACCGCTTGTAAGACTTGTTGTTCAAGTTCAGTAAATTCAATGCCTTTTTTTCGTGGGCGGGCCAAATCGACATGAAATTCTTTGGCAATATGGCCTTTATCGAGCAAGATTATACGGTCTGCCAACTGCACGGCTTCACTTACATCATGCGTGACCAAAATCGCGGTAAACCCTTGTTCAGTCCAGAGTTTTTCAATCAAATTCTGCATATCTAAACGTGTCAAGGCATCGAGCGCACCCAGTGGTTCATCTAGCAGCAAAATGCGTGGTTTATGTGACAAAGCACGTGCCAGTGCAGTACGTTGACGTTGCCCCCCTGATAGCTGTGTTGGCCAAAGCCCTGCTTTGTCTTTTAAACCAACTTTCTCGAGGAGTGCTGTGGCATTGGCATGTTGGTCTTTGCTTAAACCGAGTTGCACATTTTTCTCAATGCTACGCCAAGGCAGGAGGCGAGGGTCTTGGAACATCACACGAATATCATCACTGGTGATGCCTTCACGAATATGACGTGCAGACTTAAATTTAATTTCGCCATAACTCGGTTTTTCTAAGTCGGCGATGAGGCGAAGCAGGGTACTTTTACCACAGCCACTACGACCGACAATCGCCAAGAATTCACCGGGTTGAATATGTAGGTCAAGGTCTTCAAGGACTTTAACATCGCCATAAAATTTGTGTAGTTGTTCAATCAGGATCTCTGCGCCCAACACCGCATGGGGGTTGATATCCTCGACTGAAGAACGCTGAGGTTGGGTTGAGTCGTCTGCATGACGGCTTATGCTTAAATCGGTCATCACATGCTCCTTATTTTTGGTAACCCGAGTGCCAACGGAGTAAATATTTTTCTAAGGCAACAGCCAGTACATCGGCCAATTTACCGAGTAGGGCATACAATAAAATCCCGACCAAGACGATATCGGTTTGTAGAAATTCGCGTGCGTTCATGGTCATATAACCGATGCCGGCTTGTGCAGAAATGGTTTCTGCCACAATCAACAGAACCCAAACGAGCCCGAGTGAAAAACGCAGACCAACTAAAATAGACGGCATCGCTCCCGGCAGAATGATTTCTTTATACAGTTGCCAGCCACTCAAACCGTAGCTTTTGCCCATTTCAATCAGTTGAGGATCTACAGAGCGAATACCATGATAGGTGTTGATATAAATGGGAAAGAATACGCCAATAGCAACTAAAAAAAGCTTGGCCGATTCATCGATCCCAAACCATAAAATCACCAAGGGAATCAGGGCAAGAGCAGGAATGTTACGGATCATTTGCAGCGTGGTATCAAGTAGCGTCGATGCTGTTTTGGATGAACCATTCAGCAGCCCTAAAAAAAGACCTAATCCACCACCGACTAAAAGCCCAACCAAAGCACGACCCGCACTGATTTGAACATGCTTCCACAGTTCACCACTGATCAGTAAATTCCAAAAGGCCACCACCACCGCACTTGGCGCAGGCAAAATGCGACTTTCTAACAGCCCTGTAACAGAGGCAATTTGCCACCCGATAATTAATGCAATAGGAAACAACCAAGGCAGCAAACGCTGCCCGAGTTGTGTTCCACGTGAAACCTTCGGTGCTTTGAAGGTTTCAACAGAAACAGTTTTGGACATTAGGCCGGCTCCTGAATCTTTTCAGCTTTTTTATTTTCATCTGGGGTGTAGTTGTTCGCGACGATCTCACCAAATGGGCCTGTTAAGTTAGGTTGAACCAATTTCTGACGTGTTTCCAATGGCAGTAGTGGGAACACCAATTCTGCAAAACGAATAGACTCTTCAAGGTGTGGGTAACCAGAGAAAATAAAGGTGCTAATTCCTAGATCGGCATATTCTTGGATACGTGCGGCTACCGTTTCAGGATCACCAACGAGTGCCGTACCTGCACCACCACGAACCAGGCCAACACCCGCCCATAAGTTTGGCGATACTTCTAATTTGCTACGGTCGCCGTTGTGCAGTTCAGCCATACGGCGTTGACCAACAGAGTCCATGGTTTTGAACTTGGCTTGCGCGGCTGCAATGGTGGCATCGTCGACATATTGGATCAGCTCTTCAGCTGCTTTCCATGCCTCTTCATTGGTTTCGCGCACAATGACATGTAAACGAATGCCATAATTCAGTTCACGTCCTTTGGCTTTGGCTTTTTCACGCACCACTGCAATTTTTTCTTTTACCGCAGCAGGTGGCTCACCCCAAGTTAAATAGGTGTCAACTTGATCCGTTGCCAGTTCAACAGCTGCCTCTGAAGAACCGCCAAACCATAGTGGTGGATACGGTTTTTGTACCGGTGGATAAAGTAATTTTGCGTCGTCCACACTCAGACGTTCGCCATGGAAGGTATAGCTTTCACCAGTATGTGAACGGGTTAAAATTTCACGCCAAATCGTGGTGTATTCCGCGGCAGTTTGGTAACGCGTCGCATGATCTTCATAGACACCATCACCCTTGAGTTCTTGCTCATCACCGCCTGTAACTAAATTCAGTAAGATTCGACCGCCAGATAAACGGTCAAATGTTGCTGCCATACGTGCAGTCAGTGCAGGCGTTGTCACCCCCGGACGTAGAGCGACTAGAAATTTTAGATTTTTAGTGGCATCAATCAAGCTTGCAGCTGTAAGCCATGGATCTTCACATGAACGACCTGTCGGAATCAGAACGCCTTCATAGCCAAGATTATCCACCGCTACCGCAATTTGCTTCATGTAGGCATGATCGACTTGGCGTGCACCTTTACTTGTTCCTAAGTAGCGACTGTCACCGTGGGTAGGGATAAACCAGAAAATTTTCATGTTCAGTTCCTTGTATTTTTGATGGCTCGGGTATCAATGTGATGAAGGTGTCCAAACTTGCTTTTGGACTTGAATGTTGTTTGGAATCAGTTGGACTTGTTTAAATAAGTCCGCAATATTTTGCTGTGCTTGTATGACCTCGGGTGTCAGCGAGCGCACAGGAGATGGTTTAGATCGGCGAGAAAAGGCTTGCGCAGCAATATTCTTTTGCAGCCCAGTGCTGTTTTGATAAACCTCTAAAGCCACATTTTGGTTCTTCACAATCCACTGATCGGAAGCGTCTAGGGCCTTTAAAAATTTAGCTGGGGCATCAGGGTGCGTTTGAACGACTTTTGGATTTGCCACATAAAATGAATAGGTCTTTGGAAAATCACCAGATTGAATCAGCACTTTAGCCTGAGCATCCAACTCCGCTGCAGATAAAAACGGGTCCCAAATGGCCCATGCATCAATTGATTTTTTATCAAATGCGGCACGTGCATCTGCTGGTGGAATCCAAATCGGTTGAATGTCATTCCAAGTCAAACCGGCTTTTTCTAAAGTTTTGGCTAATAACTCATGTGCACTCGAGCCTTTTTGTACAGCAACGCGTTTGCCACGTAATTCTTGAATGGTTTTGATTGAGCTATCCGCTGGAATCACGACAGCAAGCGACTGTTCAGGCACCACTTCATAGCCAATATAATTCAGGTCTTTATTGGCAGCTTGGGCAAAAATAGGCGGGGTGTTGCCGACATAGCCATAATCCACCGCACCGACGGCAAGGGCTTCTAACATTTGTGGGCCAGCAGGGAATTCCTTCCATTTAATCTGAGCGCCGGGAAATTGTTGTTCAAAGAGCTTTTGTTCACGGGCAACCAGTAAATTTAAGGCTGATTTTTGGAAACCGATAACCAAGGTTTTTACGGCTGTTTCAGCTGGTTTTTCACCATCCTGCTGTGCTGTTTCTTGTTTTTGGCAGGCACTGAGTCCAAGGCCCAAAGTGGCTAAAGTCAGTATGGAAAATGTTCTTAGAATACGCATGGCATCGCCCTTATGCTGTAGTCGGCTTATTTAATAATGGCCGACTCAATATTTAATTTATTTGGAATTAATTTTTCGTTATAAAACGCATCAGCGACTTGCTGCTGCTCCTGCGCCACTTGTGCAGTAATCGGCGTCACTTGATTGCCTAAGCGAGAAATTGATGTTTTAAGTACATCTAGACCTAAGCCGGTTTTGCCTTCGAGTAACTTGGCCGCTTCATCTTGATTTTTTGAGACCCATTGCGTGGTCAAATTCAACTCATTCACCACAGCTTGCAGGACTTTTGGATTTTCCTGAGCAAATTTGCGATCGGCCAAATAGAACTGGTAGTTCTTCACCAAGTTTTCGCCATTGGCAATGGTGCGAGCATTAAGTTGATGCTCAGCGGCGGAAAGGAACGGGTCCCAAATTACCCATGCATCAACGGCACCTTTTTCAAAAGCAGCACGTGCATCGGCAGGCGGTAAATACACGACATTGATGTCGCTAAATTTAAGCTGATTAGCTTCCAACAACTTGAGCAACAGGTAATGCACGTTTGAGCCTTTGTTTAAGGCCACACGTTTACCTTTTAAGTCCTGAATACTGTGAATAGCCGAATCTTTTTGCACAATTAATGCTTCTGCTTTTGGAACAGCAGGTTGGTTGGCAATGTAAACCAAATCGGTTTGAGCAGCTTGAGCAAAGATAGGTGGTGCTTCACCGACTTCACCAAATGAAACACTGCCCACATTGAGACCTTCAAGCAGCTGTGGACCCGCAGGAAATTCCACCCATTTGATATTTACACCTTGGCTTTTTAAGGCTGTTTCTAAGGTTCCGCGTTCTTTTAAAATTGGCAATAAGCCATATTTTTGGAAGCCGATATTTAAGGTGACATTTTCTTCAGCCTCTTTTTTGCCACAGCCCGACATCATCATGGCACCCACAACAGCTGTAGACAGTACAAGTGTTTTTGTCCAAAGTTTTGCTTTGTGCGTACGCATGTGTTGCTCCTATAAAGGTCTAAATTTGCAGAACTGTTGATTTATGAACACATAAGCTAAAGAGTTTTCTTTTTCGAAAAAAATAAGAAAACTTAAATTTAAAATCAGGAAAAAAGATAAATAAATATCAGCAAAACTTATGAGAAATTATGATTTTAGAAAAACATATAATGTGTCGAAGTATTATTTTAAGTTATTGAAATTATTTTATTTATTTGGGTTATTTAAATGGTAGATATGGTTATTCTATGGCTTGCAAAGTGATTTGAGGGGATAGCCAAGGGATTCGGCATAACCTTATGCAAAATAATGCTATTCAGCGCATAAAAAAAGCCACTTTAAAGTGACTTTTTACAAACCAATGAGTTTCTTTGGTAGTTATATAAGGCCTGACGGGCATTCGGTAAGTCATCGACACTGACTTGTTCAAAACCTTGTTCAAGGAACCAATGCGCTGTCCGTGTGGTCAAAATAAACAATTGTTCAATACCTAAATCTCGCGCTTTTTCTTCTAAATAATGCAAAATTTGGCTACCACGATTTGATTTTCGATACCCCGGATGCACAGCCACACACGCGATTTCAGCAGAACGTTTTTCATCCCCTGTGACAGGAATCGGGTACAACGCAGCACAAGCCAAAATCGTACCGTCACGTTCAATCACTGCAAATTGTCCAATTTCATTTTCCAAACGCTCGCGTGAGCGATAAACCAAGATACCTTCTTGTTCGAGAGGGCGTAAGAGATTGATTAAGCCACCCACATCTTGAATATCGGCAGTACGCACTTCTTCATAATGCGCATCGGTGATCATGGTGCCAGAACCGTCACGTGTGAACAATTCTTCGATCAATGCGCCATCATAGGCATATGAAATAAGATGAACACGGTGTACGCCTTGTAACGAGGCATCTTTAGCAACGCTTAAATGCAGGGCAATATCGGGATTAGAATCTTGATATTGCAAAATATGCTGATCAAGTTGATGAGGTGTAATTTCGCGTTGTAGCTGCCCATGTTCATTGTGCAAACCGTGTTGTTTGCCCAAGAAAATTAACTTATCCGCTTTTAAACTGATCGCGGTTTTGGTCGCAACTTCTTCAGCCAATAAATTAAACACTTCACCTGTAGTGGAATAACCTGTCGGCCCAAGCACCACAATGTTTTGGCTCTCTAAATGACGTTGAATTGCATCGATATCGACGGAACGAACTTCACCAGACAGTTGAAAATCGATACCGTCACGAATGCCATACGGTTTTGCCGTGACTAAATTACCTGAGACCACATCAATACGCGCGCCGTACATCGGTGAGTTGGCTAAACCCATAGATAGGAGGGCTTCAATTTGCAGACGAATGGAGCCAATAGCATTCATCACAGCAGGTAAAGATTCGCGAGTGGTGATGCGACGATGATGATGAAATGGTGTCTGGATGCCGCTGCTTTGTAAATTATGATTGATTTGCGGACGGGCACCATGCACCAAAATTAGACGAATACCAAGCGAGTGTAATAAGGCAATATCGTGAATAATATGTTGAAAATTTTCATGTTGCAGCGCTTCACCATCAAACATGATGACAAAGGTTTTGTTGCGATGCGCATTAATATAGGGTGCAGAATGACGGAACCAATGCACATACTGTAAGGTTGTGCTGGAAGATGGTTCAGTGATATTCGTTTGCATGCCTATGCCTGTTTATTCGCTCTGGTATGGATGATTCTAAACAAAAACATATGACAGCGGAAAGCAAATATAAAAAAACACCTGAACAGTGTTCAGGTGTTGGGAAAGGGATTTAAGAGATCGTCGAATGATTAGCCATTCTTAATGCGAATGATGCGATCGGTACGATCATTGACTAGCACGTAGTCACCATTGATTTTGTACCATTGTTGATAACGACCGGTGTTCGGTAAGCGGCGCGCTTCACGATCACTCACTTTGTAGCGGCTTGAATCGAAATAACGAGGAAAGCTTTGACCAACACGCCAATCGCGGCTTGGATTTACACGACGAAAGTCATTACGGTCGTAGCGATTATTGTCATAACGGTTGTTGTTATTCCAATTGCTCGGACGGTGATCTTTGTCCCAACGGTTGTCTTGATGTTGGTATGACGGATGGTAACGGCGGTCATCTTGACGATGGTCTGGCGCAGCAATGGCTGCTGTTGTTGCCATCAAAGCCGATACGGAAAGAACTAAACTCGATACGATTTTGTTCATGGGACACCTCTATACATTTCTAATCTGTTTTTCGATGATTCAAAATTAGCGAGAAAGTTCAGAGAAAGCGTGGGGGCAATATAGTTGAATTGTGAAATGTATGGAGGAAATTTGAAGGTGTGTAAATGATCTGAACGCTAGGCAGCATCAGCTTTTGCGGTTAAACATTAAAAAAACCTCATAAAAAAAGCCCAGAGTTGATCTGGGCTTTAAAATATGGCGAAATTAAATTCAAAACGGCTTACATACCTAAAATTTTCAGAATACTGTTACTATCTGAGTTGACCAATATGTAGTCATTATTGATTTTATACCATTGCTGATTACGCGATGGTTTAGGTAAGTTATGGTCTTTATAATCGACTTTATAACCATTACCACGATAATGCTGTGGCATCACATAGCCCGTTTGCCATTTATGTTGTTGCAAACGTTTGACTCCACGTTGTTCACGCATACGGCGTCGATCTTCAAGATCGTCATCGTCCTGATAACCACGGTAATCACGATCTTTTTTCATTTGACCATATGCATTGCCGCGTGGGCCATCAAAGCCACGTTCATCGTTCTTGAAGTGAGGCGCTGCAGACGTGATGCTGCTTGCTATTAAAGCACTGAAAGAAATAGCCAAAATTGGCAAAATCTTTTTCATGTTCAACCCTCATGAGTAATTTATCTTCAATATCACTACTGTACGCATTAAATGCAGAGAAACTGTGAAGAAAGATGAATATTTCTTTAAATAAAACGAAGAGATTGCGGATATTAGGCGATAAATTTCGCGCTGAGAACAATCTTTCCATCTTGGAAGAGATGGTCCGATAATGCGCGCTTTTTATCCTTGCAATTCAGCTTTGATTAAATTTGAGGTCTATTGTAAGCACGATCAAAACAGCCCATCAAGTCTTGACAGGCAAATGAGGGGAGAGATGAAAGACTGAAAATGTTGAGTAACTTCGGGTTTTAGTACCACTGCTCGTTTAGGCATTGGAGTGAATAAATTGCTTGAGCCACATATTCAGCTTGCTCGGCATCGTCCATTGCAGAGATCAAATTTTCAGTCAGTTGTAAGGTTTCAATTGAACGAATGGTTTCAATTTTGCGTGTTTGATCAGCCATTTGGGTCTCCTTGCCGTCGGTCTATGTCATGGCAAGCAGTCTATGCTTTTATATTTAATTTGAAAAACCGAATATTATTATAAAAATAATTTAAAAATACGATCAATGGCAGGTTGGGTAATGAAGCTGTCTATTGATCAAAGCTTGTTGAATTTCAAATGCTAATCTAAGAGTTTAAAAAAAGGGCATCAAATGGCCCTTTTTAGTTCTAAATGTGTCACTTGGAACGTAATTAGTATGCGTATTTCAGGTCGGTATAATCCGTTAATGATTTTTGAATATGAGCTTGAATAAATTCATTAATATCTTCAGGTGTCATTGCTGCACCTTGTTTGGTAATCACATGCTCAAACGGTGCTTGATCTTGCGCAATGATGCGATAAACAAAGTTAGTGATCACTTGAAAGCCTGCTTCTTGCTTTTGAATGCAAGTGACATAGAAATAGGCATGCTCAAAGTTTAAGTCAGTATGTGAAAAAATAAATTGTTCAAATAATTTTGCATTTTGACCGACGTCTAAGCCTTTTAAATCATCCACGATACTCGGGTCGAATTTCATTCCATATTTTGCTGAAATTGGTTGACCATCGACCAGTAGGTTAACCATGCCATCCTCAGTTGGAGTCACTGTAATATTGCTAAAGTCAGACATGTATCAATCCAATGTTTTTAAAGAATGCCCCAAGTATCGGCAAATTTGCTAAAAACTCAAGTCGACTTTCGCGTGGACACCGCGAAATCAGTCGGTTAATGATGTCTTGTAGGCATTCAATACATAAAAAAAGAAGCTCGCGCTTCCTTTTTTAAATTGGCTTTCAGCTTATTCATCTTGAGCATCTATGCTGGCACCGGTTAAATGCAAGCTGTCATCACCCATCAAATATAAATACGCAGGCATGATACTTTCAGGCGTAGGCAAAGTTTTTGGATCTTCGTCTGGATACGCCTTTGCACGCATGGCAGTACGTGTCGCACCGGGATTAATGCAGTTAAAACGAATATTGGGGTGTTCATTTTCTTTGGCGAACAATGTACTCACGGCTTCAATGGCAATTTTTGAGACCGAGTACGCGCCCCAACGTTCACGGGCTTCACGTCCCACACCCGAACTGGCAAAGACCACTGAGGCATGCTCAGATTTTTGCAGTAATGGCATTAGCTCTTGAGTCAGTACAAAAGGCGCACGAAGGTTCACCGCCATAACATCATCCCAAACATCCACAGGATAATGTTCTAGTTCAGTTCGCTCACCCAAAATCCCGGCATTATGCAAAATGCCGTCTAGGCGACCAAATTGCTTTTCTAAGGTGTCGACCAATAGCTCATAATCACGAGGAGAGGCACTAGACAGTTGTAGCGGTAAAATCGCCGGTTGGGGGGCACCCAAGCCTTCAATTTCATCGTAAATCACTTCTAGTTTATTCAGTGTGCGTCCATGTAAGACCACGGTTGCGCCATGTAAGGCATAACTGAGGGCAGCCGCACGGCCAATACCATCGCCCGCACCTGTAATCAGGATAATGCGATCTTTAAGCAGATCGGGGCGAGGTTGATATTCTGAATATTTCATCCGTACCTCCTCGTTTTATTGTGTTGTGTTCTATCGTTATAAAGTCGCTGTGTTGAGCGTTTTCGGTTTGATGACCAAATCATGAATGACTTCATGCAATTCAGCAACAGTCTTCACTATACAATCTGCATGCCAAGCTGTTAAGTCATCTTTGTGTTGTAAAGGTAAATAGCCATAAGCCGCTAGAATTGTGTACATCTGCGCATTACGACCGGCATCGATATCACGTGGATGATCACCGACATAGATACAGTCTTGAGCATCTAGATGAATGTGCTTGGCTGCTAAATACATCGGCTCTGGGTCTGGCTTGGTTTTACTGACATCGTCTGGGCAAACCAATACCGAGCAGCGCTCAGTCAAATTCAACGCTTTGAGCAACGCTTCACTGAGTGAACGCGGCTTATTGGTGACAATGCCCCACGGAATTTGATGTTGTTCTAACTCTGCGAGTAGTGGATACATGCCTTCAAACAGATCGGTATCAACTGCAATATCAGCACCATACAGATCTAGAAAGCGTTGACGATGTGCCAGAAAGACAGGATCTTCAACGTCTAACTCTGGATAGACCAGTTTGACCATCGCACGCGCGCCTTCAGATACTTGTACACGAATGTCTTCTGCACTGACCACCGCAATGCCTTTGTCACGGCACATGTCTTGAATAATACGAATAAAATCAGCCGCGGTGTCAATCAGTGTACCGTCAAGATCAAAGAGTACAGCTTTCATTAGGCTTCTTTCACCGTATGAACCATGTAGTTCACATCCACATTTGGTGCGAGCCAATAGCGTTTGGTGATCGGGTTATAATGTAAACCTGTCATATCTTTGAGTTTTAACTCGGCTTGACGAATATCATGAGCTAATTCTGAAGGTTTAATAAACTTTGAATAATCATGAGTGCCTTTCGCCAACATGCGTAAAACATATTCCGCTCCAATAATCGCAAACAAATAGGCTTTAGGATTACGGTTAATGGTCGAGAAGAATACATGACCACCCGGTTTTACCAGTTTTTGACACGCTAAAATAATTGATGCTGGATCAGGTACATGTTCGAGCATTTCCATACAGGTGACGACGTCATATTGACCTGCTTGCTCTTCTGCCAATTGCTCTACAGGTACTTGGCGATATTCAATATTTTGTACATTTTCTTGTTCGGCATGTAAGCGTGCAACATTCAACGGCGCTTCGCCCATGTCGATACCCAATACTTGCGCACCGCGACGTGCCATGCTTTCAGCTAAAATACCGCCGCCACAGCCCACATCTAATACTTTCTTGCCAGTGATACCATTTGAATGCTCATCAATCCAGTTCAAACGCAGGGGATTAATCATGTGCAAAGGGCGGAACTCAGAATGCTGATCCCACCATATGGCTGCAAAAGCTTCAAATTTGGCAATTTCTTGTGGATCAACATTCAATTGCGACATCGGTTGCACCTCAATCAAGTCTTTATATTTTAGAAAAAAGTTTATGGGAGTTAGTGTAGCGCGTCCTGAAAAAAAAGCGATAAAAGCCTTAAAAAAGTTCACAGAATGAAAACGAAATCGACAGATTTGATTTATAGTGTTGCCATAAACTAATCATAATGATTTTGAGGACGATAAGTTCAATGAAAAAATTCCTTTTAGGCACGATTACAACAGCTATTTTGGCTTTTTCCGGCAGTGCGATGGCAGCACAATTTGTCGCGGGGACTGATTACACGGTTATTCCAAAACCGATTAAAGTCGAACGTCCGGGTAAAATCGAAGTCCGTGAGTTCTTTTGGTATGGCTGCCCACATTGTTTTACATTAGAACCGCATATGCAAACGTGGTTAAAGCAATTGCCTAAAGATGTACGTTTTGTCCGTACACCTGCAGCAATGAATCCACTTTGGGAACAAGGCGCGCGTGCTTACTATGCATCGGAAGCACTGGGTGTTCGTCAAAAAGCACATTTACAATTGTTCCATGACATTCATGTGGGTCAAAAAAATATCTTAGAACAAGGCGCATTTGCTAAGTTCTACACCCGTTATGGTGTTCCTGAAGCGAAATTTAACAGCACATTTAAATCATTTGCTGTGTCTTCAAAAATTGCTCAAGCGAAAAACTTAGCGGCTCAATATCAATTGAGCGGCGTGCCTGCGATTACCGTCAATGGTAAATACATCGTACAAGGTGAAGATGCACGTACCGTTGAAATCGTGAAATTCCTTGTTGATAAAGAACGCAAAGCGAAATAACAGATGTCATAAAAAAGCCGCACAAGATGCGGCTTTTTTATGGCGATAAATTTTGTGGATCAGAGATTTGAGCCAAAGATCGATCCCAATGTAAGATGCCACGAAATAAGAGCTGAACTTGAGTCTGAGCTTGGCGGCGAAATTGTTGTAGCGCATCAGTACGTTGTGGAAGGTCAATATGTCGATGTAAGTCAATCCACTGCATTGCCCAACTTAAGGCCAATTCAAACAAAATTTGTCCCAATACTTTGAGGTCTTGTTCGGATTGAATATGTTGAGTCGCTTCAACTTGAGCCAGTGCATGGGCCAAATCGGTACTGAGAAAATTAAACTCACGAGTAATGGCTTGTCTTAAGAATGCTGAACCACCCCAACGTTCAGCAATAAGAAACATCCATGCCTCAGGAAATTGCTCAACGGCATGAAATAAATAATCCAGACTTTGTCGTGTGCGTGCATCTGGTGCTTGAAAGCATTGCTGACTCAGTTGATTGAGGACATTCCGAAGGTGCAGGGCCATTTGGTCGACTAGTTCCAAACCGAGTTCGTCCATGTCTTGAAAATGGCGATAAAATGCAGCGGGGACCAAGCCAACATGACGGGAAATTTCGCGTAAGCTCAGACTGCTAAAAGAACGGCCTGTGGTACTCAATGCAAGCGCTGCATCAAGGATAGCTTTACGACTTTGTTGCTTACGTTCTTCCCGTATCGACATGCAATTCGTCCTGAATATTGCGTGGCTTCAGTCTAACAAATTTCCTGATGACGTACGACGGTCCTATCAAAACTTGGTTGAATGGATTTTGTAAATGCACACGAATGCGTCCCGAATCTGGCTGTACCTTCTGTTATAATGTACCGCAATCAATTTTGTCAGATTAAGGACTCATCATGCGTATCGACCAACGAGCATTAGATCAATTACGTGAAGTAAAAATTACCCGTAACTACACACGTTATGCGGAAGGTTCTGTATTGGTTGAATTTGGTCATACAAAAGTTCTTTGTACTGCAAGTGTCGACAACTCAGTACCGCGTTTCCTTAAAGGTAAAGGTCAGGGTTGGGTGACTGCTGAATATGGTATGTTACCTCGTTCAACACATACACGTACTGACCGTGAAGCGGCACGTGGTAAACAAAGCGGTCGTACTCAAGAAATTCAACGTCTGATTGGTCGTAGCTTACGTGCGATGGTCGATTTGAAAAAATTGGGTGAAAATACCATCAGCATCGACTGTGATGTGATTCAGGCAGATGGCGGTACACGTACAGCATCAATTACAGGTGCAGCAGTTGCCTTGGTCGATGCAATGAATGTCTTGCTTGAAAATAAAAAAATCAAACAAGATCCGCTTAAAGGCTTAGTTGCAGCTGTTTCTGTAGGTATGTATCAAGACGAAGCTTTACTTGATCTTTGCTATGAAGAAGATTCAAACTGCCAAACTGACTTAAATGTGGTCATGACACAAGCAGGTGAGTTCATTGAACTTCAAGGCACAGCTGAAGACAAACCATTTACGCGTGCACAGTGTAATGAAATGCTTGAATTGGCTGAAAAAGGCATTCAAGAATTGATCAAAAAACAACAAGAAGCTTTAGGCTGGTAAGTTGTTTGATTCAGTTTAAACTGAATAAAGAGCGCATCTTCGGATGCGTTTTTTTATGCGCTGAATATAGAAAATCCAACAAGAATCGGCTATTCAGTAGCGTGTCTTTGACCCAAATTAATAGGATCAGAATGCTTTGAAGGACTAAAAATGAAAAATTGGATGATGTATTTTTCTTTATTCAGCGTATTTTTGATCAGTGGTTGTGATTTTTTGGGGAATCAGGGTCAAGAGCGAGAAGGTGGTCGTTTTTCTGAACAAAGTGAAAACTCAAAAGATCAGGACGATGATCAAGATGAGCGCGAGCAGCATGAAGACGATTTGGCGCATGAAAAGGATTCTGAACATGAAACTGAATGAGTTAAACAACAGCAAGATGATGATTAAGTCATGCTAGTAAGCATCAAAAAGGGTGCAACAGCACCCTTTATTTACGTTTAGAGTATGTCTAAAGCTTAGGCATTAAAGCGCATTGATAAATCAATCGCTGTGACATCTTTGGTAAGCACACCCATCGAAATATAATCGACCCCTGTCGTTGCCACTTCACGTAAATTTGCAATAGTGATATTGCCTGAGGCTTCAAGTTTGCAGCGACCATTCACATGTTTGACGGCATCAATCATTTGTTGCTGACTAAAGTTATCCAACATCACAATATCCGCACCTGCTTCCAACGCTTGGTTGAGTTCGTCCCAAGTTTCTACTTCCACTTCAACGGGTTTACCCGGAGCAATGGTATGCGCTTTAGCAATAGCTTGGCTAATGCCACTTGCTGCCATGATGTGATTTTCTTTAATTAAAAACGCATCAAATAAACCTAAGCGATGGTTTTGACCACCTCCGACAGCAACTGCATATTTTTGTGCAATACGTAGGCCTGGTAAGGTTTTACGGGTATCGAGTAAACGAGTATTCAAACCTTCAAGCTGCTGGACATAGGCAGCAGTTTTAGTCGCTACTGCAGATAATGTTTGTATAAAATTTAAGGCTGGACGCTCAACCGTGAGTAAACTACGCGCAGAACCTGCTAATTTTAAGAAAGCCTCACCTGCTGAGACACGTTCCCCATCATTTTTTAACCATGTGACTTGTACACTTGCATCAAAAGTTTGAATGAGCGCATTGACCCACGGTTGCCCTGCTAGCACCATATCTTCACGACTAATAATTGTTGCGGTCGCTTGTTCATCTTCTGGAGTTAACAGGGCTGTGATATCGCCTTCGCCAATATCTTCTTGTAGTGCGTGTTGAATATTGATTTGGATAGATTGTTCAAGCAAAGATTGCGATATGCTCATAAGAAATTCCGTATCTTTTTAACCCGAGAAAATGTGCGCGCTATATTAGCATTGTTCATGAAAAATGAGCGATTTTTAACTCCTTTCACAGACTTGAATTGAGATTTCAATGTGAAAGTTTTAGCATTAAACCTTTCAAGTAGGGCTCGGCGTTTTGATCTGCAGCATTGCAGGCCGGCTTAGACACAGGATTTTTTTATGTCACAAGCAACAACATTTCAGGTGCAGGATGGGCAATTGCTAGGTGCGCGTCAAATTCCATCACCGAATTTTAACCAGCGTCCTGAAGATACCGAAATTCAGCTTGTCGTCATTCATAATATTAGTTTGCCACCTTCTCAGTTCGGCGGTGGTTATATCGAACAATTTTTCCAAAATCAGTTGGATTGGTCGAAACATCCTTATTTTCAAACTATTGAAGGGATGCAAGTATCGACACATTTATTGATCCTGCGCACAGGCGAAGTTCTACAGTTTGTCAATTTTAATGATCGAGCTTGGCATGCAGGTCGCTCAACCTATTTAGCACAAAAAGAATGCAATGATTATTCGATAGGCATCGAACTCGAAGGAAGTGATGATTTACCTTTTGAAGCTGCACAGTATGCCGTGCTGACCGAGGTCGTGGCGTGTTTACAACAGGCTTATCCTAAAATTCAACAACATATCGCCGGACACTCAGATATTGCACCGGGACGTAAAACTGATCCAGGTCCATTTTTTGAGTGGAACACTTTTCGTCAACAGCTGCATCATTTTAAAAACAAATAAACAATACATACTGCGTTTAATAAACCAATGAAATTCCTTGACGAGTTTCATTACAATAGGCGCACTTTCAAAAGTGAGAAATACCGATGGCGCTTTGGCGTTCGACAGTCATTGTCAGTGCAATGACTATGTTGTCCCGTGTATTGGGACTGGTACGGGATATTGTCCTGTTAAATGTATTTGGTGCAGGTAAAGACTTCGATACCTTCGTGGTTGCCTTTCGTATTCCTAACTTTTTTAGGCGCTTATTCGCAGAAGGGGCATTTTCACAAGCCTTTATTCCTGTATTGACTGAATATAAAACCAGTCGAACCCATGCCGAAGTCCAGATTCTGATTAGCCGTGTTTTTGGCTGTTTAGGTCTGGTGATGACTAGTTTGACGTTCATCGCGATGGTTGCGGCACCTGCCATTATTTATATCTATGCACCGGGTTTCCATGATGATGCAGACAAGTTTGCGTTAGCTACCGATATGTTCCGCCTAACGATTCCTTACTTATTGTTTATGTCCTTAACGGCATTTGCCAGCAGTATTTTGAACAGTTATGGCTCATTCAGTACACCTGCGTTCGCTCCAGTGTTACTCAATGTCGCGATGATTGCCGGTGCGCTGTGGTTAACCCCTTATATGGCTGAGCCAATTATGGCTTTGGGTTGGTCTGTTGTCGCGGCAGGATTCTTGCAATTGGCGATTCAGATTCCAGAGCTGTGGCGTAAAAAATTACTGATTCCACCGAAAGTTGACTTCAAACACGAAGGTGTTGATCGCATCATGAAGTTGATGCTGCCAGCACTGTTTGGTGTCTCAGTGACGCAGATCAACCTACTGTTGAACACCATTTGGGCGTCTTTCATGCAAGATGGTTCAGTATCATGGCTATATAGTGCTGAACGTATGACCGAGCTACCTTTAGGTTTGATTGGGGTAGCTATTGGTACCGTGATTTTACCGTCATTGTCTGCACGCCACGCTGAACAAGATCAGGACAAATTCCGCCGTATGATTGATTGGGCAGCTAAGGTCATTATCTTGGTGGGTGTGCCTGCCAGTATTGCGCTTTTCATGCTCTCTACACCTATTATTCAGGCCTTATTTGAACGTGGTCAATTTAGCTTTGAAGATACACAGATGACCGCATTGGCATTGCAATGTATGAGTGCCGGTGTGATTTCATTCATGCTCATTAAAGTGTTTGCACCAGGGTTTTATGCGCAACAAGATACCAAAACTCCAGTACGTGTAGGTTTAATGGCGGTCGCAGCCAATGCCATTCTTAATGTGGTGTTTATTGGATTCTTTAAACTGATTGATTGGCATGCTGAGCATATGGCTTTGGCATTGGCATCATCGGGTTCCGCTTTAGTGAATGCAGGGATGCTGTATTTCTATTTACATAAGCGCAATATTTTCCGTTTTGGGGCGCATTGGAAAAAGTTGGTGATTCAGTTTGCGATTGCCAATGCTGTGATGATTGCTGCACTGTGGTACGGCTTAACATGGTACAACGGTGATGTGTCTGCGTGGATGCGTGTCGCGGAAGTGATCATCTTATGTGTGATTGGTGTTGCTGCTTATGGTATCGCCTTAATTGCAACAGGCTTTAGACCACGTCATTTAAAACCATAAAGCTAAAACCATACAACGTAGTAAGTTTACGTGGATGTAAAAAAATAAGAGCACATAGGCTCTTATTTTTTTCATTGACACTCAAGATGATAAAAACCTACGTTTCTTATCCATGAGTCTAAGGGGGGGTAATTTGTAGTTTAAAACGACATACAATCCGTCGCCTAAACTTTTCCTCGAGAGAGGAAACCAACAATTGCGAGAATAACTGCAATAACCAAAAGAATAACAGCAAAGTCTTTGGATAAGCCTGCCACACCACCAAAACCTAGCAGACTCGCAATCAATGCAATTACAGCGAAAATAATAGCCCAGCGGAACATAGTTTTATCTCCATGTGATTTTTTATTCTGTATGCTCATTATAAGAGGCTAAAAAAACCTACTCTGTAGTCTTTTGTTTATTTAATGTTCAATATTCGGTAACTTAAACAAAGAATTAATGTGCAGGTTCAGTTAATATGCCTGCCACCTTTGTTGCGAGCGAGAAGATGACCGATACTCTACGCCCACATTTTTGGAAAAAGCATGCTTTGACTGAACTCACCCATTTGGAGTGGGAGTCACTCTGTGATGGTTGCGGACTTTGCTGTTTAATTAAGCTTGAAGATGAAGATACTCATGAGGTTGCCTACACCAAAGTGGCATGCAAACTTTTAGATTGTGAAAAGGCATCTTGCTCCGATTATCCAAATCGTCAATCACATGTTCCAGACTGTATACAGCTGACGCCACATCAGATTCACCAATTTCATTGGCTACCACCGAGCTGTGCTTATCGTAGAATTTCTGAGGGTAAAGATTTACCACGTTGGCATCATCTAGTGACGGGAAATCGTGACAGTATTTTGAAGGCAAGAAAGTCTGCCGCAGGGCGTTGCATCAGTGAAGAAGACGTCAACCCTGACGATATTGAAGATTATATTGTACGTTGGGTACGCTAAAGGACACAGATACGCTCTATCTTGGATCTAGAGTTGATCTTGTATCATAGCCAGAAAGTCTTGTTCTGACAGAACCTGAAAACCGTGCTGTTTGAGGAGTGCTGTGGTTACTCCATAGCCTTCAATTTTCGTACGGGTAAAGCTGCCGTCATAAATATAATGGCTGCCGCAAGACGGGCTGCGATCTTTCAAGACAACAACATCAACTTTGTGTAATTGGGCCAATTCTAACATTCGTTGAGCACCTGCAATAAATTCAGCACTAACGTCTGTCCCCAAAACATCTTTAACTTGAGCTGTACCATTGAGCACATCAGTGGCTTGACCATTTTGAATTTCTGCAGGAAAACGTGGACAGCTCAGGCCGCCCATCATTTCTGGGCAGGCCGTAATGACTTGGTGAGTCTGCATCAGTTGGCAAATCGCTTGTTGTGTATTCGATTTGGCATCATAACGAACGGGTTGGCCTGCCAGACAGGCACTGACTAAATACTTCAGTGTCATCGTGTCATGCTCCACAAGTTTTAGTGACTCAAAAGTTCCATCGCATGGTCATAACTGAGCGGGCGATAAAAGTAAAAACCTTGTCCAGTATGACAATTACATTCTTTTAAGGTATCGACCTGTTCCGGTTTCTCTATACCTTCGACTAATATATTCAGGGAAACACTCGCACCAATTTGTGTAATCGCTTTGACAATGGCAAGTGCTGAACAGTCGGTATGCATGCGTTCCACAAAATTACGGTCTATTTTAATACAGTCGACAGGGTAATTACTCAAACGTGTTAATGATGAATGACCTGTACCAAAATCATCTAGAGAAATGTGTATGCCATGCTCTTTTAATAAATGGAGAGCGCGAATCACATAATTTGAGCCACGTTCTGACAGGCTTTGCTCGGTAATTTCGACCTCAATAATATCTGGTGATATACCAAACTGCTTTAAGCGATTCAGTAGTTTTTCCGCATAATCATCACGTAAAAATTCTACAGGTGCAGCATTTATAGAAATCGGTAGCGGTTGCAGTCCAAGTTCAATCCATTTTTGAATATCTTGAAAGATTTTAATTTGCATTGTTTCACTAATGCGTGAAGCCAATTCATAATCTTGAAATGCAGCAAAAATTTGAGAAGGTAATTGTAATTGTTGGTCTTTATCATACCAACGTAACAAGGCTTCAAAGCCGATAACTTGACTGTCAGAAAGACGAACTTTGGGTTGATAAAACGGAATAATTTGATTGGACTTAATCAAGCTGCGTGCAAGCGTTAATTGGCGAGTAGTATTTTCAAGGGTTTTTAACATAGTATGGTTGAACATTCGTACACCACCACGACCACTGCTTTTTAAATCATTTAGCGCAATATCAGCACATTTAAGTAAATTGGAGGTATTTTGCGCATCGCGAGGGTAGATCGCACAGCCAATACTCATACCAATATTGATAATTTGCCCATTATAGAAAATCGGCATGTCCATTTGCTGACAGGCGATGCTGGCAAAATTCTGTAATTGTTGTTGCGATTTTAAATTTGGAATAGAAATGGCAAATTCATCGCCACCTAAACGTGAAACTACAATATTTGTATCAAAACAGTGCTGAAAACGCTGCCCAAGGGTATGCAGTAAATGGTCTCCAGCACTATGACCTAAGGTGTCGTTAATATGCTTAAAATAATCTAGATCGATTAATAATAAACCCAGTTGTTGCTGATGTTCTCGCGCCACTTTTAAGTGGCTTTTAAATATTCGACTAAACGCACGGCGGTTTAATAAACCTGTTAAATCATCTTGTTCAATGATGCGTTGAAGTTTATTTTCTGCCAGTCGCTGTACCGTAATATCACGAGATACACAGAGGATTTCTTTGACTTGGCCATATTCGTTGAATACTGGGCTGAGCATATTATCCCAATAAGCCAAGGGTTCATCTGCTACTTGGCTCATGCCGACAAAGCGAGATATTTTACCTTCTTTGGCTTCGGCAAAAGCATTCAAACACGCGTCACGGACTTCTTCAGGCAGTAATTTATGCCAAGACATACCAAACTCAGTTTCAGTTGGAGATACGCCCAGAGCTAAACATCCCGCGCGGTTCATATGCAGAACATGACCGTCTAGACTTAATAATTTTATACAGTCGACACTGGCATCTAACATTTGATTACGACTATTCAGTTTTTCTCGTAATTCAGCGAATTGATTATCTTGTAATTGTATATTCTTGGCTTGGGGCATTTTTTGAAATAAATTTATAGGTAGATCAATGCCTTGTTGAACTTGAACGATTCGCTTTTGCTTTGTTGATTGCTTCATACAATCTGTCCAATTGGGTCAGGCAAGTCTAAAATGGGATATCTTGCCGATGATACTTTAATTTGATCAATAAGGGCTAGGATGTCTTGTTACATTATAGTTAACATTCGCCTAAGCTTTTTTACATGCAAGATACTTAAATAACGACATTAAACCACCCTCCTAAATTGAATACCGAATAAAGCAAAGATTCTGCCAAGGCAGTGTTAGAATAGAAAAAACGTCCCCAATTGCCGGAAACGAAATAATAAGATGTCAGACAGCCAAATTCCTCTTCCTGAACGCATGCGTCCTCATGATTTATCTCAAATTATTGGACAAGATCACCTTCTGGGTGAAGATGCACCGTTACGCCAGATGATTGACCAAGGGCATTTGCCATCGATTATTTTTTGGGGACCTCCGGGTGTAGGTAAAACCACAATTGCATTGTTGTTAGCGCAGGCCGTTGACCGACCATTTATTAGTTTATCTGCGCTCAATACTGGAGTGAAAGAGTTACGTGAAATCATCGCCGATGGTGGAGATTTATTGACACCTGTGGTGTTTATTGATGAAATTCATCGTTTTAATAAGTCACAACAAGATGCCTTACTGAATGCGGTTGAAAAGGGCAAAATTACTCTGATTGGTGCAACCACAGAAAACCCTTCATTTGAAGTTAATAATGCCTTATTGTCGCGTTGTCAGGTGTATACCTTAAATGCTCTGGATAATGACGCAATTCAGCGCTTACTGGATCAAGCCATTCACCAAGATTCGTTTTTAAAAGAGCGTTATATTCAAATCGAAGAATATGAAGCTTTATTTCAATTTGCCGCAGGTGACGCTCGTAAAGCATTAAATCTTTTAGATTTAATCGCCAGTACGTTTGAACCAGATTTAGAAAATATCATTAACAATGCGGTGGTAGTCAAAGTTGCGCAGCAAAATATTGCACGCTATGACAAATCGGGCGAACAGCATTATGATCTAGTTTCGGCTTTTATTAAGTCGATTCGAGGCAGTGATCCAGATGCCGCTTTGTATTGGATGGCACGTATGCTCAAAGGTGGTGAAGACCCCGTCTTTATTGCACGTCGTATGTTGATTGCTGCTTCAGAAGATATTGGTAATTCCAACCCAAATGCATTATTGCTGGCTGGAGAATGTTTCCGATCTGTGCAGGCAATTGGTATGCCTGAATGTCGAATCATTTTGGGGCAATGTGCGGTGTATTTGGCAACCAGTGCTAAAAGTAACAGTACTTATTTGGCCATCAACAAAGCCTTAGATTTGGCAGAAAAAACCTCGAATCTACCTGTGCCACTACATTTGAGAAATGCACCAACCAAATTGATGAAAGAGCAAGGCTATGGCGTGGACTATTTATATCCACATAATTATCCTGAACATTTTGTCATGCAAGACTATATGCCGCCTGAACTGAAAGGCACTAAGCTGTATGAGTCTGCACGCAATAAACGTGAAGTCGAAGGTGAGCGTTTACAGCAACGCCGTTGGATGCAACAACAGCAACAATGATTTGAATGATCATAATGGCAAGGCGCTTCGGCGCCCTTTTTTATGTCTATTTCATGCAAAAAAAAGCCCAACTCAAGGCGAGCTGGGCTGAAAAAATAGGATGTCTTTGGGGGAGATACATCCTAGAGGGTAGATGGAAAATCTGGTCGGCATACACATTGGAGAAGTATAGATCCTGGTGCTGCCTGATATGTAGCTATCTTAGTGTGAACGTGGGTAAATGTGAAACAGAGGTTTTTTATGGTTAACATTTGTTTTTTCGATCATGGATTAATCGAGTAATATTTCATTAAAAAACCGAGCTAAAGAGCTCGGTTTTTATAATCGATGGACGATTTAGATATCAGAAAGGTCGATACCTAAACGTGCAGCAACTTCTTCATAAGCTTCAACTACACCGCCTAAACCTTGACGGAAACGGTCTTTGTCGAGTTTTTTCTTAGTGTCTTTGTCCCATAGACGGCAGCCGTCTGGAGAGAATTCGTCACCTAGTACGATACGGTCGTGGAACACGCCAAATTCAAGTTTAAAGTCAACAAGCAGCATGTTGCCTGCATCGAATAGACCTTTAAGTACTTCGTTTACTTTATAAGTCAATTCTTTCATTTGAGCGAGTTGTTCTGCAGTCGCCCAACCTAATGCAATCGCTTGTGATTCATTCACCATTGGGTCGCCTAACGCATCGTCTTTGAAGAACAATTCGAAAGTTGGCGGAGTAAGTTCTTTACCTTCTTCAACGCCTAAACGACGGCAAAGTGAACCTGCTGCATAGTTACGAATTACGCACTCTACAGGAACCATGGTTAATTTTTTCACTAAAACTTCAGTTGGAGAAAGAAGTTTTTCGAAATGAGTTTCGATACCAGCCGCAGCCAATTTTTCCATAATAAAGGCGTTAAAACGGTTGTTCACCTTACCTTTGCGATCCAGTTGTTCAATTTTTTCACCGTTGAATGCAGAAGCATCGTCACGGAAAACTAGGATGAGGTGGTCAGAACTATCTGTTTCATAAACAGATTTCGCTTTACCAGTATAGAGCAAGGTTTGTTTTAACATGAGGGAACCTTTTTCGAGAAAAAATGCCTAGTACGACTAGGCTGGCCAATTTTGGTAAATCTGAGCTAACAGATCTGCAGCTTTTTCTTTGTCTGCAAAACTGTTATCGGCATTGAACACAGCGATGTTATTGCTTGAACCTACAGAAGAAAGTCTTAAGACATAGGTCTGCTGATCGACCTTGACGGTTACTTCGTAACGGTTTTTGCTCTGACCAACAATGGTATGGTTAAGGCTGCTGAGGGTAGCAAGTGTGTATTGCCAAATTGTAGCAGAATTTCCTTCAACTTTGATCAGTGGATTTTGATTTCCATCCACCAATAGTTGAGGGCGGCTAATATTTGTACTGTCTGTTGAGGAATCTGCAACGACATTATTTTTTTCCGCAGCTGGACGCGGAAGGGCATAGCGATTGCCGCGCTTATTTTCAAGCTTTGGTGCATGCTCAATTGCTAGTGGGTCAACAGATGGAGCAGGATACAAAGGCGTTGCAGGACGAACCATCGACCCTTCAGGGTATTTCAGCGGTTCAACATCTGTGGTTTGTTTATAGTCCAGTGTGCCATTATTAAAGGCAAGTGAACTACAACCGGCTAATGTAAATACTGAAAGTGCCAGGCTAAGTCCTAAACGTAATTGCATGATGTTTGCTCTTCTTTATTTGATAACGCCCGCAGTGATGAGTGCTTCACGAAGCGGAGTACGATATTGTTCTGCAAGGGGTGTTAATGGTAAGCGAATGCCTGTTTCAATCAGGTTCATCTCATGAAGTGCCCATTTCACAGGAATTGGGTTCGATTCGCAAAATAAAATTTGATGTAAATTTGCAACAGTATTGTTTTGTTGCTCGGCTTGAACTGCGTCACCCGCCAAAGCGCTTGCACACACTTCGCTCATCTCTTTTGGCGCCACGTTCGCAGTAACCGAAATGTTGCCTTTAGCACCTAAACCCATTAACTGATAAGCCGTTGCATCATCACCTGAGTACACCACCATATCTTTGCCTTTAAGGCCTTCAATGAGTTCTTGACCACGAGGAACATCGCCAGTGGCGTCTTTAATGCCCACGATTTGTGGAATATCAGCAAGACGGATCACGGTGTCGTTGTGCATGTCTACACCGGTGCGGCCAGGTACATTGTATAAAATTTGAGGTAAATCAACAGCTTCAGCAATCGCTTTGTAGTGTTGATACAGGCCTTCTTGGGTAGGTTTGTTATAGTATGGTGTAACTAATAATGCTGCATCTGCACCTAATTCTTTGGCTTCTTTGGTGAGTTCAATCGCTTCGTGGGTTGAGTTTGCACCTGTGCCGGCAATAATTGGAATGCGTTTGTTCGCCACACGGATGATTTCTTTGATCACCTGAGTGTGTTCGGCCATGCTCAAGGTAGAAGCTTCACCTGTAGTCCCTACAGCAACAATACTATTGGTGCCTTGCTTTATATGCCACTCAACCAGCTTCTCGAGGCTCTTCCAATCTACGCTGCCATCTTCAAACATTGGGGTGACGATTGCGACAATTGAACCTTGAATGGTCTGAGCTTGCTGAGTCATTTTGAAAAGCTATCCTATTTGTCCATCCGACAAGATGAAATATTGATTTCTGGATGGTTTCGAATTTTGATTTGTAGCATGTTCATTGGGCTATACCCAAATTGAATAATGCTTACGCAAATTATGACTGATCAAACGCATAAGAACAATATGCTTTGGTCAAAGCCATAAAATTCTTTATACAAATCAAACTTAAAACAATCAAGTGTAAAATAGCGGTTTTTTTGCAGCCTGAAAATTGTTCAGCAAGGGCTGAATCTTGAAAATGTGTTATTCAATCGAGAGGGTTGGCATGGTTGATGGGATTGATTAAATCATCAGCAAAAGGTTGATCTATGTGTATTCCGTGCTTTTTAATCAGAATTTAAGATTAAATAACAATGACTAAAGATTTAAAAACTATATCAATTCGCTCGGGTTTTATTACAAATGATTGTTAAAAACTTGGGTAATAATCTTTTTTATATCTAATAGAAATAGACATGTTTTTATGAGTGTTTAAAAAGATCGCTTGATTTGACTGTTCATTGCACGATTCATATTTTTTTATTTTAAATTTTTAATTGTTTTTACGACTTTGTGACTTAAAGCACAAAAACTATTACACCATGCACGTAATCCAATTTTGGACGAAAGGCTTCAACTTATTGGTAGTTATATCCTTTATAAGGCTCAGCGATGATGCGACTTAATTTGAACGCTGATGACAACAAGGATTCTCCAATGGAAAAGTCAGATAATAAGCATGCTATTGTCACGGTAGCAATCTGCTTCCTTATTGCCGTAATCGAAGGTCTGGATATTCAGGCTGCAGGTATTGCAGCAGCAGGGATTCGTGAATATTTCGGGCTGGATAGCTCGCAGCTAGGGGTGTTTTTTAGTGCCGGTATTTTAGGATTATTACCTGGTGCTTTGTTGGGTGGTCGGATTGCAGACCGAATGGGCCGTAAAAAAGTATTAATTTGGTCTACAGGGATGTTCGCCATCTTTACCTTATGTACGGTATGGGTAAATAGCTTCCATAGCTTACTCGCTGTACGTTTTCTTGCAGGTGCAGGTTTAGGTGCAGCAATGCCAATTTTAATTACCTTGGCATCTGAAGCGGTAACGCCACAAAATCGTGGCCGTGCAGTCGGTTTGATGTACTGTGGTATGCCTGTGGGTGCGGCAATCTTGTCATTAGTTGCAATGACGGACTTCGGTGCAAACTGGAAAAATATTTTCTATTTAGGCGGTTTATTACCGATTATTGTGATTCCATTGATGATTTGGTTCCTGCCCGAATCGCGTGAATTCTTGAAAGCCAAAGATCAAGCGGTTCAAGCGACCGCCAATGGCGAAGTGCAACAAGGTGCTTTCAAAAACCTCTTTAACACAGAAAACCGTTTACGTACTTTCTCAATTTGGGTGAGCTACTTCTTCACCTTGATGGTGGTGTACATCATGTTGAGCTGGTTACCGTCGTTGTTCACCGAACTCGGTTTCACTCGTAAAGATGGTGCAACTGCGCAGTTCTACTTCATGGTGAGTGCAACCATTGGTACGATCATTTTAGGTATGTTGACTGACCGTTGGAAGAAAGCTTATGTGATCATTTTGATGTACGGCGGTATTTTGGCAGGTCTATTTGCGCTGAATGGTGCAGGTTCATTGACCCAAATGTACATGGCGTCAGCTTTAGTCGGTGCATTCGTGATTGGTTGCCAAGGTGTATTGTATGCCTTCGGTGGTATCGTGTATCCAACACAGTTACGTGGTACGGGTGTTGGTGTCGCTTCAGCCGTTGGTCGTGTCGGTGCAATGTTAGGCCCTGCAATTGCGGGTCAGTTATTGGCAGCAGGTTTTGGTGCGGCAGGGGTGATTACCGCGGCAATTCCATGTATTGCAATCTCTGCAATATTTATGTTGTTATTGGTACGTCGTATTCCATCATAAGGAACATGTTATATCAAAAAAAGCCCGCATCATGCGGGCTTTTTTATGGCGACAATAGAAGTCGCACTAATGCTTTAAGCCAAGATAAATAAACGTATTTTATGTAAAAATGCAGCAGAATGGGAAAATAAAAAATCAACGTAGAGGGGCTATGTCAGCAAGAAAACTGATCGCAATTTTTAAAGTTGATCAACGTGAATTCAGTTTGTATCTACATCAATACGAACTGATCTTGGAACTCAAACCTGTATTTCAAAGAAATCGCCAACAGCCGAGAAAAAATGCGTGGTTAGCCTTTGCCGATGAACCTACCCTAGAAGATGTTGCTGAAAATATTAATGCATTTGAGGTCATGCAACAGACACGCAGCCATTTATTAAAATATATCTTTCAACATCAACCGCGATATTTTTATTTTCATGCTTCGACTCGGCGAAAAGCCCGTATTTACCCACGCTTTGCACAACGTTTGGTTGAGCATTTGCCCAAGTATCGGTATTGTCAGGAAGGACAGTCATTTTATTTTTACGCACAGGACTGAATACTAAGGCTTTTAAAATATGAGCGAATCAGTAGAGTCGCCGAAAATGCATGACAACGGATGGAGAGATATGCAAAAAAATACAGCGCTGATTGTGGTTGATGTACAAAATGGTTTTACCCCGGGTGGTCAGTTGGCTGTTGCCAATGCCGATCAAATTATTCCAGGGATTAATCAACTGGGGCAATACTTTACGAATATTGTGCTGACTCAAGATTGGCATCCAGCCGACCATATCTCTTTTGCTGAAAATCATCCTGAGCATGTACCTTATGACAGCATAGAGCTGAATTATGGAACGCAAGTATTGTGGCCGACGCATTGTGTACAAGGCACACAGGATGCCGAATTGCATCCTGATTTAAATTTACCAACGGCGCAGCTGATTATCCGTAAAGGTTTTCATCAGGATATCGACAGCTACTCTGCTTTTATGGAAGCAGATCAGAAAACCTCAACAGGTTTGGCGGGCTATTTGCGCGAACGCGGTATTGATACAGTCTTTGTGGTGGGGATCGCCACGGATTTTTGTGTTGCATGGACGGCAATGGATGCGCGTAAGCTTGGTTTTGAAACTTTTGTGATTGCTGATTTGACCAAAGGGATCGATTTACAGGGTTCCTTACAGCATGCATGGCAAGACATGTTGGCGAATGGGGTGAAGCGTATTTACCTGAAAGATATTGTGCAGCAGCATGCACAGGCATTATCTTTGGCATGACCCAGTGGGCTCAGTTGAGAAAAGGCACAAGGGTGTGCCTTTTTTTGTCCCTGTTTTTAAATGGAAGATGCCTATGTCGGCTTTCTTAAAATTCACTCAATTTTTGCAGAAAACATTTGCGATTTGGGTGGTGCTGTTTGCAGCGCTCGCCATGTTTTTTCCCGATGTATTTGTTTGGTTAAAAGCATATATCCCATGGATGCTAGGCATCATTATGTTGGGTATGGGCATGACCATGACACTGCAAGATTTTAAAAGTGTATTGCAAAGTCCGAAAGCTGTGATGATCGGGGTTTTGGCACAGTTTATTGTGATGCCGGGATTGGCTTTTTTCTTATGTAAATTATTACAACTGCCGACAGAGATCGCGATCGGGGTCATTCTTGTCGGTTGCTGTCCGGGTGGAACGGCCTCTAATGTCATCACCTATATGGCAAAAGGCAATACCGCATTATCTGTTGCCTGTACCTCTGTTTCGACATTACTGGCACCGGTTTTAACCCCTGCGATTTTCTATTTGCTGGCAAGCCAATGGATTGAAATTAATGCGGCATCGATGTTGGTTTCAATTTTACAAGTGGTTTTATTTCCGATCATTGTGGGGTTAATGATTCGAACTGTATTTAAGCACCGAGTGGATGCCTATATACAGGTCATGCCATTGGTTTCTGTTGTGGCAATTGTGGCGATTGTGGCGGCAATCATTGCGGGTAGCCGAACACAGATTTTGCAATCAGGTTTACTGATTCTTGGGGTAGTTGCCTTACATAATGGCTTGGGCTATCTATTGGGTTTTTGGGCCAGCCGAATATTTAAATTGCCCTATGCAGACTGTAAAGCAGTATCAATTGAAGTCGGGATGCAAAACTCAGGTTTGGGTGTGGCATTGGCGGCGACCCATTTTGCTGCTTCACCTTTGACCGCTGTGCCGAGTGCGATTTTTAGTTTGTGGCACAATATCTCGGGTCCTGCATTGGCAACCTATTGGGCAGCACGGACGAGTGAGCCCAAAGCATCGGAACAAGACAAGCCTGCATAAAAAACAATTCAGTAAAAAAGAGGGTAATCTCCCTCTTTTTTTATGTCGAAAATAAATTTTACGATTTGATGAACAGTGTTTTAGGGAATTGCATGCTTTTTTAATTGATTAATGCTATTTGTAACATAAGTGTCATCTCCGCATGCCTAACATGCCGGCAACCACTTTAGATATAGACTGTTTCAAGCAGCATTGAGAGGGTATGCAACATTTTCAGCATTCATCAGAGACCTATTATAATCGTGAATTGTCGCTTTTAGATTTTAATCGGCGGGTCTTGGCTCAAGCACTCGATTCAAGTTTACCGTTACTTGAACGCTTGAATTTTCTCATCATTTTTTCACGCAATTTAGATGAATTCTTTGAAATTCGCATTGCGGGGCTGATGAAACAACGAGATTTGAATGCGATTGCACGGACGCCAGATGCCATTCCGACTGAAGTGGTCTTAGATGAACTTTCCCAAGTGATTCATGACACGGTTGCACAGCAATACCACACCCTCAATCATGCTGTATTGCCTGCATTACAAAGTGAAGGCATTCGCTTTATTCAATTTAAAGATATTTTAGAAAAACATCGGGCGTGGATTAGCCATTATTTTAGTAAAGAAGTTCAACCAGTTTTAACACCAATTAGCTTAGATCCATCGCATCCGTTTCCACGCTTGGTCAATAAAAGCCTCAACTTTATTGTGAGTCTAGAAGGCAAAGATGCCTTTGGTCGTGCCATTGAAATGGCAATTGTGCCTGCGCCACGCTCATTGCCGCGTTTAATCAAAATGCCCGCCGAGGTTGAAGGCAGTGCAGAGACACAAATTTTCCTGACCGCCATTATTCAGCAACACATCAATGACCTATTTCCGGGGATGAAAGCGACGGGCTGTTATGCCTTTCGAGTGACACGCAATGCAGATTTAGTTCTGGCTGAAGATGTGGATGACTTGGCGGTGGCATTAAAAGATGAATTGTCTTCACGGCGTTTTGGTCGGGCAGTTCGCTTAGAAATTGAAGATGATTGTCCGCAAAGCATTATTGATTATTTGTTAGATGAATTTGATTTGAGTGAGCAGGAGCTCTATCGCATTGACGGCCCGATCAATTTATCGCGTCTCAGTACCAGTTTTAATCGACCTGAACTGAAATATCCGGTCTATACACCGATTATTCCTAAAGTTTTTCGTAAACAAACCGCGATTTTTGATGTATTAAAAACACAAGATGTGTTGTTACATCATCCGTTTGACTCCTTTCAACCGGTCATCAACTTATTACGTGAAGCTGCAAAAGACCCTCAGGTATTAGCCATTAAGCAAACGCTCTATCGTAGTGGGCCAGATTCGGACATCGTACAAGTTTTAGCGGAGGCGGCACGCAACGGCAAGGAAGTAACCGCCGTCATCGAACTTCGGGCGCGGTTTGATGAAGAATCCAATATTACCGTGGCCAACTTATTGCAAGAAGCGGGCGCTGTCGTGGTGTATGGCATTGTGGGCTATAAAACCCATGCCAAGATGATTTTGATTGTACGCCGTGAAAATAATCAGCTGTTACGCTACGCCCATTTGGGAACAGGTAACTACCACGCAGGCAATGCGCGGATGTATACCGATTATGGCCTGATGACAACGCATCCCGATATTTGCGAAGATGTGCATCGCATGTTTCAGGAATTGACCGGTATGGGCAAGATGGCGAAGCTGAAAGCCTTACTGCATGCACCATTTACTCTGCATACTGAATTACTGAAACTGATTGAACAGGAAATTGTTGCCGCACAAGCGGGAAAATACGCACGAATTATTGTGAAGGTCAATGCACTCACGGAACCGCAACTGATTGCTGCTTTGTATCGTGCATCGCAAGCAGGGGTATCTGTAGATTTAATTATCCGTTCGATTTGTTGTTTGATTCCTCAGGTCAAAGGCATGTCTGAGAATATTCATGTGAGATCTATCGTCGGACGCTTCTTAGAGCATACTCGAGTGTATTATTTTGAGCATGCAGGCGAAAAACGATTGTACTGTGCCAGTGCTGATTGGATGGGACGTAACTTATTTTCACGGGTCGAAACCTGTTTTCCCATTTTGGAAAGCCGTTTGAAAAAACGCATTATGAAAGATTGTTTACTTAACTATTTGGAAGATAATCAAAATGCATGGGAAATGCAGTCGAATGGGCAATGGGAGAAAGTCGCGGTTGAAGCAGGTGCCGAACCGCATAATGCGCAAAAATATTTGATTGCACAGAAAATTTCGACTTTTTAAGACAAAAAATCCCGACTTAAGTCGGGATTTTTGATTTCGCTCAAACCTTTACGAGGCTTTTGACTGTTTGGATTTTAAAATTTCAGTTCTGAAGTTTTGAGCCAATTCAGCGGCATCACTGTCCATCCCATTGAGCATAAATGCATGACGAGTGAGCACATTGGTCGGATTTGGCAAACTGACCAATTGGAAATGATCTGAAATCTCTTTGAGCAAAGTTGTCGGCACATGAATGGCACTTTCTTTAGCAACCAATTGTTGGACTAAACGTTCAGCCGCTTGCACAGAAGACAATTGCATGGCTTCGACAGAGCTTGAAATCGCGCTACGGGTTTGTAAAACGAAACGTTTTTCTTCACGGTAGCGTTTATATAAAACATCTGAAAGCAATTGGAATACTGAGCTGATCATGGTGAGGCAACGCAGCGCATCTGGAGTGTCAGCGGTCATGCTGATGGTTGCGCCATGTTCATCAAACTTATGTACCGTACTGATGTCAGAACTGTTCAATTTATAATGTTGAACACAGAGTTCTGTGGTTTTATTTAAGAAAATTTGGCAGAGATTAAAATACGGCACAGACACGGTTTTGTTGACGCTATCGAGCAGCTGTTTCGGATCATAAAATTGAATATTTAATGCCAAGCTGTTGCTGTCGAGAACCACTGGTTTCATGTCTTTATGCTGTTTTGCTTTGGCTTGCGCATTTTGCTGCGCTTGAGCAATCGCCACAGCGGCATTATGTTTTTCTTGTTCTAAAGCCTGCGCTAGCGTTTGAATTTCATGTTTTAGACGTGATTCATTGTTGATTCGCGCTAAATATTCAGTACGACTAGGGCGAGCAATGGCACGATACGCTAACCACAACAAGCCATGTAGGAATAATGAAAATAGAATCGCGGCCCATTGCGTACGTAAGATTTCACCAATACTTGGTTTAATTAAGGTGATTTCAACCGTTCCGACTTTCTTTTCGTTTTGCAGCGCATCACGAACAAAGATTTCACCGTCACGGGTTTTGGTCAAACCGCCTGTAGCCAAGACTTGATTATTGGCATTTAAGATGCGGATGGAAGCCACGCTCGGGTTGGTTGCATAGCGGTCAGCAAGTAAGGCTAATGATACGGTATTGGCCGGCTCAAGCTCAGATAGGCTGTCTGTAACCAATTGACTGGTCATCAGTTGTCCCTGACTGGCACGGTTTTCGTTCAGTTGGTGGGTTGTTGCCAATACCAATAAAAAGGTATGCAAAGCAAAACAAACTACTAATAGGCTAGCAAATAGCCCTTGTCTAGGCGCATTCAACGTAAACTTCCAAGGCATTTCTATTCAATTTAGATTATGATTCTTACATTAGTTGTAGCTCAGACCCGAGTCAATTCATGCGAGAAATCATTCTTATATCACTTTTAGGACCTGACCAACCTAATCAATTTACACGATTAATGCAGGTTTTGTCCGCACATTCCTTACAGATTTTAGATGTCGGACAAGCAGTCATCCACAATCAGCTGACTTTAGGTATTGTTGTTTCGTCGGAAGACCAGACTGCGACAGCATTAGCCATGAAGGAGATGTTGATTTTAGCACATGATATTGGCTTAACTGTGCGCTTTAAACCAATCTCTACAACAGAATATCAACAATGGGTAAATGAGGGAGGCCGCACACGCTATATCGTTACGGCACTTGCGCCAGAATTACAGGCGTCTCATTTACAGGCAGTTACAAATATTGTGTCGAGCCAAGGCTTCAATATCGAAACTGTGACTCGTTTATCTGGCCGTCCAGAGTTAGATGGATCGAGCGAAGGTCCGCGCCGTGCCTGCGTTCAATTTGGTTTAAAAGGCCAAATGTTGGATGCCACTGCGATGCGTGCAGCATGTTTACGTCTATCTACTGAACTTGGGGTAGATGTTGCCGTTCAAGAGGACAATGCTTACCGTCGTAATCGTCGTTTGGTCTGCTTTGATATGGACTCGACGCTGATTGAGCAAGAAGTAATTGATGAATTGGCAATTGAAGCGGGTGTTGGCGCTCAAGTGGCTGAAATCACTGAACGTGCTATGCAAGGTGAACTTGATTTCCAACAAAGTTTCCGTGCACGTGTGGCATTACTCAAAGGTATGGATGCTTCGGTATTGCCTAAGATTGCAGAACGTCTGACCATTACAGAAGGTGCGGAACGTCTGATTTCAACGCTTAAATCACTGGGCTATCGCACGGCTATTTTGTCAGGTGGTTTTCAGTATTTTGCTGAATATCTACAAGCAAAACTGGGTATCGATGAAGTCCATGCCAATGTATTGGACGTCCAAGATGGCGCGGTAACGGGTGAAGTGAAAGGCCATATTGTGGATGGTGCTCGCAAAGCCTTCTTATTGACACAAATCGCTGAAGAAATGGGGATTTCATTAGAACAAGCCATTGCAGTCGGTGATGGTGCGAATGATTTGCCAATGTTGTCTTTAGCCGGCTTAGGCGTTGCTTTCCGTGCGAAACCTTTAGTGCGTCAAAATGCCAATCAAGCCATTTCAAGCGTGGGTCTAGATGGTGTTCTTTACCTGCTTGGTGTGCATGATAAAGATTTAAATCGTGCTTAAAACCATTTAAGGCACAGTCAAAAACGTAGCCAAAAGGCTGCGTTTTTTTATGCCAAGAATTCAGCTCATCCGATGAACGGTAGAAGAAAATTGTCGATAAAAACAACGATTAACAGCATTCGAAAAATTAATTTTTTTAGCCTAAAACCAGCTGTTTTTTTTGTAATGACACTCGAAACGAGATGCCATCATTGTTCTAGAAATTCTTTAAAAAGAAAAAATGTAATGACAAAATAATGTTGCGACAAGGTGTGTCGCATGGACAAAAAACGAGACTTTTTTTATGCAAAAAACTCAGCATAATGCTTGCAAGAGATTGAGATCGACCAAATCTATTTACTGAAGATACAGTAGTGAGACGGCTCAGCATCCTGTAAGACAAGAGATGTCAGTTGTCAAATGACGGAGGTTTTTATGTTAACAGCGAATTTAGCAACAATCGTTGGCCTGAGCTTGGTATCGGCGGCTGTGATTGCTGTTTTCTTCTCGCCTTATCGTCGCTGGTTAAGTTTTATGCTGGCGGGGATGCTGGTGTGGGGACTCATTGAAGTAATTCGATTTGGTACACAAACCATGTTTGAATTATCAGTGACTTATAGTTATTTAACGGCATTAATGGCCGCAATGGTGGTATTCACTTTAGTATTGTTACGTGAAGACCGCCGTGCAGAGCGTGCGATGGCAAAGCGCCAATGTATAGAGCACACGCCTGTATATGATGAAGAACAGCAATGTTCGAGCCGATAAGTGCCAGAACAAAATTTCAATGAAAATGCGCCTGAGGGCGCATTTTTTTATGAACGTATTAGTCCGATTTGAGATACAAAGCCTTACTTCTCAAAAGCCAAGTTATGGTAGGATGAAGCCAGTCAATTTTCCAACAATTACAATAGGCTTTAAGTCATGAAACTATCATCAATTCCTGTCGTAAAACTACCTTTAGTTGATGTCAGTACGGATCCACTTGATTTACTCGTGGCAGGTTTAGCGCTTCGTATGAAACAGCTTGCACGTACTAGCCCTAAATTCATTGAATTGGTTCATGAACGTCAATTCCGTATTCAAATCGGTACAGATTTGGGTGTTGCACGTCAAATTATTGTAAATAATGGACAGATTGATACTGTTTCAGGCGATGCTGAAAAAGCAGACTTTATTTTGCAATTTGCGGACAGTGAACAGGGCGTGAAAACCCTAATGAAAGGTGACCCCACTGCATTCATGACGGGTATGCAAAATGGCAGTATTAAAATGGAAGGTGATTTTGGTTTACTGGTTTGGTTTAACCAAGTGGCGAAGTTAATTCCACCTAAACTTCCAAAACCGGTTAAAGAAAAAATCAAAATCGCACGTGCGTTTATTAAAGAAAAAACAGGTAAGTAAGATTTACGCCTTGTTCTCCTCCTTAAGCGGGAGGATTAAAAAAAAGCCCTCTTTTGAGGGCTTTTTTATTACTTAGTTTTTATTCAATTTCTAAATTAAAAGTGACCGGCCCATCATTAACTAAATGCACTTTCATGTCGGCAGCAAAGATACCTGTTTGTACATGGTCATATTGGCGCTTGGTGTAATCGACCAGCTGTTCATACAGTGCTTTGGCATCGCTTGGCGGCATGGCAGGGCCAAAATCAGGGCGCAGGCCTTTTTGCGTTTGTGCCATCAGAGTAAATTGAGACACCAAGAGGATACCGCCGCCAGCTTGACTGACATTCCAGCCCATCTTGCCTTGTTCATCATCAAAAAAACGGTATTTCAAGATCTTATCGATCAGTTTTTTGCCCTTTTCTAAATCGTCAGCTTTGCCAAGTCCTAAAAACACCAAAATACCGTGATTAATTTCACCCGTGATCTCACCATCGACTACCACTTTGGCTTCCAAAACACGTTGTAACAAGGCCCGCATAAATTCTTCCGAGTAGAAAATTGAACATAGGGCAGGGATTGTAGCAAAGACAGCATTCTTTCGAAGCGATGTTTAGAAAATTTTGGGCTCAAACATTTGAAAATGAAATGTATATTTTTTATAAATCTAATAATGCGATTGAATTTATAAAAATAATCTGTTTTATCTATTTATTAAATATCAGTATCTTTGCGGGGCAGGAAAGGTATTTAACAGAGAGATTAAGACGATGTTTAAGCGTTCTTTATTGGTTGCGATGTTAGCAACAGCAACAGCGGCAACTCAAGCAGCGCCATTAACTAAAGACAATGGTGCACCAGTAGGCGATAACCAAAACTCGATTACTGCGGGTCCAAATGGTTCAGTTCTACTTCAAGACGTACAATTGGTTCAAAAATTACAACGTTTTGGTCGTGAGCGTATTCCTGAGCGTGTGGTACATGCCCGTGGTACAGGTGCTTATGGTGAATTCGTTGCAACTAAAGATTTATCTGATCTCACCATTGCTTCATTGTTCAAAGCAGGTACTAAGACTCCAGTTTTCTTACGTTTCTCGACTGTAATTCATGGTAAAGGTTCTCCAGAAACTTTACGTGACCCGCACGGTTTTGCGATCAAGTTCTATACACAAGAAGGCAACTGGGACTTAGTGGGTAACCAAACTCCAGTATTCTTCATCCGTGATGCGATCAAATTCCCAGACTTCATCCATGCCATGAAGCCTAGCCCAATCAACAACGTTCAAGACGCAAACCGCGTATTTGATTTCTTGTCTAGCCAGCCATGGGCAACCAACATGTTGACTTATGTGTATGGTAACCAAGGCGTGCCTACCAGCTACCGCGAACAAGACGGCTTTGGTGTACATGCGTACAAGCTTTATAACGACAAAGGCGAATACAAATACGTTAAATTCAACTTCCGCTCTAAACAAGGCGTGAAAGGTCTGAACGTTAAAGAAGCTGCTGAGCAACAAGGTAAAGATTTTAATCACTTGACTAACGATCTTTATAACAACATCAACGCGGGCAAATTCCCGAAATGGGATCTTTATATCCAAGTGTTAGATCCTAAAGATTTAAACAGCTTTGATTTTGACCCGCTTGATCCAACAAAAATCTGGCCGACGAACCTAGTTCCAGAAACTAAAGTCGGTACGTTAACGCTGAACCGTATGCCGAAAAACTTCTTCAATGAAACTGAACAAGTGGCATTGGCTCCAGGTAACTTAGTTCCAGGTATCGAGCCTTCAGAAGACCGTCTATTACAAGGTCGTATCTTCTCTTACTCAGATACTCAAATGTACCGTTTAGGCGCGAACCACCAGCAAATTCCAGTCAACCGTCCATTAGTTGCTGTAAACAACAACAACCAAGATGGCTACATGAATGTTAGCGAGCGTGATTCTGACGTGAACTACGAGCCAAGCCGTAAAGTGCCTAAAGCTGCCACTGAGAAAGCACGCGCTGTTCAAACTCCGCTGACAGGCACAGTTCAACAGATCGGTACCAAAGAGCAAAACTTCAAGCAAGCGGGTGAGCTTTACCGTTCATACTCTGCTAAAGAAAAAGACGATTTAATCATGAACTTGGCTGCGGATCTTGGCAACGTAAAAGATTCTGAAACCAAGCACATCATGTTGTCTTACTTCTACAAAGCAGATGCAGACTACGGTATGCGTATGACTAAAGCAGTAAACGGTAACCTTGCAACTGTAAAAGCTAAAGCAGCACAACTGAAAGACTAATTTCGATCAGTCTTAAGGATTGGTAACTAGGGTCTAGAACGTTACCTCAAAAAAGTCCTATGAAGCTCCATACCTTTCCTGCACCCTAGGGGGAGTTTCATAGGCACTCCTTAAATATTCATTTTTATGAAATGAATTATTTCTAATTCAATTCTACATTCGATTTCTGTTGGAGTTCATCATGAAAGTTATGCAACATTTGACTTTAGCCAGTCTTCTAGCGTTTGGTTCCGCATTCGCAAACGTGGCAATCGCGGAAGATATCTCCCCCGCTAAAGCAACTGCAAGCGATCAGATGACCTCACAATAGGAATTGATCGCAATTTTCTTTGCTGCAGCCAAAACTGGCAATGAAGAAGTCATCAATGAATTTCTTAAGCACGGTTTTCCGGTCGATGTGCGCAATGCTTCGGGTTTTACACCACTGATGATGGCGACCTATTATGGTCATCAAAATATTGTGACTCGTTTGCTGGAACAAGGTGCAGACCGCTGCGCACGTGACAATAAAGGCAACACCGCATTGATGGGTGCCATGTTTAAATTAGAATGGGCGATTGCAAAGCAATTACGCCAAGTGGATTGCGATGCAAATGCCAAAAAAATGGGGCAAAAGACTGCAGAACAGTTTGCGCGTGAATTTGGTCAAGAAGAAAAATATCGACAGTTACTCAAAAAATAGTGAGCTTGATCGCGCTCAGCTTCAGCAAAAAAAATGAAAAAAGTCGATGAATCGCGGTGATTTATAAGTTATTCCACTAAATCAATCGGCTTTTTATCAATAAAGTATGCTTTAATGCAAAGAGTTGATAAAAACTGAAAGTCTTTATGTCTCCAATCATCCAATCCTTATTAGACACAGATCTGTATAAATTCACCATGCTTCAGGTGGTGTTACACAAATTTCCGCAAACCCATAGTGTGTATCACTTTCGCTGCCGTAACTTGGACGATACAGCCTATCCACTGGTTGAAATTTTGGATGATTTAAACATGCAGCTCGACATGCTTTGTCAGTTGAAGTTTAAAGAAGATGAATTGCAGTATTTACGCAGTTTACGTTTTATTAAAAGCGATTTTGTTGATTATCTTGAATTATTTCAGCTTAAACGCCGTTTTATTAAAGCGGGTATTGATGATGAAGGTCGACTCGACATTTGGGTAGAAGGCCCAATGGTTCAAGCGATGATGTTTGAAATCTTTGTTTTAGCCATCGTCAATGAATTATATTTCCAACGTATTCGTACACCCGAAGTTTTAGCCGAAGGTGAGCGCCGTTTGCAACATAAGATTGCCTTGCTGAAGCAGTATGAAGCACGGCAAAATCCAAACGATCCACCATTCTTGGTCTCTGATTTTGGCACGCGTCGTCGTTATAGTTATGCATGGCAAAAGCATGTAATTGAAGAATTAAATCAGGCTTCACCGTATATTTTCCGCGGTACAAGTAATGTTCTGATTGCCAAAGACTTGAACATTACTCCAATTGGTACGATGGCGCATGAGTTCCTACAAGCATTCCAAGCGCTTGATGTTCGTCTACGTAACTTCCAGAAGTCTGCGCTAGAAACATGGGTGCAGGAATACCGCGGTGACTTAGGAATAGCCTTAACGGACGTTGTCGGTATGGATGCGTTCCTACGTGACTTCGATTTGTACTTTGCCAAATTATTCGACGGTTTACGTCATGACAGTGGCGACCCGTATGAATGGGGCGATAAAGCCTATGCACATTACAAAAAGCTTAAAATTGACAGTAAAACCAAAATGCTGACTTTTAGTGATGGCTTGAACATTGAAAAAGCTTGGGATTTACACAATTACTTTAAAGACCGTTTCCAAGTGAGTTTTGGTATTGGCACCAACTTGACCAATGATATGGGACAAACTGCACTGAATATCGTGCTGAAGTTGGTTGAATGTAATGGTCAATCTGTGGCAAAAATTTCCGACAGTCCGGGTAAAACCATGACGGATAATGATACTTTCTTAGCGTATCTACGTCAGGTGTTTGACATCTCTGAAGTTAGCGCTTAAACACAGCATTAGATAAAAATAAAAAAGCCGAATCAATGATTCGGCTTTTTTATATCTAAAATATTGCTAAAGGAATGCAAAAATTCAGAATAATAGTGAAAATGACTTATGCTAAGATCGAATTTAATCGCACAAAATACAACACGAACAACGATGACAGCATCTACACTGAATTTTGGTCTGCTGATTGAAGCGGAAGAATTGGTTCCACATCTTGGTAATGAAAAACTACGGATCGTCGATTTGAGTCGTCGTTCGGTTTATGACCAATTGCATATTCCACATGCACTGCATGTGCAGCCGAAACTGTTAGTGCGCCAAGAAGAACAAGCGATGGGGCTTTTACCTGACCAAGCCGGTTTAGAACAGCTCATCAGCTATCTGAATATCAGTCCAGAACATCATGTAGTAGTGTATGACGATGAAGGTGGGGCATGGGCTGGTCGACTGATTTGGAACTTACATTGCCTCGGTTTTGAAAATACCAGTCTCCTCAATGGTGGCATCCATGCTTGGCTAGGGGCAGGCTTACCGACCTCGTCTGAAATTGAGCAATTTGAACCCGTGAGCCCATTGGTTGAAGTAAGTGCAGAGGCGCGTGCTCAGTATCAAACAGATTATGATGAGCTATTGGCTCGTGTACAGCAGGAGCAGATCCAAGTATGGGACTGCCGTACCGAAGATGAATATACAGGCCTACGTTTGGCTGCGCGACGCGGCGGTCACATTCCGGGGGCACGACATTTCGAATGGAGTACTGCCCTTAACCGGGAAAATCATTTAAAATTGCATCCTTTAGAACGCACACAACAACGCTTAGAACAATTGGGATTCAATTTAAACGAACCTGTGGTGGTATATTGTCAGTCCCATCATCGGTCGGGCCTAGCTTATATACTGGGACGTTTACTCGGTTGGAATATTCGAGCTTATGATGGTGCGTGGAGCGAGTGGGGCAACCGACTCGATAGTCCTGTGATCACCGGAGAGTTGCCGTCTTGAGCCTTACATCTCAGTTAAAAAAACAAATTTTTATTCAAGCTCAGCGTGTTGTTCCACAGCACAAATTATCACGTATCGTCGGTAAATTGGCTGCGAGTGAAAACCCTGTGGTGAAAAATGCTGTGATTACCGCATTTAAAGCACAGTATGGCATCGACATGTCGATTGCTGAGCAAAGCAATGCCTTAAAATTTAAATCATTCAATGAATTTTTCACTCGTTCTTTAAAAGAAGGCGTACGTGTAGTTGATGCAAATGCCAACAGTGTTGTTTCACCCGCAGATGGTGCAATTTCTCAACTGGGTAAAATTGAAAATGGTGATGTATTTCAGGCCAAAGGGCAGAAGTTCACTGTTGAAAACCTGATTGCCGATCCACAATTGGCTGAGCCGTTTAAAAATGGTCAGTTTGCTACGGTCTATTTGTCTCCAAAAGACTACCACCGTGTACATATGCCATTTGCAGGGACATTGACAGAAACTTTGTATGTACCGGGTGAATTATTCTCTGTAAACCAAACCACTGCTGAAAATATTCCGGGTTTATTCGCTCGTAATGAACGCATGGTCTGCTTATTTGATACAGAAGTTGGTCGTATGGCGGTCGTACTGGTAGGTGCAATGATCGTGGCAGGTATTGAAACCGTGGCTACAGGTAAAGTTAAACCGACAGGGCGTTTGGAACTGAATCAACACGATTTATTCTTAGAAAAAGGTGCAGAATTGGGCCGTTTCTATTTAGGTTCAACAGCGGTTGTGTTGTTTGAAGAAAACAAAATGCAATGGGATGCGACCTTTAAAGCCAACTCGACTGTGGTGATGGGCGAAGCTTTAGGGCATACCATTTAATGAATTCCCTCTCCTTTTAGCAGAGGGTTAGGGAGAGGTTTTTGAGCTAAGCTGATGTATTCAAAAAAGAATCCCTTCTAACCTCCCCTTATTAAAGGAATGAATAAAAAAAAGCGCCATCAGGCGCTTTTTTTTATTGCAAAATTTAGCGTTTTACGACAATCGAGTCGATACTGCTATGACGTAAAGTTTGCTGTGCAATCACAGCAGCTTCTTGTGAATCATAGGGGCCAGACACGACGCGATACCAAACTTTGCCATTCTCATTACTTTGGATCACATCGGCAGATAAGCCATTTAAAATAATTTCTGCACGACGGGCATCGGCTTGGTCAGGGTCATCATAGCTACGCACTTGCAAAATATAGCTTGCAGGGGCAGGTGTTGTTTCTGTGGCTTCAATACCCGGCTCAGTCGGTGTAGTGGTATCCGTTTCAGGTGCTTCAACGATCACCACGGTTTCTTTGGTATCTGTTTCAGGCACAGCTTGATCTGGAATCGGGGTGACTTGTTGCTGAGGCAACAGATCATAAAAACGGTAATCTTTATTGGTTTCTTCTTGGTAGTGTTCAGAGGTAATTTGACCTTTCGGTTTTACCGGCTCCCATGGTTTCCATAACATCAAGGCCACTAAGAAACTCAACACGATTAAAATGATCACAAGTGTACCTAACCATGCAGGAATCAATGGTTTTTTAGGCTGATTTGGCCGCTCTGATACACCGCGTTGCGTTTTTCCAAACACGAGGAAACCTCTTTAATTGTAATTGTTACGAACCTAGTGGGAACTGACCCAAAACCAAGTTCTGATTATTATATATTACATGACTGTCATGCTGTTTATGTTTAATTTTCACAATTTCAACATCTTCAAGTTTTCATTTAAAGATGACTGAATATCCATGAAAATACAGGCTCATAAAGAGCCTGTATAGGCGTCAATGTATATGGTTCATACATGGACGGATTCTAACGTATACTAAGAATGGCTTACATTGATTCAGGCGCACTCACACCCAATAATTCAAGACCATTGCGTAAAACTTGCTGTACGTTTACAGACAGTAATAAGCGTGCTTGAGTCAGTTCTGCATCATCACCCAAGACTTTATTTTCATTGTACCAACCATGGAACAACGCCGCTAATTCTTTCAAGTAGTTACCCACTTGGTGTGGTTCATAGCTGTTTGCTGCACGAATCACAATTTCAGGGTAAGCCGCAAGTTTAGCAAGAACTTCAGTTTCAGCTTCTAACTCAAGTTTAGCTGCAAATTGACGTGCAGCTTCAGCAGAGAATTGAACGTCTGTCGCAGCAGCTTTTTCGAGCATACGGCAGATACGTGCGTGTGCGTATTGGATGTAGTACACCGCATTGTCTTTACTTTGAGACACAGCAAGGTCTAAGTCGAAGTCAATGTGTTGTTCTGATTTACGCATGACGTAGTAGAAACGAGCAGCATCGTTGCCCACTTCTTTACGTAAGTCACGTAAAGTCACGAATTGACCTGAACGAGATGACATTTGAACCATCTCGCCGCCACGCCATAGGCTCACAAATTGAACCAATAGCACAGTCAATTTTTTAGAATCATAGCCAAGCGCATCAATCGCTGCTTTCACACGTGCGATATAACCGTGGTGGTCTGAACCCCAGATATCCACGATATCGGTATAGCCGCGTTGTAGTTTATTTAAGTGATAAGCAATGTCGGATGCGAAGTATGTAGTCTGACCATTACGACGTTTCACAACACGGTCTTTTTCATCACCAAATTCAGTTGATTTGAACCAGATGTTGCCATCTTTTTCGTATAAGAAACCACGTTGATCGAGCATTTGTAATGCTTCATCAATTTTTTCAGTCAAGGTTGCTTCGCTGAACCATTGATTGAAAGTCACGCCAAATTCACCGAGGTCATCTTTAATGTCATCAAGAATGGCTTTCAGCGCAGCTTGATGGAACACACGGTAACCCGCAGCCAAATGGTTTTGTGAATTATGAATCAAACCATCAATGTGTTTTTCTTTATCACCTGAAACAACGACTTTATTGCCTTCGCTATCGAGTTCGGCAGCATATTGCACATCTTCAGGAACATCTTTGTAGATGTCGGCAACAGGGCGTACATAAGCATCGCCATCTTTGTCGATAATGCTTTGTGCGATTTCTTTAACGTAGTCGCCTTGGTATGCATTTTTAGGGAAGATCAGTTGTTGACCGGTCAATTCTAAATAACGCAAGTAAGTCGATGTCGCCAAGATATCCATTTGACGGCCAGCATCGTTGACATAGTATTCACGGTCAACTTTAGCACCTGTTGCTTCAAGAAGATTGGCAACGGTCATACCGTAAGCTGCGCCACGACCATGACCAACGTGTAGGCTAGACGTTGGGTTGGCTGAAACGAATTCCACTTGAACACGTTTTTCAGCATTGGCCTGTGTGCGACCGAACTGATCTTTCTGAGCTTGAATTTGGTCTAAGACAGCAAAACGTTGGTCAGCATTTAAAAAGAAGTTAATAAAGCCAGGACCTGCAATTTCTGCTTTGCTGATATCTGCGACTTCTGGAAGATTTGCCAGAATTTTTTCGGCTAAATCACGCGGCTTCATACCTGCAGCTTTAGAGGCAATCATGGCAATGTTTGACGCAAAGTCACCGTGGCTTCGGTCTTTGGTTCGGGTCAAATTGCTAGTATTGTTCCAGTCAGTTGGGAGTACACCTTCAGCTTGAAGGGATTGCACTGCATGATCGAGCGCTGCTTGTATTGCCGTATTCATAATCAGTCGAAAAATAAATGTCGCAGAAAAACGGTAAATATAGCAAATTTCAGGCTCTTTAGGTGAACCCATTTGTTGCGAATAAAAAATATTCGATAAAAGTGAAGCATTGCTTATATCGAAGTAAAACGATATAAGTGGTTTAGCGATTCAGGATCACTGCTTGAGTATATGGACATGTCACAACCCACCCCTAAAATTTTTGGCAATGTGCCGAAGTTAGCTGCACGTTGGGCGCTGATTATCGTGCCGTTTATTTTGTCTTGTCTCATGAGCGGCATTATTTCGTTTATTAATATGCTCAGAAATTTAGGTTGGTTTGAGGGTTTTCTTACCCTATGGCTGCATAATTGGATGATTTCTTGGGCAATTGCTTTTCCTATTGTGCTAATTTTATTGCCTTTTGTTCGAAAGTTTACAGGCCTGTTGGTCGATATGTCAGGGCCGCAGCCACCTGTAAAATAAGCCTGCATGTAAGTCACAGCTGAGTCAAACGGTGACTTACCACATTTTGCCTTGAATATTTATAAGCTATCGCGACAACTCACCGCTTTAGAGAGTAACTCGGCTTTGTTGTTTTGGAAGGTATAGAGTTTTGAGGCATTAAACACTTTGATGACTTTAGCTTGAGCGATAGCGGTTTTAAAGTTTTGGAACTTTTGCTGATTGGCTGTCTCAAACGGATTTCCAAAGTTTTTATTGTCGAGCAGAATTTGAATTTGTCCCACATTCGTGTCATGGGCTTTTAGGATGTCTTGGCCATCTGCATTGCTTAAACTGAACGTTGGGCGCTGAGTGCTGATTTTGCAATTCAATTTGAGGCTCAAGGTGAAATTGTCTGCCGATTTATTTTTGAGGGTAGATGTGCCTTGTTGATCATTTTCAATATAGATCCACTGATTTTTCGGCATATTGGTCAGCAGAGTTTCTAACTGTTGTTGGGTACTTTTGCTGATATCGATAGTGCCTTTTTTATCGATTTCAGGGGCTTTTTCTTTACCGAGCATGCCCATCACTTTGTCGCTGACTGTGCTACTGGTTTTGGAAATGGTCTGGCAAGCGCTTAAGCTACTGATGATTAGAATGAATGGTAGTGTATAGATGGCAGGTAAATGCATAGATTTTATTGTTCTATTAAATTTTCGGATCGGCAAAGTTTAACGGTTCTACGCATAAAGCTCAAACTTGCGGCCAATCTCCTTTGAGGAGGACTGCTGCAGGCGGCTAAAGCAGCCATTCTACACAGGCACGAATAATCCCCAGTGCGAGGCCAATAAAACCACCGACCACGACACCATTGACTCGAATCATATGCAAGTCGCCACCGACTTCGTTTTCGATCTTATCGATCATTTCACGTGAGTCCCATTCATGTATACGTTCACTGATAAACCGAATGACTTTTTCGCTGTATTGATCAGAGAGATTGATGGCAATATCACTCATTTTTTCATTCAACAATTGGCGTACAGCGACGTTAGAGACAATATTTTCGCCCATTTGTTGAATGGCGACGCGTAGGTTTTGTGCAATGCCAGAGTTGGGCTTTTCTAAATCAGAACGAATGGCATCGCATAAAATCACCACTGCGCCACTGATAAAATTCAACATTTGTGGACTATCGAGCATGGCATCTTTGGTACTGTTCAGGCGTTGGCTGGCTACACTTTGATTGTCTGCCAACTCATGCATGAGTTGCTGTGCCATTTCTTCAATTTTTCGACGCCACGGATGTTCATGGTCGGCAAGCATCGACTCGACACGACTGACCAGTGAATCAATGGTGCGTTGTTGTACATCAATGCCGATCCAGCTGGCGCCTTTAGCTAACTTCCATACCCCAAGTTCTTTAAACAACTGGCGTGAAAGGTCGCGGGTTTGTTCTGGATGCTGTGTGACCCAATCATGGGCTAAATCGAGCCCGCGCTGTAACACATCTTGATGGAAGTCATTTTCTAAAACTGCCCGTAGCATTTCACTGGCAAGATGGTTGACTTGCGTATTGCGTACCCATTGCATGCTGTTATTTTGGATAAATTGTCCAATTTGTTCCTGACCGACAAATTCGAAAATTTTCGGTACCGTTTGCTGAATGACTTGGGTCACTTGAGCATTATTGTGCGGATTGGCCAACCATTTCCCGACGGCAAGAGAGAGATCCGTCTCCGCTAAGCTTTTTTCAACCACTTGTGGTGAAAGAAAATTCTCCTGAACAAAGCGGCCCATTGACTCGGCAATGCGTGCTTTATTACGAGGAATAATTTCTGTGTGGTCACGTAAAAATTTAGGAATCGGAATACGACCAAAGGGATTGCGAAATAAAACGGTTATCGCATACCAGTCTGCCAAACCACCAACCACTCCAGCTTCTGCTGAAAGCATTAAAATATGAATGAGCCAGACGTATTCGGGCAGCAATTTAGCTGCGATCATCAATGCAATCCACGCCAGCACCGCCACCACCAAAGCAATGGTGGCGAAGCGTTTACTGCGTTGCAGACTAGGTGAAACAGCGGGCTGTTCAGTTGGGCTCATCAATGATCGGGTCTCTATGGGTTGACTTATTTAGAGGTGGGCTCAGCGGCTACAGGCAAAGGATTTCCTTGGCTGTCTAAACCATATTTAGCTCCGAGTGACTGCAAAATCAAGCGAGCATCAAAGGCATCCTGAGGGGCTTTGGCACGATCTTTATAGCAAGTAATACTGTAGGAAACTTGAGTTGGATCGAGTGTGACCACCTGTGGAACGTCATAAAACGGGCCTGGCCAAAAACCAGGATGGCGACGGTAATAGCCATATGGATAAGGCATTGGGTCTGGGTAAATCACCGCTTGGCGCGGCGGTTTTTGACTCCGATTACTCGGGTCATCCATGACTTTAAAATATTGAAAGCCATTGTGTAGGGTGGTTTGAGCGGCTTTAACCAAGGTGATTTCTTCGGCAGTACCATAGCTCATATTGGGTCTAGCTTGGAAGCTAATCCGATAGCTTTGAGCATTTAATGGCGTTGCAGCATAACGACCCAATTGTTCGAAGGTTAAAGGCTTCGATGGGGTGCTTGCGCAGCCGGTGAAGCCCAGTGCTGCGGTTATGGCTGCTGCGATAATGAGTTTGTTCATGCGCACACTCCTGTTTAGTCGGTTCATGGCAAGGGGAGATACTGGCCAAAAGCCGTCAATTAAAAGCTAGAATTGGGCTGGGTTAAAAATTCCAATTCCTCTGCTGTGGATGTTCTGCCCAATACCGCATTGCGATGCGGGTAACGTCCAAATCGATCGATAATCACTTTATGCTTTTTTTCAAATTCTAAGTTGATCGGATTGCCCAGTTGCTCAAATAATTTTAACGCGCTTTGATGGATTTTTGTCGATTCGCTATGCATAAAAGGCATATATAAAAATGAGCGCTGTTGAGGGCTTAATTGTAGATCTAAACCCTGCGCGATAGCTTCTTGTGCAAGCGCCAAAGCCAGTGCATCTTGGGCAAAAGCCAAGCCAGAGTCACGGAATAAATTTCGAGAAAATTGATCTAAAACAATAATTTCAGCCAATCGACCTTCGGCAGTAGTACGCCATTGCCACAGTTCTGCTTGACTGGCCGCTTGATGGATGTCTTTAAACTTTTTTTCGATTAAAACATCAAAATTATTGCTTTTAGCGAACCAATTGGGCTGATTTTCTGGGTTAAACCAAAATTCGAGAATATCTTGATAATTCATAAGTTTTAAGCATTATTAGCATATATTTGTTTATAAAATCACAAATTTCAAATGTCATATAGAGTAAGTTTGTGATAAAAAATTGCCAAAATAAAATCACGGTTTGTCTCAAAACTATACAGTGGGTCATATGCCCACTTCAAATCGCGTTATACTGATATAAACTGATGATTTTATTTTAGTAGTTTCTTCCATTTAAGCGAGATAGCAATGAGTCAACCCGAATCGACCTCTCAAGACATTTTACCGACTTGGGTAGATTCTTCGCTGATTAAAGGAATGTTGCGCGGTATTGAGCGTGAAAGCTTACGTATGCAAAGCAACGGTTTCTTGTCTCAGGCCGACCATCCCCAAGCTTTGGGTGCGGCTTTGACTCATCCGCATATCACGACAGACTATTCTGAAGCTTTAATGGAATTTATCACGCCGCCAAAAGAAACTATTACAGAGGCGTTGAACTATCTGCAAGATATTCATGCTGTTGCACATACGCATTTAGAACATGGTGAAAAACTTTGGCCATTGTCGATGCCATGCATGTTGGATAAAGACGAAGACAGTATTCGTTTAGCGCAATATGGCAGCTCGAATATAGGACGTTTTAAAACCTTGTACCGTCGTGGTTTAGGGGTGCGCTATGGTCGCCGGATGCAGACCATTTCAGGGGTGCATTATAATTTATCCTTCCCAGATCATTTCTTTGAAGCACTGCAACAGCACGAAACTGACGATGCCCTTAAAGCATTGAGCTTACAGGATTATCGCAGTCATCGTTATTTTGGCCTGATCCGTAATTTTATCCGTTTAACGCCATTGGTGATGTTTTTGGTTGGGGCGAGCCCGTCGGTGTGTAAATGTTTTATGACCGGACGTGAACATCAGCTGTTACCGCTCTTAAAAGGCACGCTATTTTTACCCTATGCAACGGCGCTGCGTATGGGAAATTTTGGTTATCAAAATTCGGCACAAAAACAGTTAGGGATTCACTACAACGACATTCAGGCGTATTTAGAAGGTTTGCAAAAAGCGGTCCATACCCCGTATGCCGCATTTAGTCATTTAGGTTTAAATGATGAACAGGGTGAACCGATTCAAATTAATGACCATGTGTTGCAAATTGAAAATGAATACTACAGTTTGGTTCGTCCGAAACAAGTGCCACAGGATGGTGAAACACCATCTGAAGCCCTGCAAAATCGTGGCGTAGGTTATGTTGAATTACGTGCGGTAGACGTCAATCCTTATAGCCCGATTGGGATCAATGAAGACACGGCAGGCTTGCTCGAAGTGGTGGCTTTATACTGTTTATTGCAAGACAGCCCAGCATTGTTAGATGCCGAACAAAATGAAATTGAGAAAAATCAAGCGGAAGTGGTAAACCGTGGTCGTGCGCCAAACGCAGTGATTTTACAGCAAGGCCAAGCGGTTCCAATTGAAACATGGTGTCGTACACATGTTGCTGCGATGCAACCGTTGGCTGAATTGCTGGATGATTCTTACAATACAGATATTTACACTCAGGCAATGGCTGTGATGCAATCACGCATCGATGAAGTCGATGAAACATTGTCGGCACGTATGATTAGCGATACTTTAGAACAAGGTGGAACTTGGGGCTTTGGTAGCTTTATGGCCTTACAACATGCTGAAGTGTATGAGCAGCATGTCTTGAGCCCTGAAACTGCTGCATATTTTGCACAAGCTGCTGAGCAGTCTTTAGAAAAACAGGCTGAACTTGAGCAAGACTGTACCTTGAGTTTTGAAGAATATTTGAAAAACTTTAGATAAAAAATTTTAAGAGGATTTACCATGAAATGGAGTTTCCGCTTCGTGAGTGGTTTGTTGTTTTTAGCCAGCGTGATCGGTATGTCTTTTGCGCTGTTTTTAGAACATGTACAAGGCTTAGAACCATGTCCGTTGTGCGTATTCCAACGTATTGGTTTGATTGGACTCGGCATCATTTCATTGATTGCATTGATTCACAATCCAGCATCGAATTGGGGTAAACGCATTTACGCATTGTTGGGGACACTATCAATTCTTTGGTCTGCTGGGGTGGCTGCGCGTCATATTTGGCTGCAAAATTTACCGCCAGACAAAGTACCGAGCTGTGGCCCAGGACTGGATTATTGGGTAGAAACGCTGCCGTTAAAATCAGTCTTTGAGCAAGTACTGACCGGCTCTGGTGAATGTGCCAAAGTGGATTGGACCTTCTTGGGACAATCATTACCGGTTTGGTCATTGGTGTTTTTTGCGGTATTAACCTTGCTCAGTCTTTGGCAGTTATTGCGTAAATATCCAAGCAAACCAGTGCCACGTTTACGTGATAAATTTTAATTCAGTGATACATAAAAAAGCCCTCAGTTGAGGGCTTTTTTTTACGAGTCTGCATGGGGGAAATTTACGTTAGGGCAATGCCTTCCATACTTTCCAAGTCCATCATAAATTCATAGATATGATCACAAGCTTTATCGTCATTGTTTGGATAGAACCAATGCACGATTTGCTCGGCTACTTGCGGATGATGCTGAATTTCAAAATGGTTCAGGCCATAAAAAATCGCTTTATGTGAATCTGGCACCTTCAGTTGATAACGTGCATTTGGATGTTCCCCCAACGCACTTTTCACACTGACCAAGTAATCTCCAATCACATGTCGCGTTTTATTGCGACGATGTTCATATTCAATGGTCCCTGCAACGAGGTAGGTATTGATATGCGATGGAATCGGGGCTGGTTTACGGTTGTCGTCCATGAGTCCAATACGGACATCATTATGTTCCCAATCATCATCACGCACGCTGCCATAGCGCAAATCTAAAATGCCGTTACTGCGAATATTCACCACGTGGCCCACGATTTTGACCAAGGGGAAACGCCCCAATTGATCTTGCAGATGAAATCCGATACGTTCAAGCACAGCACCATGATGCGGTGAGCCTAAGCAGACTAGATTTTCTACTTGATGAATCCATTGATACATATTTTGTTTGCCATAAAAAATGGCACTACGGGACACTAAGCCCCCCATACTATGACCAATTAAGTCGATACTGGTAATACCCGGGTTGCGACGGACCAAATCTTCTAATGTATTGGCAAGGCTGCGACCATTGGTCGAGATACGACGACCCGTGTTGTAATTTAAATACAGCATGGTGTTGTGGTCACGTTGAGAAAGTAATTTTTCACCAATGCCGCCATATTTGGCTGTCGACCATGACAGATGATTCATGCAGAGCCCATGAATCAGTAGGGTAATACGACCAGTTAATTCACCTTTTTGTACCGCACCATAATGGTCGTAAACCACCATCGGTAAAGCCATCGGGTTGTGATATTTCAGTAAATAGTCGCCCAAGACCCCATTCAGCGCGCCCACTAGAAAATGTAAAGACGGGGTGAGGGGTTTGTCGTGTAAGCGTGGGAATTTTTCAATAATGCTACGCAGCGTCGGTGCGAGTAAATAATTGCCATAATTGAAAAAGGTGTTGTAAGAAAATTCATAAATCCGTGCAATGGTCGGCTGCTTATGAAAGGCTTTCGAGCCTTGTTCGCTCATTCCAAAAATACTGATTAAAATTTCACGTTGAATGTTTTTGATCAAGTCATGCACGACATCACTAAAACGTATTGTCACGAGTTGTGCCAAACCTTCCAGCACATCTGCTTGACTGGGTGGCGTGCGGTCCCATTTACAATAGGTTTCATGCAATGGTGTTAAGCTAGGCATAATGTTCCTATCCTTACATTCAATGCTATCCCTCGATTGTATTTATTACTGGAATAGCCTGAAGTTTCATTGTTTATTTTATAAAATTCTCACGAACAGCTTTTACAATACCGATAACAGACCTGTCGGTGAATGCCTTTTGTCTGACAATTTTACTAAAAATTCAAATTTAGAAAATGTGACGCAGTTAGCACTTATATGCCACTTTTAAAGCAATTTAAAGATCAATTTGGAATCAAAATGATGAATATTGTGTATTTGCATGGTTTTCAAAGTAACTCAAATTCAGTGAAAGGACAGATACTGCGGCGCCATTGCGCAGACTTAAATGGTGTGCACGTGCATTTGCCAGATTTGAATATGCCACCGCTACAGGTAATGCAGCAGATGTCAGAGCTGATTGACGGTCTAGATGATGTGGTTTTGGTCGGTAGCAGTTTAGGTGGCTTTTATGCGACGCAGTTGATGACACGCCATCACATTCCTGCGGTGCTCATCAATCCTGCGGTCTATCCATGGCAATTATTTCGTGATTTATTTGGTGAGACGGCATTGCCTTATCAGGTGACTGAAACGTGGTGCTTGGATGATGCACAGCTCAATCAAATGCAGGCTTTGGCTGTATCTAAGGTTGAAAATGCAGATCAACTGTTGGTCTTGCTCCAACAAGGTGATGAAACCTTGGATTATCGTGATGCCACTAGGTTTTATAGTGCGGTTCAAGCCGGCACGGCTATGCTGATCACTGAGGTGGGTGGAACACATGGCATGGATGATTTTGCAGAAAAAATACCGATGCTCTTGCAGTTTTTATCTGATGCTGTCAAAAATATGCCTAAATAAAATGATCCAATACAAATGCTGAAAAGTTAGATCCAACATACAAAAAATGGGCAGTTACGACATCATTTGACGTTTAAATTGTTTAAGAAAATGGCGGCTGATCGCAAGAGATATGCATTTTAATAAAAAAGCATATACTGTAGCGCTTGAAGAAATGTTTTAACCAAAAAAGCAGGGAATTTTGCAACGTGACGCAATATACGGCTCAATCACTTGAAGTTTTATCTGGCCTAGATCCGGTACGTCGTCGTCCGGGTATGTATACAGACACTACACGACCAAACCATTTGGCACAGGAAGTGATAGATAACTCCGTCGATGAAGCGCTTGCAGGTCATGCCAACAAAATTACTGTGACGGTTTATAAAGATGGTTCTTTGTCGGTAGAAGACAATGGACGCGGTATGCCTGTTGATATTCATCCTGAGTATGGCCAAAGCGGGATTGAAATTATTCTGACCAAATTACATGCCGGTGGTAAGTTCAGTACCGATAACTACCAATTTTCAGGTGGTTTACACGGTGTGGGTATTTCGGTGGTGAACGCACTGTCAGATCGTGTTGAAGTGGAAGTTCAGCGTCAAGGCAATCTATATAAAATGGCCTTTGAACATGGCGTTCCTGTGGCACCGCTTGAGGTGTTGGAAGGTAAATGCGCTAAACGTGCAACGGGTACTACCGTGCATTTTTGGCCTGAAGCCAAATATTTTGATTCGCCTAAATTTGCGCTGAAAGCCTTAAAACACAACTTAAAAGCCAAGGCTGTTTTGGCGGCAGGCTTGCAGATTATTTATATCGATCAAATCAACAACGAAAAGATCGAATGGCAATTTGAAAATGGTCTGGTCGACTATTTGATGGATGAGCTACAAGACCGTGACATCGTTCCTGTTCCTGCATTTGTGGCGACTGGTGAAGCTGAACGTGCTAGTGCTGAATTTGCCATTTGCTGGAACGTTGAAGGCGGCGAACAGATTCAAGAAAGTTATGTCAATTTGATTCCAACTGCGCAAGGCGGTACACATGTCAACGGTTTACGTTCGGGTGTGACAGATGCGATTCGTGAGTTCTGTGAATTACGTAACTTGTTGCCGCGTAATATGAAGCTGTCTGCCGAAGATGTGTGGGATGGTGTCAACTTTATTCTGTCTTTAAAATTCCAAGAGCCACAATTTTCGGGTCAAACTAAAGAACGACTTTCAAGCCGTGAAGCCTCTAGTGTGGTGTTAAATATTGCCAAAGATGCCTTTGCACTGTGGCTGAATCAAAACTCCGATATTGCTATGCAACTGGCAGAAATGGTGATTGCCAAGGCCGGTCGCCGTTTAAAAGCTGCGAAAAAAGTTGAACGTAAGAAAATCGTTTCAGGTCCAGCTTTACCGGGTAAACTGGCTGACTGTGTGGGGCATACCCTCGAAGAATCAGAACTGTTTATTGTGGAAGGGGATTCTGCAGGTGGTTCTGCCAAACAAGCACGTGATAAGAACTTCCAAGCGATCATGCCGATCCGCGGTAAGATTTTAAATACTTGGGAAGTGTCTTCTGATGAAGTCTTAGCATCGCAAGAAGTACACGATATTGCAATTGCCATTGGCGTTGATCCGGGCAGTGACGACTTGTCAGAACTACGTTATGGCAAGATTTGCATCTTGGCCGATGCCGACTCAGATGGTTTGCACATTGCAACTTTACTTTGCGCACTATTCGTCAAACATTTCCATACTTTAGTTGAGGAAGGACATCTGTTTGTGGCGATGCCACCGCTGTTCCGTATAGATGACAATAAAGATGTGCACTATGCCTTGGATGAAGATGAACTAGAAAGCATCTTAAAGAAATGTAAAACCAAAAATCCTCAAATCACTCGATTTAAAGGGCTAGGCGAGATGAACGCGAGTCAGCTGCGTGAAACCACCATGGATCCCGATACACGTCGTTTAGTGCAACTGGACTTGGATGACGTACAGTTTACTTCAGGTTTACTCGACAAATTATTGGCGAAGAAACGCTCTTCAGACCGTAAACACTGGCTAGAGCAGAAGGGTAATTTAGCCGATTTGGCAGTTTAAAATGGCAATAAGAAAAAACCACGTAAGTGGTTTTTTTTGCTTCAAATGTAGGAAAAGCTGCATGATTTGTGTGCTAAAACACCGTGTTTTTTGAAAAACGTCGCAAAATTGTTCAATTATAGGTCAAATGTTGGATACAAGTTTGTATGCATCTTTGCGGTGATTTGACTGTGTTTGAGTCGACCCATAAAAAAATACAAGCAGGTTTTTTGAATATAACTATATGAAAAATAATATTTAAAAATAAATAAAAGCACTCAATCAAAATAAAAAATAAGGCTTGGCACAGTTATTGAATTGCTCTGTTGTGATGAAAGACAACAAATGCATTTTAAAAATGTGAATTACAAGCTTAGGTTGGGAGTGTGAATAATGTTTCAACGCAATGTATTTGCTAAAAGTATTTTAGCGGCAACGATGACTGGGGCGATTGCTTTAACGGGCTGTTCAAAACCTGCAGAAGAAAAAACAGAAAGCGCTACATCAGAACCAAAAGCCGCTGCAGCAAGTGGCGATACTATTAAAGTCGGGATCTTACATTCGCTGTCAGGCACGATGGCGATCTCAGAAACTTCTCTAAAAGATACGGCCTTGATGGCGATTAATGAAATTAATGCCAATGGCGGGGTATTGGGCAAAAAACTAGAACCTGTGGTGGTGGATCCGGCATCGGACTGGCCACTATTTGCGGAAAAAACCCGTCAGTTGATTACCCAAGACAAAGTAGCCGTGATTTTTGGTTGCTGGACGTCGGTATCTCGTAAGTCGGTTTTACCCGTGGTTGAAGAATTAAATGGCTTATTGTTCTACCCTGTTCAGTATGAAGGTCAGGAACAGTCTAAAAATATTTTCTACACAGGTGCAGCACCGAATCAGCAAGCGATTCCTGCTGTTGAATATCTGATGAGTGAAGAGGGTGGTAAGGCAGAACGCTTTGTACTATTGGGCACAGACTATGTTTACCCACGTACCACCAACAAAATCTTACGTGCATTTTTGAAGTCGAAAGGCATTGCCGATGCAGACATCATGGAAGAATATACCCCATTTGGTCATAGCAACTATCAAACCATTGTGGGCAATGTGAAGAAGTTTGCGGCAGGGAAAAAGACTGCTGTGATCTCGACCATTAACGGCGATTCAAATGTGCCGTTCTATCGTGAATTGGGCAACCAAGGCATCAAAGCTGCGGATATTCCAGTGATGGCGTTCTCTGTAGGTGAAGAGGAATTACGCGGTATCGACACCAAGCCGCTGGTCGGACACTTGGCATCGTGGAACTACTTCATGTCAGTGAAAAATCCAGTGAATACTGAATTCACCAATAAAATGAAGCAGTATGCCGTGGAATACAAACTGCCAAATGCCGATAAATTTGTGACCAATGACCCGATGGAGGCTACCTATGTCGGCATCAATATGTGGAAACAAGCGGTAGAAAAAGCAGGAAGCACAGATGTCGATAAAGTGCGTGAAGCTATGGCCGGCCAAGAATTTAAAGCGCCATCGGGCTATACCTTGCAAATGGATGCGTCGAACCATCATTTGCATAAACCAGTCATGATTGGTCAGATCCGTGCCGATGGTCAGTTTGATGTGGTACACAAAACGGCAAAAACCATTGCTGCAGAGCCATGGAGCCCGTACATCCCTAAATAATTCAATTCGAATGCCTGTTGCTATTGTGTAGCAGGCATTTTTTGATGTGATCCCTAGATGGGGTTGTTCTATTACTCAATAGGGATGCTTATAAGATGAAAAAATTACGCAATTTCCCGATCCTTTTTCTATTCCTGAGCCAATTATTCTGTCTGCAAATCGTGCATGCAGAAACTGCAGCGGATGTGGTGTCTACGGTGCAATCTGTGCAGCAAGGTGACGCCATTCAGCAATTTGTTCGCGGGAGTTTTACCGAGCGACGTAGTTTACTGAATCAATGGCCGGGCGATATTGAATCCTTAGATCAGTTGGCCGCATTGGTCGAAAAAGACCAGTTATATAGTGGTCAAAGCGGTCAAACCTATATTTTAGAAACTGACGAAAAATTATTGAGCTATCCAGATTTGCAAACCGTGACGGATTGGCCTGCCGATTTATCTCAAGTCACTTTGGTGAATACCCTTCGTAAAGCCTTAACGTTTGCTCAAGCGAAAGAAAAGCTGCAATCGGATGATTTAAACCAGCGTTTAGATGCGATCGATATTTTAGAAAATAACTTGGCTGAGTTGGATGTTAAAAATATTAATCAATTGTATTTAAATGAAAAAAATAACAAAGTTAAAGCCCGTTTAGCGCAGCTCAAAGCGCGCTTGGACTATCAAAATCCCGATGTTTTACAAAAAATACAGGCGGCCAAAGTGCTGCAAGATTCTAACCGTCCCGATGTATTGGCGATGGTGGAACAGGACTTACAACAAGCCAATCTGCATCCCGAGTTAAAAGCCGCACTGACAGAAGCCAAGAGCAATATTAAAACTCGTATTCAGGCCAGTGAATGGACTGGGCATGTCTTTTCCGGACTTAGCACGGCCAGTATTTTACTGCTGGCGGCGTTGGGCTTAGCCATCACTTATGGTCTGCTTGGCGTAATTAACATGGCACATGGTGAACTGATCATGATCGGGGCCTATACCACGTATGTGGTGCAAAGCCTGTTTAAGAGTCATCTCAGTAGCTATGTCGATTGGTACTTGATTGCCGCGATTCCTGCCGCATTTATTGTAAGTGCTTTGATCGGCATGTTGATTGAACGTACCGTTATTCGTCCCTTGTATGGCCGTCAATTGGAAACACTATTAGCCACCTTTGGTGTGAGCTTAATTTTAATGCAAGTGGTGCGCATGGTTTTTGGTGCGCAGAACGTTGAGGTGTCGAATATTTCCTGGCTGTCAGGAGGCATTGCTGTGACACCGAGCCTGATGCTGCCTTATAACCGTATTGCCATTATTGGCTTTACCATTGCGGTACTGTTGTTGCTGGTTTACTTGCTGAATAAAACCCGCTTTGGTTTATTTGTTCGTGCCGTGACGCAAAACCGTCAAATGGCACAGGCCGTAGGTATCCGTTCTAGCCGCATTGACATGATGGCTTTTGGTTTAGGTTCGGGGCTTGCAGGTCTAGCAGGCTGTGCCTTAGCACAAGTCGGCAATGTCGGTCCTGATTTAGGACAAAACTATATTATTGATGCGTTCTTGGTGGTTGTGGTTGGCGGTGTTGGCCAAGTATGGGGCGCAGTATTGGCGGCTTTAGGTCTAGGTGTCAGTGGCACAGTGCTGGAAATCGGCATGGGTGCAGTCTTAGCGAAAATTATTCTACTGGTTCTTGTGATTTTGTTTATTCAAAAACGTCCACAAGGTTTGTTTGCCATCAAAGGCCGTTTTGTGGAGTAAGCGCATGAAAATCACTTCGTTATTGTCGGATAAACCTTATAGCGGTATGGCAATTGCCGTGTGCTTTGCCATTTTACTGATTTTGCCTTGGCTACATGTATTGCCAGCCGATTCAGCACTGCATTTATCAGCGTATTGGGTCACGCTCATAGGCAAGATTATGTGTCTCGCCTTGGTGGCATTGGCCTTAGATTTGGTTTGGGGCTATGCCGGCATTTTAAGTTTGGGGCATGGTTTGTACTTTGCCTTGGGCGGCTATGCCTTTGGCATGTATCTCATGCGTGAAGCGGCAGGCGATGGCTTACCCGATTTTATGCGCTTTTTGAGTTGGACTGAGCTACCGTGGTACTGGATGGGCACTGAACATATCGTGTGGGCATTGGCTTTGGTGGTTTTAGTTCCGGGATTGATTGCCTTCATTTTTGGCTTCTTTGCCTTCCGCTCAAAAATTAAAGGCGTGTATTTTTCAATTATCACCCAAGCCATGACCTTTGCCGCGGCGCTACTGTTTTTCCGCAATGAAACAGGCTTTGGTGGTAACAACGGCTTTACCGGTTTTAAAACCATTTTGGGTATGGATATTACCTCTGCACCAATGCGTGCAACCTTGTGTTTCCTCACGGCACTGACTTTGCTGGTCTGTTTTGTCGGTTTACGTCACCTGATGAATAAACCCTATGGTCGCGTACTTGGTGCAATTCGTGACAGTGAAAACCGTTTGCAATATTTAGGTTATCGCACCTTATGGTACAAGCTCTCTGCATGGGTCTTGTCCGCTGTGATCGCAGGGATTGCAGGCGCTCTGTATGTCCCTCAAGTCGGTATTATTAACCCGAGTGAAATGAACCCTGTCAATTCGATTGAAATGGCGGTGTGGGTGGCTGCAGGGGGGCGCGGTACGCTGATTGGTCCGATATTGGGAGCAGGTTTGATCAATGGGGTGAAGACCTATTTTACGGTGGCTTATCCAGAGGCATGGCTATTGATTTTAGGTGCGCTGTTTATTGTGGTAACGATATTCCTGCCAAAAGGCGTGATTGGGCTATTAGAGCGGTTTAAAAAGGAGCGCAGCGAATGAATGATCAATGGGTTCAACCGCATGGCGGTCATGCTGCTGAAGGCTATGGGCGACCAAAGGAGCAGGGTGCAGATTTCAGTCACGGGATAGCCCTGTATTTGGAAAAAGTCAGCGTTTGGTTTGATTCTTTCCGCGCATTAAATGATTTGTCGTTATATATCAAAGAAGGTGAGCTGCGCTGCATCATTGGTCCCAATGGTGCAGGCAAAACCACGCTGATGGATGTGATTACGGGTAAAAATCGCCCAACAGAAGGTTCGGCTTTTTTTGGGCAAACCTATGATTTAGCAAAAATGAGCACGGAGCAAATAGCAGAAGCCGGGATCGGTCGTAAGTTTCAAAAGCCTACTGTATTTGAAAATTTTACTGTGATGGAAAACCTGTTATTGGCAGCACCGAAAGATAAACGGGTGAAAAAGAGTTTCTTCAGCAAACTCGATCCAGATGCGCAAAACGCCTTGGACGAATCTTTAGCACAAATCCGCTTAGAAGAATTGATCCATAAACCGGCAGGGCTGTTGTCACATGGTCAAAAGCAGTGGTTAGAAATAGGCATGCTACTGATGCAGCGTCCAAAGTTGATTCTGCTGGATGAACCCGTAGCAGGGATGACCGATGCTGAAACAGAGCGTACCGCAGAGCTGTGTTTAGAGTTGAAAAAGAACCATACCCTTGTTGTGGTTGAACATGACATGAGCTTTATTGACACCATCAGTGAAAAAGTCACCGTGTTGGCGCAAGGTGCGATTTTGGCCGAGGGTACATTGGCCGAAGTCCAAGCCAATGAAGATGTCATTGAAAAATATCTTGGACGTTAAGGAGCAGACCATGTTAGAAGTCAAAGACGTCAATCAGTTTTATGGTGGCAGTCATATTTTAAGAGATGTGACATTTGCCGCTCCCGTGGGGGCATGTTCAGTGGTGCTTGGGCGAAATGGTGTGGGTAAAACCACCTTATTAAAATGTTTAATGGGCATTTTACCGATCAAGTCAGGGCAGATCTTACTGGATGGCAAAGACATATCTAAGCTAAGTCCAGAACAGCGTGTACGTGAAGGCTTAGCTTATGTACCGCAAGGGCGGGATATTTTCTCGACCTTGACCGTTGAAGAAAATATTTTGATTGGGATGGCAAAATTTAAAGGCGCTAAGACCCGAAAAGTGCCAGAACATCTCTATGAGATTTTCCCCGTATTGGATGAAATGAAACATCGACGAGGTGGAGATTTATCTGGTGGTCAGCAGCAACAATTGGCGATTGCCCGTGCGCTTGCTTCCGAACCGAGGGTATTGATTTTAGATGAGCCGACCGAAGGCATTCAGCCCTCGATTATTAAAGACATTGGTCGTGTGATTCGTCAATTAGCCGATGGCGGAGAAATGGCGATTGTTTTGGTTGAGCAGTTTTACGATTTTGCAGAAGAACTGGCAGATGAATATACCGTGATGGCGCGGGGGCAAGTGATTGCACAAGGTGTCGGTAGTGAAATGCCTGAAAAAGGCATTCGGGAACTGGTGGCGATTTAGGTTGTTTAATACCCTCTTTTGCTCCATATTTGGGGCAAGAGAGGGGGTAGGTATTTTACTCACGGCTGTAATGCTTAAAGGGAGGAAATTTTTATGTGGATTAAAGTTCAATGTTTTCAGGCCAAAGAAAATAGCCACCATATTGATTGGGCTTGAATTCTCCTCCAATGAATTTACCTGAATCTGTAAGCGTATGCTTACCTTCTGCTTTTTCTTCAAGTAACCCTTTACTCACCAATAGTTCTAATAATTCAGGGGTTTTTAATTTGTGCTTTGCGGCGAGTTTTGAACTGGTTAATTTAGATTGTAAAAGTGATTCTTCTTCAATTTTTTCAATAGTAGGTTTTTCTGCTTTCACCTCATCTAAAGTAATGCGTACTTCATCGCTGATGCGAATAATACGTTGGGCTTCTTCATAGGCATCTTTAAAGACTTCATCATCTTCGTATTTACGAACTAAAATCCCCATTTCATTGTTATTTACTTGGCTAAATTCATAAAGATTTAAACTTGAAATAATGCATTCACCTTCATTTAAATAGCACTTTGCATGCAAATTTTTACAAAAGCTCACGCGGACATAATCCAGTTTTTGCATCCATTTTATTTCATCTGGATGTAAGTCACTTTTGCCGTAGACAATACGAATATCAATTTTCATACGGTCTTTATCTTCAAGAAGCTCCTTAATACGGTCATTTAAACGTAAATAGGGGCTGATTAAAATCAAACGCTCTTTGGCATTTTTGATTAACTCTTCAAGAAAGAAGTTAGTGCCACTGGTATTTAAGAATTTTGCCATTTATCCCCCTGATTATTTTTGATAATTTTAAATTTTAGCGCATAAAATTCATACTTTGAAATAATTCGCTTTTAAACTTTAGACATGCATTTGTTTTTTGATAGCAGGTGGTCTAATTGAATTAGCGGTAAGCATAGTAATAGTGAGTTACTTATGATTTCAGTAGGAATAGATTGGGCTATGTATGAATTGAATAAGTCAGCTGATATACAAAAAATTGTATAATTATTGCTCAATAAAAGTTAATCTTTACTAAATACATAACAAGAAGATAAGAATATGGACGCGATATTATATTTGATCCCACCGAATGATTTGGAAACACTGATTTTAGAAGCAGAAACCCCTCAAGATGTCTTGGATTCACCCTTTGTACAACACTCCTTTTTTTTAGGGGAGGCATGGCAAGAGTTGAATCCATTATTAAGCGTGAACAGGGATTCAGTTGCTGCACTGAATTATGCCATTCAGGCAGAACATCCACTGTCAGAGCGACGACCGGGACTGAGCCTTGCAGTGCATTACAATACTGTAGTTCGCGTTGCAGAAATCCATCAGGCATTACAACAGTTAAGCGTGGATGAAATCAAAAAACGCTATTTGGTCACGATTGCAGAAAACGCACCTGAGCATGAGCTCAAATTGGCCGAATTAAAACTGCTTTTTTTACAGTTACAAGATCTTTATCGTGATGCGGTGCGTCATAACCTATCGGTGCTGAGTGTGATACAAGATGGTATTCGCTTGGATAAATTACCATAAACACAGCTCAACACGGGCTATAACTGAAGTTGCATCAGGACGAGATCTCGCCATTCACCAAACTTTTGTCCCACTTCAGGCATATAACCTGTTTGCTTAAAGCCTAATTTTTTGTGCAGGGCAATCGAGGCACTATTGCCGTGATCAATGCCTGCAATCATGACATGCATATTTTGGCTTTTGGCATGCTGAATTAGGTGCTCTAATAATTGCTGACCGAGACCAAGTCGAGCATAGTTTGGGTCAATATAAACAGAATGCTCAACAGTATGTCGATAGCCAGCAAAATGACGGAAAGAACCATAGTCAGCATAACCGGCGATTTGCTGTTGATCCTGATCTTCAATCACCACAAATGGAAAATGTTGCTTTTGGAATTCCAGCAATTTCTGTTGAAAAGAGTCAAGGGTATAAGCTTGATCATTCCATGTCGCAAAGCCGTTGAGAACTTCATGATTATAGATTGCGAGAATGACCGCTAAGTCTTGTGGAATTGCAGGTCGAATGAGAAAAGACATGCGCAAATTTCTGATAAAAATAAAGTCAATTTAAAAACTTAGGCATAAAAAAAGCAAGGTGATGAACCTTGCTTTTTTCTTCATAGTGTTCTGAGTCGAACTTAGAAGTGGTATTTCACCAATGCGCTGACATCGTTTTGGTCTACGCCTTTAATACCAAATTTGTTGTTCCAAACTGAATGTTCGATACCAACATATAATTTAGTTTTTGGTGAAATGTGTTTACCCACATTCCATTTGTACTGAGATGTCCAGTTTAATTCACTTGCATGGTCTGCTTCAGCAGTAGACCAGTCTAGGAAGGCATCTGCTAAAAACTCTTCTGAACCTAATTTGAACGGCACGGCATAAGTGATTGTCATTTGATAATCATCTTTAGTCTTGTCGTTTGCCGCTTTATAGAAGTTCACATTCGCATATTGTGTATATGGAATATCGAGAGAGAAACCTACACCGTACAAGAAGTTGTTAAATTCAGAGTTGTGGTGATCGTAACCCGCATTATGTTCCCAAGTCGTTGCAATAAGAACGTCTTTGATTGGACCCATAGAAAGGTCTTTACCAGAAACTTCACCTAAGCTTAAACGTGGCGCTAATTCTGCATAAGTTGATTGATCATCGTTACCATCCAATTGTTGGTCAACGAAGAAGAATACATCTGAATATTTCAGTTTAGCTGCATATTCGGCTGTGATCGTTGTACGGTCTTCAGTACCAACTTCATAGTTTTCACCATATAAGCCAGTTAAGCTGAAATCTTGCCATACGATAGGTGAAGCTTGAGTGAAAGCAGCAGCAGATGCTAATGCACATGATGCAACGATTTGTGTAAGTTTCATTAAAAAATATCTCCCCCGAGAAGCACTGAAAGCATACAGATTATTAAGCAAAAATAAAGCCAAATTTTACTCAACGGCAAAATTGTTTTGTAATTTGAAGGGGAAATACGCTTTGAATGATCGATGATGGTAAAAGCGAGATTTTGAGTTTGAATGGAATTGTACAAATAGAAGGTGGGCGTCGAGGAAATGCACAAAAATATGACCCAAATCAATTAAAACAATGCAAATCTACAATAAAGTCTTACTTTTTGTATGGATATTAAAAAAATATCAAAATAGCACTTGCAAAATTCTAACTTAAGACCGATATTCGAAGTATAAGGACACGGATCTGCAGACTCTAAAGTGTTCATCATTCAATGTGGAGGACGACGTTCCATACAAAGTTGAAGATGGTCATTGCTGTAACATTTACAGCAAATGTAACGTGCCAAGATAATAAGTTTTGCACAAATTTTTATAGCTAATACAGATAGATATGAGGATGATATTATGAACATTGAAATCCGTACAGATAAAAACATTATAAACAGTGATCGACTAATTACATACGTTCGTGCAGAACTTAATGAAGAATTTCAGCGCCATAGTGAACGCATTACCCACTTTTCGGTGCATTTAAGTGATGAAAATGGGGACAAGGGCGGTAGCGACGACATCAAATGTATGATTGAAGCACGTCCAGCAGGTTTGAAGCCTGTCGTGGTCAACCATCGTGGTCATAATGTAGATACAGCTATTCACGGTGCAATTGATCGACTTAAACGTAGTCTTGAACATGTGTTCGAAAAGAAAGAGAACCCACGCAGTACGCAACCTGCTTTTGCTGAAGCGGATGACAGCGTAGACGACGAATAAGTCTCAAAATTTAAAAAAAGCCCTGCGGGGCTTTTTTTGTGTGTTTTGTATTTTGTTTTACATGAAATTCAAACAAACGCAGCTTTATTCGGCATAATAGATCAACATAAATTGAAGTGAGCTTTCCAGATGTTAACAGCGCAACAACAGCTTTTTGTGCAAGCGTTAGAAGAACAAGATCTTGCACAGGTGCAACGCCTGTTGGCAGATGGTCTTAATCCAAATTTTATCGACTTTGAAAAAGGACCTGCGGTTTCTGTATGGTCTGATGGTTTGTTTAAATGGTGGGAAATGGTTTGCGAAGCGTATGAAGCAGGCCAACCCTTAACAGCAGAACAGAAAACACAACATTTAGACGTACATATGCAAATCTTGGAAGCGCTGATTCAAGCCAAAGCCAATGTGCATTTATGGGATGCTGAAGAAATTTATGGTCCATTATGGGACGCCGCGAGTGCAGCATGTGTCCCTGCGGTACAGCGTTTATTGGATGAAAAAGTGAATCCAAATATGATTGATAGCGATGGTTTAACCATTTTATCGTCGATTAGTGAATTATTTTTTGACTGTGATTTTGACGCGGTAAATTGGTCGGAAGCATTGGAAGAAGAAAAACAAACCTTGGAGCTTTTGCGTAGCCATGGCGCAAAAATGACCAAAGAATTAGCATAATTGTGAGTAAAAACATGACTGTATTTAAAGTTTTAAGCATTGCAACATTATCCGGTTTGAGCCTGTCTGCATTTGCGGCGGATTTTTCATTTGACCGTCCGGGCGCGGGTATGGGCACAGGCATTACCCCTGTAGGTCGTTTGGCGTGGGAACAAAGTTTGCCGGCAGCGAGCTATAGTGAAAGTCGTGATGAAAATGGTGAAAAAGTAAAAAACACTACTTTAAATGCAGACATGTTATTCCGTACTGGTTTGGCAAAAGATTTGGAATTGCAATTGGGTTGGCAAGGTCCTGCATGGTCTAAAACCAAAGTTGCGGGTCGCTCAGTTGAAGAAGATGGTTTGGGTGATGTCAGCATTGGCCTGAAAAAAGCCATTGATTTGAATGATGAGAAATTATCGATGGCCATTCTTGCTGAAGCGATTATTGCGACAGGCAATGAAGGTTTTAGTGCTGAGGACGATATTTATAGTCTGACTTCAGCCGTGGCTTATGATTATAGCGATACAATTGGGACTTCAATGACCATGCGTTATGAAGTTCAAGATGGTGATTGGGCTGTGAGTGCTATTCCTGGATTGGAATATCAAATAGCGGGTAATTTATCGGGTTTTTCTGAGCTGGTTTATCGCAAAGCAGAGAGTACCGATCAGGAAGTGTCATTAGCATCAGGTTTGACGTATGCCGTTTCAGATCGTATGCAGTTGGATGCGAGCGTTGGTCTAGAACTCACTGGCGGTCATAAAAATTATCAGTCAGGTTTAGGTGTATCTTACCTGTTCTAAAAGAATCCTAAATTTTAAAACGTATAAATACAGACTGAGGATGAATTCAGCTGAATGAAACAATGGACTTATGTTGCGGCAGCGGCTGTGCTGTCGTTCAGTATGGGCGTCTCTGCTCAGGATGCATTACTTTCAGCTGAAGATGCTTTTCCTTTCTCGGTCGTCTCTGAGCGTGCAGATCAGGCGGAGCTGAGTTGGGATATTCCAGCGCATTATTATCTGTATCAGCACAAAATAGAGGTGAAGCAGGGCAATCAAGTTTTAGCTTTGGATTTGCCTGCTGCTGAGAATTTAAAAGACGATAACTATGGTCATACGCAGGTGTATTACCAACAGTTGAGTTTTAAAATTCCGACTCAAAAACTGCAGACCTATCAAGTCAGTTGGCAAGGCTGTGCCAAGGATCGGGTGTGTTATCCACCACAGAGCATCAGCTTTGAAACGGATGCTTCTGGCTTGGTCACACAGCAAAATCTTGCCAGTCCAAATAAACGCTTACTCGACTTTGCAGCAGAAAATACTGCCGAACAGCCTATGGCGAATCGTTTAGATCAGCAGTGGGCAGAGAATGCTGCATTGGCTTCTGAACGCTATACCGCAAGTGACCAAATGTGGTCTGAAAAATTAGCACAAAGCTCTATATTTTATGGACTTTTACTGTTTTTTGGACTGGGTTTTTTGCTGGCTTTTACCCCATGTTCATTGCCAATGCTGCCGATTTTAACCTCACTGATTGTCCGCGACAGCCGAGGTTTAAAAGCATGGATGATTGCACTGACTTTTGTCACCAGTATGGCGATGGTGTATGCCATTCTCGGCTTGGTGGCATCGTCTGCAGGTTTGAATTTCCAGCGTTGGTTGCAACAACCCTCGACTTTAATTGCCTTTAGCGTGCTCTTTGTAGTTTTTGCCCTGAATTTATTTGGTTTATTTGAACTGAAATTGCCACGCAGTTGGGTCAATCGCTTAGACCAAGCGCAGTCGATGCAAAAGGGCGGTAGTCTCGTTGGCGCTGGAGTCATGGGGATGATCTCAGCATTGCTGGTCGGTCCTTGTATGACAGCACCGTTGGCAGGTGCATTATTATTCATTTCCCAAACCCAAAGTCAGTGGCAAGGTGCATTATTGTTATTCACCCTCGGCTTTGGCATGGGGACCCCGCTATTGTTGGCCAGTGTCCTTGGCTCACGGGTATTGCCTAAAGCGGGTTTGTGGATGAATCAAATCAAGGTGCTCTTTGCTTTCATCATGTTGGCATTGGCTTTGTATTTTATTCGACCATTGATCAGTGAAGCTTGGTTACAGTGGTTATCCCTTGCTCTGGGGCTGGTGTTTAGCGCTTATGTGCTTTGGCGCATTTTATGGCGCAGTACTCAGCTCAAATGGTTGTATATCTTGGTGTTCTGTGCAGCTGTACCTTATATTGTGTACAGTCAATATCAACACAGCCAACGTTTTTTAGTCGAAGAAAGTCAACAACAAAGTGCTTGGCATGTGGCACATACAGCGGAAGAGTTTCAACGTTTGTTAAGTGAAATTCCTCAAGGTCAATCCGCGATTATTGATGTCTATGCCGATTGGTGTGTGGCCTGCCAGCCGATTGAACATAAAGTTTTAAAATCGGCTGCGGTACAACAGGCTTTGGCACCGTATTACTTAATTAAGTTAGATTTGAGTCAGTATGATGCAACCCATCAAGTACTGCTCAATCAATGGGATATTTTAGGGCCACCGACCTATTTATTTTTAGATACAGCGCATCAAGAGATACGTGGACTGCGTTTGACGGGTGCTTTTAGCGAGAAAGAATTGCTAGCGCAATTGGAAAAATTTAAATCGCGTGGAGAATAAAAATGATGCAATTATATATTGCCAATAAAAACTATTCGACGTGGTCTATGCGACCGTGGTTGGTGTTACACGCGTTTAATTTACCCTTTCAAGAGATCTTGATTCATTTTTCTGAAGAAGCAGATGGCGGAGCATTCAAGCAGCAAATGTTAGCCCTACATGCCAATGGCAAAGTGCCCCTACTACAACATGACGGTGTGATGATTTGGGACTCATTGGCGATTTGTGAATATTTGGCAGAGCAGTTTCAAGAGCTTCCACTGTGGCCAAAAGATGCTACACAACGTGCATGGGCACGGAGTATTTGCGCGGAAATGCACAGTAGTTTTATGCAATTGCGTAGCTTATGCAGTATGAATCTGCAGGTGGATTATGGTCGTCATGGTCAGAGATTATGGTCTGAACATGCTGAATTGCGTGCTGAAGTGACTCGAATCGAGCAGATTTGGTCGAGTCGTCCTGCGGTGGATGGCTTTCTATGCGGTGAATTTAGTATTGCCGATGCATTTTTTGCACCCGTAGTGACACGTTTACAGACCTTCCAGCTACCTGTGAGTGACAACACACAGCGTTATATGCAAAAGATTTTGCAGCATCCTTCTGTGGTGGCATGGATCACGGCTGCTCAACAGGAACAGCCAGTCCGCCGTATGGAACAGTATCCACGTTAAAAGCTTAATGCCGCATCTGAGCTATATAAAAGTTTTAAACCAAATGGCTAAAGCTTTGTTGTTCGGTGTAGGCCATGACCATGTTACGACCACCAGCTTTAGCTGCATATAGCGCCTGATCAGCATGGGTCAGCAATTGTTGCGGTACCAATTCAGGCGTAGAAATTGCAATGCCAAAACTAGCTGTCACATGAATTGACTGACCGTCATGCCCCCAAATTTCAAGCTGTTCAATGGCTTTTCGACAGCGCTCTGCAATGAAAATCGCTTGTTCTAAGTTAGAATTTTTTAACACCAAAATAAACTCTTCCCCGCCAAAACGCCCAACTACATCACTACCGCGTAAATGTTGGTTTAATACTTGGCTGACGAGAATCAAGGTTTCATCGCCTTTATCGTGTCCGTATTCATCATTGATGCGTTTAAAATGGTCTAAGTCCAACAAGACCAGTGCATATGTATCTGTTTTAGCACTATCGAGCTGTTCCAAACACTGATTGATACTGCGTCGATTAAATAAATTGGTCAGTGGGTCGACTTGACTGAGTTTTTGAATCAAATGCTCACGGTGACGCCATTGGGTCAGTAAGATTTCAAATAAAGCCAGACAGGTTAATAAAATAGGAACAATGAAAAAGATCATTGAGAAGAGCCAAAAACTATTTTGATAGCCATAGGCATGAGGTTGAAAAATCGGGGCATAGGGAATAATGCCGCGAATACTTAAATACATGCAAATAGATAAAAAAATCGTGGCTGGAATCAGCATGCTATAGACGATTTTTCGTGTAAATAGCACTAATCCAACGGTCACTAGGCTCACGTAGGAGATCATGGTGGCTGGGCTCATGACACCAATTAAATAACCATCACGACATAAAGAAATGACGAATAAGCCGACCGAAAGATAAGGTAAAACAAGCTGAATTTTTTGGTTTTCTTTTCCAGCATAGCAAGGCCAAATCAATAGCACCATTAGGCTAAAAAAGACGATGTTGGTCCACAATTGAGAGTGGATGAGCTCAAGGTTAACCCACTGCCAAAGTTCTGGCGTGACATAAACATAAAATTTCCAAATAATCCAAAGCAGATGAATGGCTGAGCCAAGCATCAGCATGAGCATACACTTTTTCAGGATGCTCCAATTCATGACCACTTCATCTTCCAGTAAATACTGGGCGATTCTATTGCGAAGGATCATGTCACGTATGCTTGATTTCACCGTCATCCTGTGTCATTGCCCTGTTCGAGTTATCAGTTTTTTTCTTAAAGTTTATATAGATATCATTTTATAGGCTTACATTAGCATGAAAATTTACACTTGATAACGGTCAAGAACCGCTCAGTAATTTTAAATTTTTTACGAGTTTAAAAAGATTGTTCTAAAAATAAAACATAGTGTCATAAGGATCGGGATTATTCTATTTATGAAAAGTGATTACACTAGGCTCAAGTTAATAACAACAGCTTTAGGTTTTAGTCATGAAAATTTTGCATATTGATTCAAGCATCATGGGCGACGCTTCAGTTTCACGTCAACTCAGCGCTGAAATTGTACAACAGCTACAGCAAAAACATGGTGATGCGGCACAGGTTCAATATCTCGATTTAGCAGTACAGCAGATTCCACATCTCAGCAGTGAAATTTTGATGGGTCAAAATGCAGAACAATCGGCTTTAGGCGAGCAGTTGTTACAACAGTATTTAGATGCCGATGTGGTTGTGGTTGGTGCTGCTATGTATAACTTCGGTTTGCCATCAACTTTGAAAGCATGGATTGACCGTATCAGTGTTGCAGGTCGTACCTTTAAATATACAGAACAAGGTCCAGTGGGCTTGGCAGGTGACAAAAAAGTCTACATTGCCAGCAGTCGTGGCGGTGTGTATGGCGATAACAGCCCTGTAGATTATCAAGAAGGTTTATTAAAAGCCGTGTTTAATTTCACAGGTGTCAGCGATATTGATGTGATTCGTGCCGAAGGTGTCAATATGGGACCAGATATGAAAGCACAGGCAATGGCGACAGCTCAGACTCAAATTCAAGCCATTTAATAGATTGACATTTCCCTCTTAGGTCAGCATCTGCTGACCTTTTTTTATGGTGACTTTGATCTGTTCTTAGGGAATTAGTTTTCAGGGATTAGTCCTGATCTTGTCGGTGTGCAAAATCGGCTAAATCACTCAGCGCACGCTGTCCTTCTTCAAACCATGGGCTAAACATTTGGAAGTTATGCCACATGCCAGTGTATAACTTGAATTCGACATCTAGGCCGGCTTCTTCTGCTTTGACTTTAAAACGCTGCGCATCATCCAATAAAATTTCTTTAGAACCCACTTGAATATGAATCGGAGGTAGTCCTTTGAGCTCTGCAAAAAAAGGCGAGACCAATGGATCAGCTCGATCGACCGAGCGGGGTACATAATAATCAATACCTGTTTCGAGGGCTTCTATGCTTAACAGCGCATCATGCTTACGGTTATAACGCAAAGACTCACTGCTCAGCGTCAAGTCTAAAAACGGTGACATTAACACCAAACCACTGACTTGTGGAAGTTGGTCCTGTTGAATTTTAAGGGCTAAGGCAAGCGCCAAGTTTGCACCACAAGAGTCGCCTGACAAAATAATGTCTTTGGCTTGAACCCCTTGATCTAATAACACCGCATACACATCAAAAAGGGCATCGAGTGCTTCAGGGAACTGTGCTTCTGGGGATAAAGGATAATCCAAATGTAACACTTGCATTTGCGTGCGTGCGGCAACTTGGGTCAGAAACGCCCGATGCGTGTTCATCGAACCCAAGAAAAATGCGCCCCCATGAATATGAAAAATGAGTTGGGTCGATGCCTGTTGCGGCTTGATTTCTTCGGCTTTTAAGCCAGCTAAGCGAATTGGACGAATTTGTACATCCGGGTTTTGGGGAAATGCACGACACATTTGTTCCAAAGCAAAACGTAAAGTATTGGGCGGTAAATTGAACTGGCTCGGCCCACGAATTGTGGTTTTTAAAATGCTTTCTGTAATCAGTTGTTTCGTCAGTGGCGATATCTTCATTGTCTTTCCATCTTTTTCTATTTTTGGAATCGTGTGAGCATATTTACCAACACAAATTACAAGGTTACACTAAACGGTCACATACAAAAATTGATAAATTGTTGTGACTTTTGGATACTAATGTCGTCTATATCAGACCAGGGAAATAAACAAAAATGAAAAAAATTGCACTAGCATTAGGATTGATGAGTTTAGCCGCATTTGCAAATGCTGCAGATCCGCTAAATGGTACAACTTGGAAAACCATTGATGATAAAACCAAGCAGCCAAAAGCGATTGTAAAATTCACTGAACAAAAAAATGGTACGCTTTCTGCGAGCATTCAGTCAGTTTTGACACCAGGTGAAGAAAACGCTTGTAAAAAATGTGAAGGCCCATATCACAACAAATCATTAAAAGGCTTACGTATTGTGACAGGTCTTAAAAATGTAGGTGGTACAAGCTATGAAGACGGTTCAATTTTGGATCCTCAATCAGGTAAAACTTACAAGTTAAAAGGTCAATTGGCTGATGGTGGCAAAAAACTAGAGCTTCGCGGCTTTATTGGCGTTGCTGCTTTAGGTCGTAATCAAACATGGATTCGTGCCAACTAATTTGACATGATTCAAACAAAAAAAGCCTGACAATGTCAGGCTTTTTTATAGCCTATTTTCAGCCACAATTGAACTAGAGCCGTGCATGAGTGTGATAAAAAAATTTATTTCAATGCACGGTAAGCGCTTTCATCAAAGCCAATCAATAAATCGCTACCTGTATCGAGTACAGGACGTTTAATCATGCTGCTATGCGCTATTAAACATTGAATCAAATTTTCTTCACTGGCTAACGCTGTCTGTTGCTCTTCTTCACTGAGTTTTTTCCATGTGGTGCCTTTTTTGTTGAGAATCACATCAGCGCCTTTGGCATCGAGCCATTTTTTTACGGTTTTAGCATCAATCGCTTGTTTTTTATAGTCATGAAATTCGTAGCTTAGGCCTAATTCGTTGAGCAATTCGAAAGCTTTTTTCATGGTATTACAGTTTTTGATGCCATAAATTTTAAGCATGAACAGGTGTCCTCAATTATTCAAACAATAAGATAAAAATACAATTCAGCATTATCCTACAGGCTAATTCATCAATGCTCAAAGCTCGATCTGGATGTGGATTGAGAAATAAATGTTTTGCTGTAAAAGTCGCATGTAATAAATATTGGGTATTGTCATCAAAACGACATTTTGGTCTTTTAGAATAGCCTACAGAACAAAACGATGCTCAGAAAAGAAAGCGATGCAATAACAAGAAAATTCAGCTTAAGGTTGCACAGTCAAAAGTAGAAAGAAAGCGAGAATAAGAAAATGCTGTGCAGATCGAATTTTTAGCTGTTTTATTTGGGGGATGTTTGAGTCTATAGATGTGGGGACTAGATAAGAGAAAACCCGCATTTAATCATCCTGATCATGCGGGTCTCAATCCAACGTCCATTGTCACATCCTTGAAAACAAGCTAAATCATTTAGTTTGTTTTTATACTTCCTTCGGCGTCCAATCCTTTTATGTCATCCTGACATGTCCCTTTGCCGTGCGACCATAATGCTATGTTCAAGTTATGAGATAAATCCACAAATTCGTCATGTAATGTGAGAAATAAGCTCTAATTGAGTAAACAATCGTTCACTCAATTAATTGTTGGAAGCTTAAATTTTATAATCAATAATGACAGGGGCGTGGTCGCTAAACCATTCATCTTTAAATATCCAAGCATTGACTGTACGTTCTTTCCAGTCTGGTGAACATGCATGGTAGTCGATACGCCAACCCACATTTTTGGCACGCGCTTGTCCTCGGTTAGACCACCAAGAGTAAAGCTCGGCTTCTTTACGTACCTCACGGAAGGTGTCGACATAGCCAAGCTCATCATAAATATGATCGAGCCATGCACGTTCATGTGGTAAGCAGCCTGAAGCCTTTTGGTTCCCAGACCAATTTTTAATATCAATACGTTTATGCACGATGTTGTAGTCACCGCAAACAATCACTGACTTATTTTCAGCACGCCATTGCTTCAAAATTTGTTGATATTCGCCTAAAAATAGGTCTTTGCGCGCCTGAGCTTCTTCACCCGATGAACCAGAAGGCAGGTAGAGCGAGCAAATATGTGCAGTTTGTACAAGTCCTAAATCGAACTCAGCAGAAATAAAGCGGCCTTGAGTGTCTGCCAATTCAAAACCTAAACCATCTGTCACTGAAACAAAAGGTAGGCGGCTATAAATCGCAGTACCGGCATAGCCTGGGCGTTCTGCAGGGAAAAGGTGTGTAAACCAACCTTCGGGTTTAAATTTATCGGTCCATTGTTCATGGGTAATGCGGCTTTCTTGCATGCAGATGACATCGGCATCTGAAGTTGCCATCCAGTCAAAAATACCTTTTTTTTCAGCGGAACGCAGACCATTCACATTAATTGAAACGACACGTAAAATTTTTTGATCACTTGGATAGCTACTCTTTGGTATCATGCTCAGGTTTAACCTCAAACTTAAAAAAATGGAGCACCTCATGACAGCGCAAGCGGCATTTAATCCACAAGCTTTTATCGAACTCGCATTATCACGTGGTGTGCTTAAATTTGGTGAGTTTACTTTAAAATCAGGTCGTGTGAGTCCTTATTTTTTTAATGCAGGTCTACTAAACGATGGCGAAGCCTTATCATTATTGGCTTCTGGCTATGCAGCTAAATTAACACAATGCGATAATGTGGAAGTGGTCTTTGGCCCAGCTTATAAAGGTATTCCATTTGTAGCAGCAACGGCTGTCGCACTGTCACAGAACCATGGTGTGAGCGTACCTTGGGGCTTTAACCGTAAAGAAGCGAAAGACCATGGCGAAGGCGGTGTATTGGTTGGTGCGTCTGTTGAAGGTAAAAAAGTCTGGATTATTGATGATGTGATCACTGCGGGTACAGCGATTCGTGAAGTAGTGACTATTCTGAAAAATGCCGGTGCACAAATTGCGGGCGTATTGGTGGCGCTAGACCGTCAAGAAAAAGGTCAGGGCGATTTGTCTGCGATTCAAGAAGTACAAAAAGAGTTAGAAATTCCTGTACATGCTTTAATCACTATGAAAGATTTAATGACTTTCTTAGATGCAAAAGGCGAAACTGAAGCCTTGGCGAAAATGGAAGCGTACCGTGTTAAATACGGCATCTAATTTTTCGGGATTTCAAAAGGCAGCTGAAGCTGCCTTTTTTACGTCTTTAAATGATGATTGTTGCATCTAAATAATAAAAAACGTGAAATATTGCTTAAAAAGTAGGCGTTAAACGTGAAGAATCAATAAAAAGCCGTCTCAGTGCGCTATTTACTGAAACGGCTTTAGTTAAAGTATTGATGCTTATAGAAAATTTAAAGAATTTCGTATAACGTGTATTATGTTAATTTTAGGAAAGCTCACTAATCATCAAATTAAAAATATAAGAGAGACTTATGGACTCATATCTTAATTCAGGGGCTGGTTTTCCTGCTGGAACACGTATAAATACAGACAAAGGTTTAATCGCCATTCAGAACATTAAAGTCGGAGATTTAGTACTGTCAAAGCCAAAAAATGGTGACGGAGAGTTATGCTATAAACCTGTTATAAGAATATCTACTTGTGAGAATAGTGAGATTTGGGAGCTAACCTATTTCCAAATTAAAGCAAATACAGATTTATCAAAATTAAATAAAAGCAAATTATTGCAACTTTCTCGCAAAGGAAAAATGGTCAGTAATATGCTGAGGTCTAATCAGACATTCTGGGTTAAGAATATTGGATGGACGCGCTTGGATGAGTTGAAGAACGGTCAAGCTATAGAAACATCTGATCAAGAAATCATTGGTCTTGTTTTTATGGTGAATCCATTACGAAAAACAAGTATGGAAAATGTGGCTGGAAGTTACCATCCTAGCAATATATTTAATGCGGATAAAAAAGGTTTTGATATTGAAAATGTTGAATATTTTACTTTTATCAAATATGGCTTAGAAGGACCTATCGAATGTATAGGTGATGATAATGTACCTAGTCCAATATGTGTTAATGGTGAAAGTGTTCACGTTCTCTCAGAGGCATTCCGATTAAAAACTTACAGCTTTGACGTTGAGGATGATTATACTTGCTTTATTACGAAGCTAGGATTGTGGGTTAATAATACTGCCTATAAATAATATAAGAAATAAATTACTAATTTTCTTATTTAACATAATGGCGATTATACGAAATTTCGTTATTCCTAGCAGGTAAAACAATCATATGCCTTATCAGAACTTAAATATTATGTATGACTTCGGACCAATCGACGTAAAGGTCATAGAAATTTTTGAGCAAGATAATAAAATTAATTTTCCTTTAAGTTATAAAAAGCTGATTGCTTCCCACAATGGGGTGCAATTTATTGAGAATAGCTTTGAATATTCTGATTCTAACAATGAAGTTGGAGAATCTAGCATAGCCTTTTGTTGTTTTGGACAAGGGGTAGGAGGTGATCATATTGAAAACTGTCAAGATCAGGATATATATGGCCATGATAAGATAGTCGTCTTTGGACTAAATGGTTGTGGTGACTATATCGGATTTGACTACAGATCTGACGTTAATAATCCGAAAGTAGTTCTTATGTACCATGATCAATATATCAAGGATCAACATGGACAGCCTAAATTAGAATTGATAGAAGTATGTGATAGTTTTGATAATTTTTTGAACTTACTAAGATAGCTTAAATTATTAGCCTGAGACTATATTTAACATAAAATCTCTTATACGAAACTCTCTTCATCACACTTCTTACATTCCAACATCACTCCTAACTTTTCATTCCGTCCTTGCTCCGTCAAAACCCAAGGGCGGTTTTGCCATGGAGGATCATGTCGGACATGCTGTGTATGACCACAAGCTAAAATGGCATACCAATGATTTTCATCATCCAAGGCAAAATCAACAATGGCTTGCTGCATATTAAACACCTATCTAAATTAAAATGATGCTGAAAAGGGAAAAGAGTTCATGTTGAGCAATCACAACGGCTTGAATATCGAATTGCAAAATAGACTGTGAAATTTGGTTTATTTCTGGCGCACACTTAGGCCGCGACAATTCTATTTTTCCCGCCATGTTTAGCTTTATACAGCGCTAGATCAGCACGTTGAATTGTATCTTCGTAGGTGCAATCTTCAGGCATGATGGTTGTCACTCCTATGCTCACGGTGACATGCGCGTTATCTATTGAAAACCGACTTAATTCTTTTCTGGAATGTTCATGAATCCGTTTGGCAAACTGGATGGCCTGCTCGCAGCCCGTGTTGGGCAAGGCGACCACAAACTCATCTCCACCTAAGCGGCAGGCGCAATCGGTCTTACGCAGCGTTAAACGAAGAATATCTGAGACTGCTCGGATTGCTTCATCACCAACATGATGGCCTTTGCTGTCGTTGATCTTTTTGAGGTTATCAAGATCGAACATCAAGATCGAGGTCTGTATGGAATGCCGTAGGTATGACTCATAATGTAATGCTAAGTCATGCTCTAATTTTCTTCGGTTGAAAAGACCGGTTAACTGATCTGTATGGCTGAGTTCTTTCAGCTTGATTTCCAGGTTGTGACGCGCTGAAATATTACTTGCGACCCAAAGTACAACGTCTTCTTCATCTACCGAAAAACGGAGAGCTTGGATGCGCACCTCAAACCAAATGGACTCTTCAGGACCATAATCGGGCAGACCTTTTACATCCCTATTGCTCAGTTCATACTCTTCGATGAGTAGATTTCCTGACACTAGAGCTTGGTCGATCAATTGCATAAAAAAGTTGGCTTTATCTGGCTTGATCACATCTGAAATATAGGTACCAACAAGACCGGAACCATCGTGGTAATAACGATTATCGCGCCCGCCAAAAACTGCAACGTATTTTCCACTACGTGATATGACAAATGCAGGGTCTGGTAAAGCATCAAGAATGATAGCCATCTGCTCAATGTTGATCATCAATGAATTCTATTTTTTATTTACAATAATTAACACAATAGCTAAAAAAATAAAAAGCACGTGTTTTTTCACCAAAAATAGTGATGGGCGAGATGTAGATGTGATGAATATCTGTCTCAATTGCTTGGCGTCGATTTACACAGGCCTAACGCCATAATGCTTTCATGGCTTATTTCCATTATTGAGATAAAGCCGATGATAGAAATGTTTTGAATTATCGCCTGCATCACACGAATCCATACATACACATGCAAAATCAGAATAAACAAAAGAAAAATCTCGGCTATACTCGTTCATAAATTGATAATGAATAGAGCACTGAATAATGCGTGTACTTGTTGTGATGGATCCCATCGAAAATGTAAACCTAAAAAAAGATACCTCAATGGCGATGCTATGGGCAGCAGCACGTCGTGGACATGAGCTAGGCTATGCATTACAGCAAGATTTATATATCGATCAAGGCAAAGCCTTTGGTTTGATTTCACCGCTGAAAGTGTTTGAAGATTACAACCACTATTACGAACTCGGCGAAAAACAAAAAGAATCAATTGCAGCTTATGACGTGGTTTTGATGCGTAAAGATCCGCCGTTTGATATGAACTTTGTCTACACCACCTATATTTTGGAACAGGCTGAACGCGAAGGCGCATGGATTATTAACAAGCCACAAAGCCTACGTGACTGCAATGAAAAATTGTTTGCGACGCAATTCCCTGAACTTCAAGTACCGACCTTGGTGACCTCGCAGCAAAGTCTGATTCGTGAATTTTTACAAGAACATGGCGATGTGATCGTGAAACCATTAGATGGCATGGGTGGTATGGGCATTTTCCGTTTATACCAAGATGGCGTAAACATTGGTTCAACCATTGAAATCCTGACCAATAACGGCACACAGCCGATTATGGCGCAGCGTTATATCCCCGAAATTGTGGATGGCGACAAGCGCATCTTGATGATCAATGGCGAGCCCGTACCGTATTGTTTGGCGCGTATTCCGCAAAATGGTGAAGTGCGTGGCAATTTGGCGGCAGGTGGCTTGGGCGAGGCGCGTCCATTGACCGAAAATGATAAAGCCATTGCAGCCAAAGTTGGGCCATTCCTTCGTGAAAAAGGGTTAGTGTTTGTCGGTCTGGATGTGATTGGTAATTACGTGACTGAAATTAATGTCACCAGTCCAACCTGCGTACGTGAAATTGATGCGCAATTTGGCACCTCGATTGCCGATGATTTATTTGATGTCCTTGAGGCAGGTTTAAAAACTTAATTTTGCATTAGATTTAAAAGAGTCCTCCACGGGCTCTTTTTTTGTCCTGCGCTAAGGGAGGGAAGCTTAAAAAGCAAAAAAACTGTAAGTGAATGCAATTAAAGTGAAAAATTGTCTGATTTTTTTTCAATTCTCATAGATTAATAATAAAACTAGTTTAAACTTTTAAAATAGTAGAAAAAAACAATCATACGCCTGTTGAAAAAAAGTAAATTACCTTTCACGGTCATGCGTTTGTGATTACAATTGTTTGCTTAAAATCGAATATCATTAGCCTCTTTTTAGAAATGAAGAATTAGACAGTGACCGAAGTAACGCAAGTAAAGCCGAAACATGTCATGATGATGGCTGCCGGAACCGGTGGTCACGTCTTTCCAGCGCTCGCTGTTGCCAAAGAGTTGCAACAACAAGGTTGTGAAGTTTCTTGGCTTGCAACGCCTACAGGCATGGAAAATCGCCTGCTTAAAAATCATAATATTCCAATTTATCAAATCGATATCCAAGGCGTGCGCGGCAATGGAGTCGTGCGTAAGCTGATGGCACCGTTTAAAATTCTCAAAGCTACATTGAGTGCCATGCGGTATATGAAACAACTCAAAGTTGATGCAGTTGCAGGCTTTGGGGGTTACGTGGCTGGGCCAGGTGGCTTGGCAGCTCGTGCATTGGGCATACCAGTCATTATCCATGAACAAAATGCTGTAGCAGGTTTTACCAATACGCAGTTGTCACGTGTGGCTAAAATTGTCTGTCAGGCATTTCCAAATACCTTTCCTGCACAAGATAAAATCGTAACCACAGGTAATCCTATACGTAAGGAAATTACAGAAATTTTAAATCCGTCATGGCGTTACCAAGAGCGTGAAAAAGCTGGGTTGCCATTACGGGTTTTAATTGTAGGGGGCTCACTGGGCGCACGTGCCTTAAATGAATGTGTGCCGGCTGCTTTGCAGCAATTAGAACAGCCCCTGAGTGTATATCATCAGTGTGGTCAAAATAATGCTGAAAGCACATTGGCTCGTTATGCAAACGCACCTGAACATATACAAGTTGAAGTTCAGCCGTTTATTGAAGATATGGCAGCAGCCTATTCTGCAGCGGATTTGATTATCTGCCGTGCTGGTGCACTAACCGTCACTGAAATTGCGACAGCGGGTGTAGCAGCCGTCTTTGTTCCTCTGCCAAGTGCAGTGGATGACCATCAAACTGCAAATGCAGGGTTCTTGGCCAATATCAATGCTGCAAAAATTTGCCCACAAGCGGACATGACCGCAGAAAGTTTAACAGCGTTGTTGAAGCCGCTGATGAATCGCCAACGACTTATGGAAATGGCGGTTAAGGCTCGACAACAGGCACAACCCGATGCGACACAGCACGTGGTTGGTTTAATTCAAGATTTGTAAAATTCGAGTAATCTATGTCTCCATCAACGCCTGCCGATCAAGCGAAAAAGCTCATTAAAGTGCCAGAAATGCGCCGTATTAAACATATCCATTTTATTGGGATTGGTGGTGCGGGCATGTGTGGTATTGCCGAAGTATTGAAAAACCAAGGCTATAAAGTTTCAGGTTCAGATATTAAAGCGTCGAAAACCACGGCTCAGCTTGAAGAAAACGGCATTCAAGTTTTCATCGGTCATGCTGCTGAAAATATTCAAGGCGCCAATGTAATCGTGGTATCAACAGCTATTGATTCTGAAAACCCGGAAGTGAAAGCGGCGATTGAAACTCGTACACCTGTCGTGCGTCGTGCAGAAATGTTGGGTGAATTAATGCGTTACCGTCATGGTATTGCCGTTGCGGGGACGCATGGCAAAACTACGACAACCAGTCTTGTGACCTGCATGTTGGCAGAAGAAAATCTAGACCCAACTTATGTCATTGGTGGTTTGTTAAATCGTACTGGTGTGAATGCTGCATTGGGTGCAAGCCGTTATATCGTGGCTGAAGCGGACGAATCAGATGCGTCATTCCTGCATTTACAGCCGATGGCAACGATTGTCACCAATATCGACGCTGACCATATGGATACCTATGGCGGTAGCTTTGATGTATTGAAAGATACCTTTGTGCAATTTTTACAGCGTCTTCCATTTTACGGTTTAGCCGTGATGTGTGGTGATGATGCCAACATCCGTGAAATTATGCCGCGTATTGGTCGTCCTGTCGTGACTTATGGTTTCAATGAAGACAATGACATTCGTGCTGTTGATGTGGCTCAAGAAGGCATGCAATCACACTTTACAGTTTTGCGTAAAGACCGTGAGCCGTTACGTTTAACCATTAACTTGCCGGGTCTTCATAATATCTTAAATGCCTTGGCAGCGATTGGTATTGCAACGGATGAAGGTGTTTCTGATGCTGCGATTGCGCGTGCCTTAGAAAGCTTCAGTGGTGTAGGTCGTCGTTTCCAAGTACAAGGCGAATTTGAAGTTGAAGATGGCTTGGTGAAATTGGTCGATGACTATGGTCACCATCCAAAAGAAGTCGAAGCGACCATTAAAGCGGCACGTGCAAGTCATCCAGATCGTCGTTTAGTGATGATGTTCCAACCGCACCGTTTTAGCCGTACGCGTGACTGTTTTGATGACTTCGTCGATGTCTTGTCACAAGTCGATCAACTGTTGTTATTAGAAGTTTATCCTGCGGGTGAAAAACCAATTGTGGGTGCAGATAGTCGTGCATTGGCTCGAAGCATTCGTCTACGTGGTGAAGTTGAACCGATTCTCATCGATCCAGTAGAAGGCAACTTACAAGCAGTAATGAAAAAAGTGTTACAAGCAAATGACTTGTTATTAACACAGGGCGCAGGTAATGTTGGAGCAATCTCAATCGAACTTGCTCAAAACAATCTCTATGTAAAATGATCACCGCTTGGTGATCCAAAGTTTGTTTAGACCGTAGATAAAAGTTTAAGGATATAAACGTGTCAAATGCTTCAAAATTCGGCAAAGTTGCCGTGTTATTAGGTGGGAAATCTGCCGAACGTGAGGTTTCTCTCGATAGTGGTAAAGCTGTACTTGAAGCATTGGTGCGTTCGGGTGTAAATGCCGAAGCATTCGATCCGCAGCAACGCAGTGTGACTGAGTTGGTGGCTTATGACCGTGCATTTATCGTACTTCATGGCCGTGGTGGTGAAGATGGTCAAATTCAGGGTACTTTGGAATGGTTAAACATTCCGTACACTGGAACGGGCGTTCAAGGCTCGGCGATTGGTATGGATAAAGTCAAAACTAAACAAGTTTGGCAAGGTTCAGAACTACCGACAGCACCTTATCGTATTGTCAGCAAAGACTCAGATTTACAAGAAATTGTAGATTCAATTGGTTTGCCATTTATCATCAAGCCCGTGCATGAAGGCTCAAGCATTGGTATGAGCAAAGTTGAAAAAATTGAAGACTTTGCAACAGCAATTGCAAAAGCGACCCAGCATGATGCAGTCGTGATGGCTGAAAAATGGATTACCGGACGTGAATTTACCATTGTGATTTTAAATGGTCAGGCTTTACCGGTGATTCGTTTAGAACCGCCTGCAGATGTGGCTTTTTACGATTATGAAGCGAAATATAACCGTAACGATGTGCAATATGGTATTCCATGTGGCTTGACTGAAGATGAAGAAAAGCGTCTACAAGCTTTATCTTTACGCGCTTTCCAAGCGGTAGGTGCGAGTGGTTGGGGCCGTATTGACGCGATGCAAGATGCAGAAGGAAACTTCTGGTTACTTGAGGTAAATACCGTGCCGGGTATGACCAGTCATTCTCTAGTGCCTAAAGCTGCTAATGCTATAGGCTATAGTTTTGATGATCTTTGTGTTGCAATTTTGGAACAAACCCTAACAGGTGCGGCACACTAAATTATGGCTCAACTTCCTGCGTCAATGCGCCGTAAACGTGCAGCAACGACATCGATACATGACAAACCACCGACACGTAAGGAAAAGCTTACCAATGTGGGTGGATGGCTGTTGTTGTTTATTGCATGTGTGGTCTTGATTGCTGGGATTTGGGGGCTATATAAAGTCATGACGGATGCACGTGTGGCTGAACTTGATGTGGTGGGTGTGCGGAGCGCCCAAGAAAAACAACAAGTCATATCATACGTTTCACCGATGATGACTGAAAACTATTTTACCTCTGATTTACGTGTCATTCGTGACCGTACTTTAGAAATCTCTTGGGTCGATCGCGTGGTGGTATCGCGTGCTTGGCCAAATGCAATTCGTGTACGGGTGATGCCGCGTCAAGCGATTGCACGTTGGGGAACTGGGCGATTGTTAAGCGACAGTGGTGATGTATTTGCCGAATTAACCCCGACCAATCATCAGAATTTACCGTTATTGCATGGGCCGACGAGTCAGTCCAAAATGATGATGCGTCGCTATAATGAAATTAATCAACTATTTATACCTGTTGGCATTCGTTTAAAAGAATTATATTTAACCGAACGAATGACTTGGTTTATGCAGTTTGATTCAGGCTTACGCGTAATTGTCGATCAGGATCAGACCATGAGTAAGTTGCAGCGTTTAAGTTATCTCGCACACAGTGACTTAAAACCTGTTTGGCCACGAATTTCTGCCATCGATTTGCGCTACCGAAATGGTTTAGCGATTCAATGGAAAAACTCTGTGCCAGCAAAGTCGGTAAATGGTCAGTTTGTTGTAACCAGTGATGACATAGGCATTGCGAATGCAGCGCCTGTAAAGCCATAATGATCGGCTTTATAAGTAGAGGCTTTAAGCCATAAATTAAACAAACATGTGAATGGTAGTAGTAAATAATGAATGAAGCTGTTCCCTCGGTTGTTGCGATTGACATTGGGACACACAAAGTTTCAGTTTTGATTGGTAAGGTACACGCGCCAGACAATATCCAAGTGGTAGGGATGGCGACCGCTCGTAACCGCGGCATGAATAAAGGGAAAATTGTCAGTCTCGATAAAGTTGTTACCGCAATTAAAAATGCAGTGCAGGAAGCGGAAGATATGGCGGAATGTCGTGTACATTCTGCGTGGATTTCCATTCCCAGTGCTGAACTAAAAAGTTTTTATGCCTCTGGTCGTACTCCAATTGAAAATAATGACCATGCGATTACCACCAATGAAGTGGTGCGTGCTTTAGAACTGGCCAAAGCCAGTCATTTAACATCTGACCATTATTTGGTGAGTGCTGTACCTTTAGGTTTTGAACTAGATGATGAACCTGAATGGGTGTTAAACCCGATTCGCATGTCAGCACGGAGTATGACAGGGCATTATCATTTGATGATGTTGCCCATCAGCACCATGCAGAATTTGGATCGTGCATTAAAAGGTGCCAATATTGGTGTTGAACGCATGGTCATTTCATCATTAGCAACTGCTGAAGCTAGTTTGCTTAAAGATGAAAAAGAATATGGTGTGTGCTTGGTTGATATTGGTGCTGGTACGACCAATATTGCGGTGTATTTAGATGGTCGCTTGGCGATGACACACACTTTGCAACGTGGCGGTGAGCATGTAACGCGTGATATTGCTGCTGTATTGCAAACCACAACAGAAGAAGCTGAACGTATTAAGCTGTTATATGGTTGTGTTGATCTGAAAGTGGTTAAACCTGAAAGTATGATTCAGTTCCAAGGTATTGATGGTCCACAAACCATTAGCCGTATTGAACTGACCGAAATCATTATTGCGCGCTATGAAGAAATCTTTAATCAAGTGCGTAATGAGTTGGTGGATCATGGTGCGATTCATGGTTTATACCATGGTGTTGTACTCACAGGTGATGCCTGCCAAATTGAAGGGATGGTGACATTTGCGCGTCGGATGTTAGGTGTTTCTGCACATTTAGGTAATCCACCTATGCAAGTGTATGCTGATGATCAACAGCAAGCCGCTTTACGTCGTTCACAATACGCGACTGCCGCAGGTCTGTTAATTTTCAGTCAAAGTGAAACACAAGATACGATCGTTGAGCCAGAAGATACGGAAAAACTTTCAGTATTGAATCGGGTAAAACGTGCATGGTCGGGCTTCAATGACACCTTGAAGTCGATCTTTTAAGTTGAAATATTTGGGAATATTGTTGGGAAGTTGTACGGATTATTGCTTGTACTTGACAAGCTGGAACTTGGACAGCATTCTAAAAAACAATTTTTATTAAGATCAAGGCAGTATACGGGCTGAAGTGTCTGCCAATTATGGATTAGGAATTTTTTAGGCATGGCCTCATTTGAATTTTTAGAAGATGATCAAAGCGACAGCAACGGTCAAGCCCGTTTCACAGTATTCGGTGTAGGTGGTGCTGGCGGTAACGCTGTGCAACACATGTTGGAATCAGATATCGAAGGTGTAAAATTTGTTTGTGCCAATACAGACAAACAGGCACTCGACCGCATGAATGCACAATTTAAAATCCAACTGGGTGAGCAAAGTACGCGTGGTTTGGGTGCAGGTGCAAATCCACAAGTGGGTCAAACTGCTGCTGAAGAAAGCCGTGAGTTGATTCGCCAACACCTTGAAGGTACGGACATGGTGTTCGTGACTGCAGGTATGGGTGGTGGTACAGGTACCGGTGCTGCGCCAGTTGTTGCTGAAATTGCCAAAGAAATGGGTATCTTAACTGTAGGTGTGGTGACGACTCCGTTTAACTTTGAAGGTAAACGTCGTCAGCAATCTGCTGAGAAAGGTATTGAAGCACTTGAGCAACATGTTGATTCTCTGATTATTATTCCGAACCAACGTCTACTTAAAGTATTCCGCGATATTTCAATGAAAGATGCCTATAAAAAGGCAGATGATGTATTGTTAAATGCGGTGCGTAGTATCTTTGATTTGGTGGTACGTCCAGGTCATATCAACCTTGACTTCGCCGATTTGAAAACTGCCATGAGTACACGTGGTTACGCAATGATGGGTGCAGGTTCTGGTCGTGGTGAAAACCGTGCGCGTCAAGCTGCTGAGCAAGCGATCCGTAGCCCGTTGTTAGATAACGTGACCATCATGAATGCAAAAGGCATTTTGATTAACGTTACAGGTGGCGATGACGTAACCTTCGGTGAAATTGAAGAAATCACTGATGTGGTGAACCAAATTGTGGATCTTGATGAAGGTCAAGTGTTCTACGGTACGGTATTTGATCCAGATGCACGTGATGAAATTAGCGTAACGGTGATCGCAACGGGTTTAACTCGTAATTCTGCCGATTCTGCTGAGCCAGTGAAACGCCCTGTCGCACAAGCAACGCGTACAGTCGCTTCTGCACAAGTACCTGTAGATGAAGATGATGTGCCAGCGATTCAACGTCAGCACAATGAAGCAGCAGCTCCAGCTGCAGCAGTGGCGTCAGCATCCAATTCACGCCCTACGCCAATGAGTATTCAAGACTATTTGAAAAATCAGCAACGTAAATAACATAAATTCAATGACTTAAATGTCTGTTGATTACAAAAGGTAGCTGATCAGCTACCTTTTTGTTTTTTATCAATGGCTAAATATGCTAACGTATAGCGGTTTTGTGAACTGATGATAGAAGACACATGTTGAAACAACGTACCCTGAAACGCATCGTGAAAGCGAGTGGCATCGGACTGCATAGTGGGCAAAAAGTGATGATAAACTTTGTGCCATATCATGCCGATGGGGGGATTGTGTTTCGTCGTATCGACTTAAATCCACCGATTGATATTCCAGCCGATGCTATGCTGATTCAAGAAGCATTCATGTGTTCTAACTTGGTGCAAGAAAATGCCAAGGTGGGCACAATTGAGCACATTATGAGTGCGATTGCTGGTTTAGGGATTGATAACCTGATCGTGGAAGTGTCGGCGTCTGAAGTGCCCATTATGGATGGGAGTGCCGGCCCGTTCATTTATTTGCTTATGCAAGGTGAACTACAAGAACAAAATGCACCTAAAAAATTCATAAAAATACGCAAACCTGTCGAAGCACTGATCGATGATAAACGTGCTGCCTTCCAACCGCATGATGGTTTCCAATTAAATTTTACGATTGATTTTGACCATCCTGCATTTAAGAAAGAATTTCAGTCGGCAACTATCGACTTTTCAACCGAAACTTTTGTTTATGAAGTCAGTGAAGCGCGGACTTTTGGCTTTATGAAAGATTTGGACTACCTCAAAGCTAATAATTTGGCTTTAGGGGCGAGTCTCGAAAATGCCATTGGTGTAGATGACAATGGTGTGGTCAATGAAGAGGGCTTACGCTTCTCTGATGAGTTTGTTCGTCACAAAATATTAGATGCTGTGGGTGATTTATACTTGCTCGGTCATCAAATTATTGCGAAATATGATGCCTATAAGTCAGGTCATGCATTAAATAATCAGTTATTACGCAATGTCAAAAGTGATCCAGACAGCTATGAAATTGTAACATTTGATGACATTAATGATTGCCCAATTAGTTATGTGAATGTGACATAAGTCATTGTCTTATAATAGTGATGTTATATTGTATCAATTGTAAGTGTTAAGTCTGTCACATTCTGAATATTCAAATTTATCTGTTACAACTCGGTGGTTACTTTTTATTGCTTGCCAAACGCAGCATTGCTTGGCTAAGCTTAGGGTCGCTCACAAAGTCAGCAGCATTACGGAGTAAATCCTGAGTTTCTGTACTGAGGGTTCTTGAAATTTTTTCAGGGGAATGGGGCGTTGGAGACGGAGTTCTCAGACGAACTTGAATCTTGTGTAAATCCTTGAATTCGTATATTTGTGATAACTGTGCAATATATTGCTTTTGTAAATAGGCCAACTGACTTATCAGTGCCTGATTTTCTCCAGTTAATATAAGTACACCATTTATATAACAAACGACTTGCCATTGATCCGGTTGGGGCAATAGCGGTTGGACAATTTTCGTAAGCTTCTGCCATGCAGCAACTTGCGTTGAGAGAAACGAAAAGTTTCCTGTTTTTATGTGTTTTCTTGTTGGTTGAAAGACGTTGACAGGTTCTGACATACATATTTCCTACATGTTTATGTCTTAATCTTATGCGCTCCTTTTGGCTGATATCAAGGACGAAATCACACAAGGAACAAAAGAGAACAGTTTATAGAGGTTTTTTATGCATTTACGACGTATTTTATTGGCGTTTTCATTGGCTGCTTCGGCCGCTTCAGTCGCTTTTGCAGATTTAGTTGAATTAAATCAAGCAGATTCATCATCAGATCGTATTGAACAGTTAACTCGCACTTTGTCTCAAGGTGCTTACTCTGAAAGCAATGATATTGATATTCCAGCAGAAACTAAGTTGAATGTTAAAATTCGTGAAAAATCAATTGAACTCAACAATGCGACAATCGCAAAAAAATACGGTTCAAGCAATTCCTCTAAAAACTATTCAGCAAGTTCAAATAATCCATATTCATGGTTAATTGCCCACCCACTTCCAGACATGAAGCGTGTAAGTTCAAACTATGGTGGTCGTACCATGGGTGGCCGTGCAGAAAATCATTCAGGTTTAGATCTTTCTGCGGCTAGTGGCACACCTATTTATGCAACGGGTCCAGGCATTGTAACAAAGTCAGGTTGGGGCACAGGTTATGGTCAATATGTTGAAATTAACCATGGTAACGGTTACCTGACACGTTATGCACATGCATCACGCTTAATTGCACGTGTAGGCGACCGTGTTGCTGCGGGTGAGCATATTGCTAACGTTGGTTGTACTGGTCGTTGTACTGGCCCACATTTGCATTACGAAGTAGTGAAAGATGGTCAACGTAAAAACCCATCGACGTATTTAGCGATGTTGCCATAAGCACATATAACATCGGTATACGAAGCCATTGTCTGAACCTCTACAGACAATGGCTTTTTTATTTATCGCTAATAACTATAAAATTATCATTTTAAAAAATATTGTCTGTATGAAAAATGGCGAAAATTGACCCAAAAATGTAAATTTGTGTAATTGTTAATCAATGAGTATTTAGTAAATAAATAACAGAGCTATTTCGTATTCATTTGTGGCGATAACTGAGCCTAGCCAAAATATGGTACTAATAGAGCCATATATTTAGCACATAGGATAGGTGAAGTATGGCGTTTTATGGCGATACAGATGCGCAAGAAACCCAAGAATGGCAGGACGCATTTGATTCAGTTTTACAGCACATGGGAACTGACCGCGCTGCATTTTTGCTTGAAAAACTCTATCAACAAGCGATTGCTAAGCACGTTCCCATTCAGCGACTAAATACTCCTTATTTAAATACGATTTCAGTTGAAGAACAACCGCCTATGCCAGGTGATTCGGATATGGAGCGCCGTATTCGTGCGCTGATCCGCTGGAATGCCTTAGCGATGGTACTGCGTGCCAATAAAACAGGTGATGACTTAGGTGGTCATTTGGCAAGTTTTGCATCATCTGCAACTTTATATGACGTGGGCTTTAACCACTTCTTCCGTGCCAATAGCGAAAGCTTTGGCGGTGACATGATCTATTATCAAGGTCACTGTGCACCGGGTATCTATGCACGTTCGTTCTTAGAAGGTCGTTTGACTGAAGAACACTTAAATAATTTCCGTCGTGAAGTCGGCGGTAAAGGTTTGCCTTCATACCCACATCCGTACTTGATGCCAGATTATTGGCAATTCCCAACCGTATCGATGGGTCTAGGTCCAATCATGTCGATCTATCAAGCACACATCCAAAAGTACTTGATGAATCGTGGCCTGATCAAAGAAGAAAACCGTAAAGTTTGGGCTTACCTCGGTGATGGTGAAATGGATGAACCTGAAAGTACAGGTGCCATTTCACTTGCAGGTCGTGAAAAGCTCGACAATCTGATTTGGGTCGTGAACTGTAACTTACAGCGTCTAGATGGCCCAGTTCGTGGTAATGGTAAAATTATTCAAGAACTTGAATCATTGTTCCGTGGTGCAGGCTGGCGCGTGATTAAGGTGGTATGGGGTCGTCATTGGGATCCGCTACTAGCAAAAGATGATTCAGGTGCCTTAAAAGCGGTGATGGAAGAAGCGGTCGATGGTGACTTCCAACGCTATCAAGTGAAAGGTGGTGCGTATACGCGTGCGCATTTCTTTGGTAAATATCCTGAAGCTGAAGAGTTGGTGCGCAACTTAAGCGATGAAGATATTGATAACCTGAACCGTGGTGGTCATGACCCATTCAAAGTGTATGCGGCTTATGCCGAAGCGATGAAGGAAACGGGTCAGCCAACAGTTATCTTGGCAAAAACAGTCAAAGGTTATGGTTTGTCGGAAGAGATTGAAGCAGTCAATAAGACGCATCAAATCAAGAAAATGCAGCTTGAGTCGTTGAAATACGTGCGTAACCGTTTCAACTTGCCATTTACCGATGAACAGCTTGAAGAAGTGCCATTCTACCGTCCAAGTGAAAATTCACCTGAAATTAAATACATGAAAGCACGTCGTGAGGCATTGGGTGGTTATTTACCTGCACGTCGTAAAGAAAGCGAGCAGCTGGCGATTCCTGAATTGTCTGTGTTTGATGCGGTACTCAAAGGCAGTGGCGGTAAAGAGCAATCGACGACCATGTTGATGGTACGTTTGATTTCATCATTATTGAAAGAAAAAGCCATTAAAGATCGTGTCGTACCAATTGTGCCAGATGAAGCGCGTACTTTCGGTTTGGAAGGTATGTTCCGTCAGTTGGGGATCTATGCTGCGCATGGTCAAAAATATACCCCTGAAGACCAAGAACAGTTGATGCATTACCGTGAAGCTAAAGATGGTCACATGTTACAAGAAGGGATTAACGAAGCGGGTGCGATGAGTGCTTGGGCTGCGTTAGGAACCAGTTATTCAACCAATAACTTGCCAATGATTCCGATGTATATGTACTACTCGATGTTCGGTTTCCAGCGTATTGGAGATATTGCATGGGCGGCAGGTGATGCGCAGGCGCAAGGTTTCTTGCTCGGTGCAACTGCGGGTCGTACAACACTGAATGGTGAAGGTTTACAGCACCAAGATGGTCATTCACATATCTTGGCAAATACGATTCCAAACTGTATCTCTTATGACCCATGTTTTGGTTATGAGTTGGCAGTAATCGTACATGACGGTTTAAAACGCATGTACGTGAACCAAGAGCGTGTGTTCTACTACTTAACAGTAATGAATGAAAACTACGAACATCCAGCTATTCCTGAAGGTGCTGAAGAAGGCATTAAACGTGGTATGTATCTCTTCGAAGAAGATGAGAAAGCAACGGTTCAGTTGATGGGTTCAGGTGTGATTCTGCGTGAAGTGATTAAAGCAGCGAAAATCCTTCGTGATGAATATCAAATTCATTCAAATGTGTGGAGCGTCACTAGCTTTAACGAATTAGCTCGTGATGGTATGGCGTGTGAAGAATACAACCGCCTACATCCGTTGGCTGAAGATACGAAAGAAGCTTGGGTCTCTCAATTACTTCGTGAAAAAGACGGTATTGTGGTATCGGCAACTGACCACATGCGTGCATATAGCGAACAAATCCGTGCCTATCTTCCAGACAATCGTCCGTTTGTTGCATTAGGCACAGATGGTTATGGTCGTTCAGATACACGTGGCAACTTACGTAGCTACTTTGGTGTCGATGCCGCACATATTGTGGTAGCAACATTGAAAAAACTCGCGGATGAAGGCGAAGTTGATGCACGTTTGGTTAAAGATGCCATCTCAAGCTTTGAACTAGATACTGACCGTCCAGTGGCATGGGCTCCGCAGGAAACGCCGGAACTGCATGCTGTGGCTGACTACAAAGAGGAGAACTAATCATGCAAATTACGACTCCTGATATTGGTGTAGATAAAGCAACGGTCGCTGAGATTTTAGTGAAAGTCGGCGACACCATTAGCGTTGATGACAGCATTGTGTTGTTAGAGTCTGACAAAGCCTCTGTTGAAGTGCCAAGCACTTCGGCAGGCGTGGTGAAAAGCATTGCAGTTAATCTGGGTGACAGTGTTGCTGAAGGTGCTGTGCTGATCGAGTTGGAAGCAGAAGGTCAAAGCGCTGCTACCGTTGAGCCAGTACAAAATGTAACTGAAGACGAAGCAGCAGAACCAACTCCGGTTGTGGAAGCAGAACAAACTTCAGCAGCATCTGTTGCAGCCAATGCTACTCAGTCGCAAAGCATCGATGTGCAAGTCCCTGATATTGGCGTAGAGAAAGCTACGGTAAGTGAGATTTTGGTCTCTGTTGGTGATGAAATTGATGTTGATCAAAGTATTATCGTGGTGGAATCAGACAAAGCGACAGTCGAAGTCCCAAGTACTGTATCAGGCCGTGTCGAATCGATCACGATCAGTGCTGGCGATGTAGTGAAAGAAGGTGTAGTGATTTTAACGGTGAAAACGGCGACTTCATCTGCTGCGGTTGAATCGGCTGCTGTGCAAGAAACTGCACAGCCTGTTGCTGCACCTGTTGTTGCAGAAGCAACACCAGCGCCGTCTACGGCTACAGCGTCTGGACCTGTTGAAATTGCAGTGCCTGATTTAGGTGTTGATAAAGCAGCAGTGGCTGAAATTTTAGTCGCTGTGGGTGATGTGGTTGAAAAAGACCAAAGCATCATCGTGGTGGAATCAGACAAAGCAACGGTAGAAGTGCCAAGCTCTACAGCTGGTAAAATCACCGCGATTCATGTCCAGTTAGGGCAAAGTGTCTCTGAAGGCGTCGCTTTAGTGACGATTGAAGCCGAAGGTCAAGCTATTGCAGCACCAGCAGCGAAACCTGCTCCAGCTGTAGCACAGCCTGCGACAGTTGCACCTAAAGCGGAAAGCAAAGTTGAAGCAGCAGCACCGCAACCACAAGGCGCAGATAAGCTCACCAAAGAGCAAAATGCTGCCAATGCCAAAGTGTATGCAGGTCCGGCCGTTCGTAAGCTTGCACGTGAATTGGGTGTGGTTTTAGCAGAAGTCAAAGCATCTGGTCCGCATGAGCGTTTAATGAAAGAAGATTTATTCGCTTATGTGAAAACCCGTTTGACCACTCCGCAAGCTGCACCAGCAGCGCAAGCTGTGGCACAGGTTTCAGGTTTGCCGAAGTTGCCAAGTTTTGATGCTTTTGGTGGTGTCGAAGAGAAAGTTTTGACACGTTTACAACAAGTGTCGATTCCGCAATTGTCTTTAAACAACTTTATCCCGCAAGTGACGCAGTTCGATGCAGCGGATATTACTGATCTTGAAGCTTGGCGTAATGATTTAAAAGCTAACTTTAAGAAAGAAGGTATTGGCTTAACCATTATGGCTTTCATCATCAAAGCAGTGGCTTATTTGTTGAAAGAAGAGCGTGAATTTGCAGGTCATTTGTCTGATGATGGCAAGTCAGTATTGTTACGTAATGAAATCCATATGGGGATTGCCGTTGCCACGCCTGATGGTTTGACCGTGCCTGTACTGCGTAATCCAGATCAAAAATCCATTAAGCAGATTGCAATTGAGTTGGGTGAGCTGAGTCAAAAAGCACGTGACAAAAAATTGTCGCCGAAAGATTTACAAGGTGCGAACTTTACCATTACCAGTCTGGGTTCAATTGGTGGCACGGCATTTACACCGTTGGTCAACTGGCCACAGGTGGCGATTTTGGGTATTTCACCTGCAACCATGCAGCCAGTATGGAATGGTGAAAGCTTTGATCCACGTTTGATGCTGCCGCTGTCATTGTCATACGATCACCGTGTGATTAATGGAGCGGATGCTGCACGTTTTGCCAATAAACTGACGAAGCTGCTCAAAGATATCCGAACTTTATTGATCTAATCTGACCTGTTTAAGTTTCAAAATGAACCCTGCTTTGGCAGGGTTTTTTTATGGCGTGGTGGTGGTGGACTGACAAAGCCAATCAGGAAGTTCAATGGGTGAAGGGTAGAGCTTTAATGCCGAGTTTGCGTTGAGGTTATAGGTGAGTGGAAGCGTACGATGTGGCTGCGCCGTCGACCAAAGCTTATGTCGTAAATGTTCAAAGCGTTGGAAGTCTTTTAAAAATAAACCCCAAAACTTTTCATAATGCCCCAGTTCTTGCACATGTTGATGTTGATACGCATGTGTTTGGCCCTGTTGGTGCTGGAAGTCATAGCCCATCAGCCAAATACGCTGCGGTTGAAAGAGATGTGCGAGTGAATAGGCTTGAAGGCCGCAATTATTACCATACACAAAGTACGGTGAATGAAATAAATCCGCTTGCGTATCGATGCGCACGGTTTTGAAGTTAATCACTTCATGTTCAGGATATGGGCGGTTGTGACCTAAACCACATCCGCTAATGATGTCACCTTGAAAGCAGGCTTTGAGCATGGGTTGATAGTGTAACCACCACGCATAATCTGAATGATGGGCAATTTGAGCCTGAGGAAGTTGAAGAAAACTTTGATTACAGCAAATGATTAGCAGCTTTTTTGAGGGCTGAATGGTGGTTAAGTCAAAACTGAGCTGAGACGGGCCGCCTGCAATGATTAATACATCCTGCACATGCATATAGTGTTGAATAAATTCTTGAAATTTTTGATTATTGTTTTGCATATCAAATTGAGTCATCGAAAATTAAAATTGCGAAAACATGCATTCCTCGCTAGAATAGCATTACTTCATTGGGGAGTAGCCGCTTTTTACGCAAAGTAAAAAGGTGATGGTCAACATATTTGCTCTAAAACGAGCATGGTCATCATAGCAAAGAACCAAATGAGCTCTTCGTAGCTTTCTTTTGTTGGCAAGACCTTTGATTTATCACTCTGCACATTGGCTAGCAGGAGGGATAAGTCATCGGTATATGTTATTGCTAGCCAGAGAAATGCACCATGTTAACCGCTTTCTTCATTTCCCTTGCTGTTGTTGCCCTGTCAGAAATGGGCGATAAAACACAACTACTTGCCTTACTGCTTGCTGCACGTTTTCGTAAACCCGTTCCGATCTTAATTGCAATTTTCCTCGCGACTGTGGTGAACCACGGGGTTTCTGCTGTGCTGGGTCAATGGATTACCACCGTTTTAAGCCCAATCGTTTTATTGTGGATCGTTTCTCTGGGCTTTATTGCCATGGCGGTGTGGATGTTGATCCCCGATCAATTGGATGATGAATCTGAAAGTATCAATAAGTGGCAAAAATATGGGGTTTTCGGCGCCACTTTCGTTTTGTTCTTCTTGGCTGAAATTGGAGATAAAACCCAAATTGCCACTGTTGCACTGGCTGCACGCTTTGACAGTATTGGCTGGGTGACTTTGGGGACGACATTAGGCATCATGTTGGTTAATGCGCCTGCGGTATTTATTGGCAACAAACTAGCAGAAAAACTACCGATTTCACTGATTCATAAAATTGGCGCCTTGGTATTCTTGGTGATTGGTTTGGCTGCGTTGGCACAACACTATTTATTTTAAATAATGATCTCACCATATTAAAAATACATGAAATCCTGAGTTAAAAACTCAGGATTATTTGCCAATAAATGAGACCCAATTCACTGATATTTCAGATAATATTGACTGAATATTTATTGTAAGTTTCCCTAAATAAATATATGTTATTCACCTATAGAATATATATTTTTTGATAAAAAATTTGGGGAATGGGAATGGCTTTCGAACGCACAACATCACAGGTACTTTATGATGATGGAAAGCATAAATGTATTAGCTTTACCAGCTTGGTAAAAGGCGAGGGCGTACAGGCGAACCAGTTCCTGATTTTGGATAATGAGCGCGCAGCAGTGCTCGATCCGGGTGGTGACTTGACCTATGTCCCACTGACTATGGAACTGAATAAATATACCCGTTTGACCAATCTTGACTATGTGATGGCCTCGCATCAGGACCCTGACATTATTACCTCGATGCCGCGTTGGTTGGTTTATACCGACGCCAAAGTGGTGGCATCTAAGCTGTGGGCGCGTTTCTTACCGCATTTAAACTCTGCATTTATGAGTGACCGCATGAAAGGCAATTGGTTGGATCGTTTGATCGAACTGCCAGATCATGGTCAGGTGATTCCATTAGGCAACAGCCATTTGGTGGCTGTTCCTGCACACTTCCTACATTCGGTTGGTAACTTCCAATTTTATGACCCGATTGCCAAAATTTTATTCTCAGGGGATATGGGCGCATCTATGGTGGACGACGCCTCTAAACCTTTAGAAAATTTTGCCGCTCATATCCCTAAAATGAAAGGCTTCCATCAGCGCTATATGTGTTCAAACAAAGTGATCCGTCTGTGGGTCAACATGGTACGCACGATGGATGTGGAAATGATCGTACCGCAGCACGGCACGCCATTTATTGGTAAAGAACAGATCAATCAATTCTTAGATTGGATCGAAACCTTACAATGTGGTGTCGATTTAATGGATGAGACAGTTTTTACTTGCCCAGTATAATGACTTGAAAATTTCAAAAAATAATTGAGTTTCCAGATAACATTTTTTAATATTTTTCGTCCATAAAATAAGCTTTTAGATGACGAGAATAGATAAAAATGTTGTCTCAAATACCGACTCAGGATGCATGTTTAAGGTGTGGAGCATGTTGTGCCCACTATCGCGTTTCTTTTTATTGGGCAGAAGGGCTAAATATGCCTGAACATTATACGGAACCTGTGACATCGGTGTATTCATGTATGGTGGGTACGAATCAGGCAAATCCACGTTGTATTGCTTTAGGTGGAGAAGTAGGCAAACAGGTGAGTTGTAACATGTATGAGGCACGTAGTTCATCTTGTAAAGAAGTTCAAATCGCCGATGAGCAATGTAATAAAGCACGCATCGCGCATCAAATGATTCCATTGATCAGTATTCCACTGCATGACGCTGAAAATGACGAAGATTTCGATCAAGTCAGTTAAGGCTTTATTTCCAGAATAAATTTATTGAAATCTAAGAGGTAGAATCTTCGGATTCTGCCTGTATTGCACTGGATGCTGACCAACCCCCAGAGTATTCTTGCTGAAAACAGCATATTCGATGGTTAATATTGAAAACTCCGTAAAGAATTGCCGCAATTAAAATGAAAATTGAACGGAAATTTGTATATAATGGCTCACGGAAATTACCAGCGAGACTGTTATGTTGACCATCGTTCAAGAAGCCCTAACCTTTGATGATGTCTTATTACTCCCTGCCTATTCTACTGTTCTCCCAAAAGATGTCTCTCTTAAGACACGTTTCACACGTGGCATCAATTTGAATATTCCACTTGTTTCTGCTGCAATGGATACTGTGACTGAATCACGTATGGCGATTGCAATGGCGCAAAACGGTGGTATCGGTATCCTGCATAAAAACATGGATATTGCTGCACAAGCTGCAGAAGTTCGCCGCGTGAAAAAATTTGAAGCAGGTATGGTGAAAGACCCAATTACCGTTACACCAGAAACGACTGTACGTGAGCTGATTGCTTTAACTCAAGCAAATAACATCAGCGGTGTACCAGTGGTGAAAGACGGTCAAGTGGTGGGTATTGTTACTGGTCGTGACACTCGTTTTGAAACTAATCTTGAGCAACCTGTTAGTAACATCATGACAGGTCATGATCGTTTGGTGACTGTTCGTGAAAACGAATCAAAAGAAAACATCCAAGCATTACTTCAAAAACACCGTATTGAAAAAGTCCTTGTTGTAAATGACAACAACGAACTGAAAGGTTTAATCACGGTTACTGATTTCCGTAAAGCTGAAAACTATCCAAACAGCTGCAAAGATGACTTAGGTCGTTTACGCGTTGGTGCTGCAGTTGGTACAGGTGCAGAAACACCAAGCCGTGTAGAAGCATTGGTAGAAGCGGGTGTTGATGCGATTGTTGTTGATACAGCACATGGTCACTCTGCAGGTGTAATTGAACGTGTACGTTGGGTTAAAGCCAACTATCCACAAGTTCAAGTGATTGGCGGTAACATCGCGACTGGTGATGCAGCTCTTGCATTATTAGATGCTGGCGCAGATGCAGTGAAAGTGGGTATTGGCCCGGGTTCAATCTGTACTACACGTATTGTGGCTGGTATTGGTATGCCGCAAATCTCTGCGATTGACAGCGTTGCCAATGCACTAAAAGATCAAATTCCATTGATCGCAGACGGTGGTATCCGTTTCTCTGGTGATATGGCAAAAGCGATTGGTGCAGGCGCGAGTACCATCATGGTAGGTTCATTGATGGCGGGTACGGAAGAAGCACCGGGCGAAGTTGAATTCTTCCAAGGTCGTTACTACAAAGCGTATCGTGGTATGGGTTCATTGGGTGCGATGGCAGGTGCAACAGGTTCTGCTGACCGTTATTTCCAAGACTCAAAAGCAGGCGCTGAAAAACTTGTACCAGAAGGTATTGAAGGTCGCGTACCGTACAAAGGCCCAATGGGTAACATCGTTCATCAAATGATGGGTGGTTTACGTTCATCTATGGGTTATACCGGTTCTGCGGTGATCGATGACTTACGTAAAAATGCACAGTTTGTCAAAATTACTGCGGCAGGTATGTCTGAATCTCACGTACATGACGTGACTATTACTAAAGAAGCACCAAACTACCGTGTTGGTTGATATTTAGTAGCTTTTAGCCGAAAAGGCCGTCATTAATATGACGGCCTTTTTGTTTTTGGTGTAAAGTATTTGCAGTAAAAAGTGATGATTAAGATCACCATTAAGAAGTGAGTACAACATGAGTTATTTTGGTACAGATGGCATTCGTGGCAAATTCGGTGAATTGCCTATTACCCCTGAATTTGCATTAAAACTAGGATTTGCCGCAGGTAAAGTATTAAAACAATACAGTAAAAAAGCAAAGCCCATCGTTGTACTAGGTAAAGATACCCGATTATCGGGCTATATTTTAGAGTCAGCATTACAAGCCGGTTTAAACGCAGCAGGTGTTTATGTTCATTTGTTGGGTCCATTACCTACACCTGCAATTGCCCATTTAACCCGTGCATTACATGCCAGCTTAGGCATCGTGATCTCGGCGTCTCATAATCCGTATTTTGACAATGGTATTAAGTTCTTCTCGAGCGAAGGTAAAAAATTGCCGGATGAAATTCAAGAAGCCATTAACAAAGAACTTGAAAATGACTTGGTGATCGAAGACCCTGCAAACTTAGGTAAAAGTGTGCGTGTAAAAGATGCCAATGGTCGTTATATCGAGTTTTGTAAATCAACCTTCCCGTACCATTTTGACCTGACAGGCTTAAAAATTGTGGTGGACTGTGCCAATGGTGCAGCCTATAGCGTCGGCCCTTCGGTGTATCGTGAACTGGGTGCAAAAGTGATTGCGCTGTTTAACGAACCGGATGGTTTAAACATCAATAAAGACTGTGGTTCGACGCATCCTGAATTTTTACAAAAAGCCGTTGTTGAACATCAGGCGGATTTAGGGATTGCTTTTGACGGTGATGCCGACCGTGTGATTATGGTGGATAAAAACGGTCAGCAAATTACTGGTGACCATATTCTGTATATTTTAGCCACTCAAGCGAGTCAAAAGCCTGCGGGTATCGTGGGTACTGTGATGAGTAATATGGCGCTTGAAATTGCTTTAGATCAAGCCAATGTGCCTTTGCTTCGTGCCAAAGTTGGTGACCGCTATGTATTACAAGGCCTAGAAGAAAAGGGTTGGGTAACGGGCGGTGAGCCATCAGGTCATATTCTGACTTTGGACAAGAGCACCACAGGTGATGCGATCATTGCTTCACTTCAGGTGTTAACGGTGATGGTTGAGCAAGGTAAAGCTTTGCATGAATTGGTGGAAGGGTTTGAGTTATTACCAAATGTCTTGGTGAATGTTCGCTTGGCTGCGATGTTTGATCCCTACACTGTACCTGCACTGGTGAGCGAGTTTGAAAAAGCTGAAGCTCAGCTTAAAGGGCGTGGTCGCATCTTGATTCGTAAATCAGGCACAGAGCCGGTCATTCGTGTCATGGTTGAAGGTAATGACCTTGAAGAAGTCACAGCGTTAGCAAATCATTTGGCCGATGCTGTTCGTACCAATGCAGCTTAAATCAAGAGGGGAAATTGCATGAATGATGTGATTAAGGACTTAAGTGAACTGCGTTTAACTTATCAAAAAGGTGAGTTGCATGAAGATCAGATGAACCGTGATCCACATGAGCAGTTTTTATTATGGTTTAACCATGCCTTAGAAGCACAATTGCATGAACCCTATGCTATGTCATTGGCGACGGCTAATGCCCAAGGTCGTCCGCACGTGCGGACGGTCTTGTTGCGCGGTGCGACCCATGCAGGTTATGACTTCTACACCAACTATGACAGTCAAAAAGGCAATGATCTGCTCGATAATCCTTATGCAGAATTATTGTTTTATTGGCAAGAGCAGGAACGTCAAATTCGGGTCAGTGGTCGTGTCGAAAAGATATCTCTCGAAGAATCGACAGATTATTACCATAAGCGACCGCGTGATAGCCAAATTGCAGCGCACATTAGCACCCCACAAAGTGGTGTTATCGCTAGTCGTGAAGAATTACAACAGCGTTTCCAAAATTTGCATGATCAAGTGGAAAGCAAAGACGTATTGGCGAAACCTGAGTTTTGGGGTGGCTATCGTTTAGTTCCGGATTATTATGAATTTTGGCAAGGCCGTCCGAATCGTTTACATGACCGCTTGAGTTATAAACTACAGGATGGTCAATGGGTTTTACAGCGACTGATGCCATAAATGTCTAAACTTTTAATTCAACAAAGACCCTATTTGACGCGCCCTGAAGATATTCAGGGCGTTGCCCCGTTTATTGCTGATTTATTGGCACGTCGCGGGGTTTCTTCCGCACAAGAGCTGGAATTGAAGCTTAAGCACTTACATGCGCCAAACTTAAAGGGTTTAGAGCAAGCGATTGAAATAATCGATCAAGCAATTGATACTCAAAAGAAAATCGTCATTGTTGGTGATTATGATGCCGACGGTGCGACCAGTACTGCATTGATGGTCTTGGCACTACGTGATATGGGCGCGGATGTTGAATATCTGGTTCCAGATCGTTTCAAATATGGTTATGGTCTGACACCTGCCATTGCTGATTTGGCCTTCGTGAGCTTTACTCCAGATGTGCTGATTACGGTCGATAATGGTATTTCGAGCCATGCTGGTGTAGCACAGGCACAGGCGCATGGTATGCAGGTGATCATTACCGACCATCACCTGACCACAAAGGAAACACCACAAGCAGAAGCGGTGGTAAATCCCAATCAATTGGGATGTGAATTTCCAAGTAAAGCCTTGGCTGGCGTAGGTGTTGCATTTTATGTGTTGGCAAATTTGGCCAGTATGCGTAAAAAAAATGCTAAATCCACAGCCAACCTCAGCCAATATTTGGACTTGGTGGCCTTAGGCACTTATGCCGATGTTGCAAGTCTAGATCTGAATAATCGGATTTTGATTGATGCTGGTTTGAAGCGGATACAGCAAGGATTATGTCGTCCAGGGATCAGTGCATTATTGGATATTGCCGGTCGTGATCCTGCACAGTTAAAAGCACAGGACTTGGGCTTTGTGGTCGGCCCACGACTCAATGCAGCTGGGCGTATGGAGACTATGGATATTGGGATTGAGTGTCTGATTGCGGCAGATTTAAGTACGGCTTATCCGATTGCGCAGCAGTTGAATCAACTCAATATTGAAAGACGCCAAGTCGAAGGGCAGATTAAACAGGAAGCTCTGGCTGAGTTAGAACATATTCAGCTTGATCAGGATAACTTACCTGCAGCCTTGATCATGTTTGAACAGCATTGGCATCAAGGGGTGATTGGGATTGTTGCAGGGCGTTTGAAAGAACAATTTCATAGACCTGCAATCGTCTTTGCCGCAGATGAGGATGGCGTACATATTAAAGGCTCTGCGCGTTCGATCGAAGGTATTCATATTCGAGACAGTATTGAGCGTATTGCTGAATTACATCCGCATTTGGTGAGTCATTTTGGAGGGCATGCTGCTGCGGCAGGACTAACCATTCAAAAGCAGCATTTTTCTGAATTTAAAACCGCTTTTGAAGCACTCATCGCTGCGCAAGATGAAAATTTATTTCAGGCCACTATTTGGACAGATGGCGAATTGCCCGATTCGGCCATTAATGTCGAAACCGTCGATCTTTTGCAAAATTTAAGTCCATGGGGACAAAAATTCCCTGCACCGGTCTATGAAGGCCTATTTAAAGTTTTAGATTATCGTTGGTTGAAAGATGTGCATCTGAAATTAAAACTTGCTTTAGATAATGGCTTAATGGTGGACGCAATTGCATTTAATGCGGCAGAAAAATATGAATTTAATCCTATGCAAGATAAAATCCGCTTGGTCTACGAACTCGATAAAAATGAATTTAGAGGAAATGTCAGTGTTCAATTGAGAGTTCTACACTTGGCTCAATAAATTCTATTTTTACAGGCAAATAAAAAAACCGCTCAGAAGAGCGGTTTTTTTATGGTTTTGACTTCAATGGATTAGAAGCGGTATTTCGCTGCTACACCAAATGAATTGTAGTCATTGTTGCGAACTTCACCGAAACCAACACGACCTTCAAGGCTTACTTGTTGGTTAAAGAATTTACGTGCATTGATCCCTACTTCGTTACGATCAGTGACATCGTTGTTGTAGTAGTCAGCACCAACACTGAATGTTTTGTCGATGAAGTAATCCGCTGCTAGATTGAATTCATCTAGATCACCGAATGCTGCACCCGCTTCAAGGTTAATGTCTTTACCATTGCTTAAAGTTGTTACGTATTTAGCACGTAAAGTTGGATCTACGCCGTCATCTTCATCGTTATCCCAACCTTTCACACCAACTGCAACTAAGAAGCCTGGTGCAGGAAGATAACCGACTTCAGCACCGTAGTAAGTTGTATCGTTGTCTACTGTGCCGAATGGAGTGTCAACTTCGACATTATTACGGCTTACATCACCAGATACATAGAAATCTGAGTTTGGTACGAAATATTCGATACCAACGCCATAAGTATTGTCGTCAACATTGCCACGGTCAGCGAAAGTTGCATGTGCATTTACGTTACTTGCACGGTTTAAGAATGCAGCTTCTGCAAGAGGAGCGTTACGAGTTTGAACAGGGTTGAAGTAATAAGTACCGTTTACACCAAATTCACTGCCAGAGCTTCCATTATCTGGGTCGATGTAACCAGCTGAAGCGCCCACTTCTGCTTGATAAGCATGAGCTGTACCTGTAATAGCAAGTGCAGAAAGAAGTGCTGAAGCAATTGCGAGTTTTTTCATGGAAACTACCCCTCTAAATTGTTTGGCTAAATTTAATACATTTTTTGTTACAAGTTTTAGTCTAGAGAAATTTTAAAGATGGTCAATCGCTGCAAAGTTGTGGAACTGTGAATTCGGTAATTTTATGTAATTAAAATTATTTAAAATATTGAAAAGTATGTGTTTATTTATAATGTTTTGTTTTATTAAAACTGTGTAGATAATATGAATTTGTGGGTTATTTGGTCAATAACTGGACTTTTTTTAAAGTAAATATTACATCGAAAAGAAAAAAGCACCTCAAAATAGAGGTGCTTTTTTAGCAAACTTCTAATTCAAACGAAATTAGAAACGGAAAGTTGCATTGATGTTGAACGCTTGAACGTCATCACCAAAACCAACTTGACCACCGATTGCTAGGTTCGGGTTAAGGAAATATTTTGAACGAATAGCGAAGTAATCCGTGTCTTCATCACCATCATCTTCGATATTGTAAGATGCACCTACGCTAAATGCTTGATCGAAGTAGTAGTCTGCGCCAATCGTAACAGAGTCTAAATCACCAAAAGCGCCATCTGCTTCTAGGTTGATGTATTGACCATTATTAAGAGGAGCAACATATTTTGCTTTAACAGCAAAACGGTTGTCTTCGTCTTCATCATTGTCACCTTGATAGCCATCAATACCAACAGCAAGTAAAAGGTTAGAGACAGGTAAATAACCTACTAATGCGCGGTATGTTGTTGAATCATAGTCCTCGCTTGCTGAAATACCAGCAACTTTTACTTCAGCTTTTTCTTCTTTGTAGCCTAATTCACCATTAAAGTAGAATTGTTCAAAGAAGTATTCAGCACCTAATGAAATATGGTGGCTGTCATATTCTGCTTTGCCTGCAAGCGGACCTGAAACAGGAAAATAATCTGATACATCAACTGTTTTTGTATCTAAATATTGATAGCTATATTTAGCATAAATATTGCTGTTATGACCTAAAAATGCAGCTTCGTTTAATGGGCCATTTTTAGGGTTTACTGAGTCTAAATATAACGTGCCTTGTAAGTTGAACAATCCGTTTGAATCTACGATGTCATTGTCCCAATCTGTATAAGTAAAACCGCCATCAACTTGACCATCATAAGCAAAAGTTGATGAAGTGATAACAGCTAACCCTAGTGCAAGTAATGTCTTTTTCATAAAACCCTCGAAACATTATTGTTGTAAATAAAATGTAATAAATAGTAACGCGAGCGTATTGTTCATATTATGTGCATTGAAGTCAATGATTTGGATGATCAATCTGGCTGAATCTGTGCAAATTCTCTGTGATATAATAGGCGGCTATTTAAGCCAAATTTTTTGATTGAGAGTAATTCACGTGGAAATTAATCCGTATCTATTACAGCTAAAAGACTTAAACGACCGTGGTCAAACATTACGGGGGTATCTTTGACTACGATCTGAAAAAAGAGCGTTTAGAAGAGGTTCTACGTGAGCTGGAAGACCCAGCAATTTGGAATGATCAAAGCCGTGCACAAGCAATGGCAAAAGAAAAAGGTGAACTCGAAAACGTCATTAACGTGCTCGAAGGGCTTTCAACTCAGCTAGAAGATGCCCAAGCGATGTTGGATCTTGCGGTTGAAGCAGAAGAAGAAAGCTTACTTGCGGATGTGCAAGCAGAGTTAACTTCAGCGGAAGCAGAACTTGCGAAATTAGAATTCCGTCGTATGTTCAGTAATCCGATGGACCCGAACCCATGCTATGTCGAAATCCAAGCAGGTTCTGGTGGTACTGAAGCACAGGATTGGGCATCCATGTTACTGCGTATGTATCTACGTTGGATTGAACGTCATGGCTTTAAAGCAGAAGTGATGGAAGAATCTGATGGTGATGTGGCAGGGATCAAGTCTGCAACGATCCGTGTAGAAGGTGAGTATGCATATGGTTGGTTACGTACAGAATCTGGCGTACACCGTTTAGTCCGTAAGTCACCTTTTGACTCGGGTAATCGTCGCCATACTTCATTCTCAGCGGTTTTTGTATCCCCTGAAATTGATGACAATATTGAAATTGAAATCAATCCTGCTGATGTTCGTACTGATACCTATCGTGCATCTGGTGCGGGTGGTCAGCACATTAACAAAACAGACTCTGCGGTACGTTTAACTCACGCTCCAACAGGGATTGTGGTGGCATGTCAGAACCAACGTTCACAGCACGCCAACCGTGACCATGCATGGAAACAGTTACGTGCAAAATTGTACGAACTTGAAATGCAAAAACGTAATGATGCGGCACAAGCGTTGGAAGACACCAAGTCAGATATTGGTTGGGGCAGTCAAATTCGTTCATACGTTTTAGATGACTCGCGTATTAAAGACTTACGTACCAGTGTGGAAAGTTCAAACACTGGTGCAGTGCTTGATGGCGATTTAGATAAGTTTATTGAAGCCAGCCTCAAACAAGGTTTGTAATTTAAATTTATATAGAAAACAAAGTTCTATCTGTTTTTGATTAATATATCTATAAAAATCGATATAAAAATCGAAAAAATACGATATAGTGTATTCAAGATGCTGAATAGAACTTTGTTGTCCAAATTTTTATTTAATTAAACCCGTTTAAATTATGGATATTGATTTAATTTTTAAAGCACTTGCCAATCCGACTCGACGTCAAATCTTGGAATGGTTGAAAACACCAGAACAGTTTTTGTCAGAAGAACAATGTGGCGGCTTTAATCGTGGTGTATGCGCTGGCAATATCGAAAAACTCGGTAATGTTTCGCAGTCTACGATGTCTAATCATTTGTCTGTGTTACAACAGGCGGGCTTAATTCAAGCCGAGAAATATGGTCAATGGTCGTATTTTTCACGCAATGAAGAACTCATTCAGCAATATATTGATTATCTGCAGAACTCACTTTAAATCATTTTTCGCATTTGAAGTGTCAGGCGAGACATATATGGCTGAACTTAATACTCCTCTCATTTTGGGTGATTTACACCTCAAAAATCGCGTTGTAATGGCGCCACTAACCCGTAGTCGTGCAACCATTGACCGTGTTCCAACGCCGATGATGGCTGAATATTATGCACAGCGTGCAAGTGCTGGATTAATCATTTCAGAAGCAACAGTCATTTCAGAAGCAGCTAATGGCTATTTGCAGACGCCGGGTTTATTTACCGATGCTCAAGTTAAGGGCTGGAAATTGGTGACCCAAGCCGTACATGAACAGCAAGGTTTAATTGTGGCACAATTGTGGCATGTCGGACGTGTCTCACATCCCGATCTTTTGAATGGTGATACACCAGTTTCTGCCAGTGCGGTACAACAGGCGGGTTATGTCAGTCTGCTTCGCCCAAAACGCGAATATGTCGTGCCACGTCCATTAGAGATTGCAGAAATCAAAAGCATTGTAGAACAATACAAACAGTCTGCGATCAAAGCCAAAGAAGCGGGATTTGATGGTGTGGAACTGCATGCGGCCAATGGTTATTTGATCGATCAATTCCTACAAAGCAAAACCAACCTACGTGAAGATGAGTATGGTGGTTCTGTAGAAAACCGCGCACGTTTATTGCTTGAAGTGGTGGATGCGCTGATTGAAGTGTGGGGGGCAGGTCGTGTAGGTGTGCATCTTGCGCCGCGTGGTGATGAACACGACATGGGCGATCATGATCCACGTGAAACCTTTGGCTATGCTTTAGAACAGTTGGGGCAGAGGAAGATTGCCTTCTTCTTTACCCGTGAATATCTGGCGGATGACAGTATTAGTGACTATCTGAAACAGCGCTCAAATGGTGTGCCGTACATTGCCAATATGCGTTTAAGCCGTGAAGATGCCGTTGATTTATTGGCCTCAGGTAAAGCCGATGCGGTGTCTTTTGGTAAAGCTTATATTGCCAATCCAGATTTGTTTGAACGTTTGCTAGCGAATGCTGCACTGAATGAATTGCAGTTGGAAAATATGATTGGGACAGATGTTGCCGAAGGCTATATTGATTATCCAAGCATGAAAAATAAATTTGGTTCAGGTCGTTCAACCTATTAATCGACACTTGAATACGCATTATCCATTAACATGTGGATAATGCTCTGATATATTCTGCCGATTCAAACCGTTTTTGAGCGTAATAATTTGACTACTCCTTTTTGGTATAACGCAGCTTTGGCGCTGATTAAGCCGCTATATCAATGGCGCATCAAAAAACGTGCTGAAGATCTCCAACTATATCAGCAAGAGTGTCTTGAGCGCTTTGGGCCATTTCAGCCGGTTAAAAACCGCAATGCAATTTGGTTTCATGTGGTTTCCGTCGGAGAAACCAACGCTGCGCAGCCGCTGATTGAACATTATCTCAAAGCAGGCCATCCAGTCTTAGTCACCAATACCACCAAAACCGGACAAGCGCGTGCGAAACAATTATTTTTAAAAGCACCGTATGAATCGCTATTTCAGGCCGTGTATCTGCCAGCAGATCAAAAAAAATTAGTCCGTCGTTTTATCGAAAAATATCAACCGAAAATGTTGGCTCTAGTCGAAACTGAACTCTGGCCAAATTTGATGATTGAAGCCGATCAGGCCAATGTTCCGTGTTTATTGATTAATGCCAGATTATCTGAAAAATCGGCGAAGGGTTATAGCAAAGTCCCGAGTTTGACGCAGCCGATGCTAAAGAGTTTGAAACAATTATTGGCGCAAGATCAGGCAACTTTAGCGCGATTTATTGAGTTGGGTGCAAACCCGCATACCAGTCAGGTCGTCGGTAGTATCAAGTTTGATATTCATGCGCCCGATAGCTTTGTGCAACAAGCAGCGCAGTTGCGTCAAGATTGGGCTTTACAAGAGCGTAAAATCATCACCATTGCCAGTACGCATGCGCCCGAGGAACAAAAACTACTCGCAGCGCTGCAGCCGATTTTGCAACAACAGCCTGAGCTGTTATGTATCGTCGTACCACGTCATCCTGAACGCTTTGATGACGTTTTTGTAGAAGCGCAGAAACTAAATTTAAATACCCAGCGCCGCAGCCTTAATCAGACTATTTTGCCTGATACACAAGTGTATTTAGCAGACAGTATGGGTGAAATGTGGTTGTGGTACGCATTGAGTCAGGCTTGTTTTGTGGGTGGATCGCTCAATGAACCTGGTGGTGGGCATAATATTTTGGAGCCCATTACGTTACATGTCCCGACAGTATTAGGTCAGCATTATTTTAATTTTCAAACCATTGTGGATGAGTTTGTAGCGGCCTATGCGGTTGTGGTTGTGCGGGATTTTGAGCAGGCGGCCAGTGCATTGGTTGACATCATTCAAAATACTGCGAAAGCTCAGGCTTTAAATGATGCAGCTCAGCTGATTATGCAAAAGAATACCGGGTCGCTGCAAAAGCATATTCAGGTGATTGATCAGTACCTTTGATTTTTCACAATGAATTAAATTGTTGGATATTTTAAATAGATTTATGAATAGACTCGACGGAGTCTTACGTCTAAGTTTTGAAGAAAGGTGTTAGCCTTCGGCTGAAGGTACTCTTACGAAACGTTGTTTCTCATTCGGTAAAATGAGATGCGAAGCTTCGCAAGGAAGCCATCTTGCGGTGCAATGCAGCTCACGACAAAACGCGTCGAATTTTTATGTCTAACAAATAATCGCTAAAATTTGAGTGATTCTATTGAGTGTTGCCTTGAACCGTTGTGGATGACGTTTTCGTGTATCCAATTGAGTTGGGTAAGAGAATTTTTTATGAACATCGTCCTGCTTGACCCACGTCAAACTGAATCTGAACTGTGGAGTATCAGTGCCAAACGTCAAATTGAGCATTTAAAAAACCATGTGAATATACAGGTGGGCGATACACTCAAAGTCGGTATTCGGGAAGGAAGACGCTATTTAACCCAAATCGTCAGTATCAGTGATGAGCGCATTCAACTTAAACCCTTACAAGAAGAAGAAGTACCTGCAAAGCATCCGGTGACTTTAATTGTGGCAATGCCTCGTCCGAAAGTGTTGCGCCGTCTGATCATGGATGTAGTCACTTTAGGTGTAGAAAAAATCATTCTGCTGCACAGTTATCGCGTGGATAAAAGCTATTGGCAGACACCATTTTTACAGCAGCTCGATCACTATGTGACGTTGGGTTTGGAGCAGGCAGGTGACACCATTGCGCCCAAAATTGAACTGTATAAACGCTTTAAACCCTTTGTGGAGGATGTTTTGCCAAGCATGATTTCATCGGATTATCCCGCTTATGTGGCGCACCCTTATGTCGAAGATGTGATGCCTGCAGGGATTCAACATGGATGTACGATCATTATTGGACCTGAAGGTGGATTTATCCCTTATGAGGTCGATTTACTCATAAAAAACGGTTGCCAAGCAGTCAGCTTAGGCAACCGAATTATCCGCACAGAAACTGTGATTCCGTACGTTTTAGGGCGATTATTTAGCTGTTGACGCTTCTGTCTCAGCTTGATCACCACGGTAAACTTTCACTTCCTGTACAGGGTAAGGAATTGAAATACCATTTTGATTGAATGCTTGGATAACGTGTTCTTGCACTTCACTGATTGAGTTCGCAGTGGTGGTTTCTGTGGTATCTACCCACCAACGGACATTCAGATTGACTGAGAAATCAGCCAAAGCATTCACGTTTACGGTAAACGCAGGTTGGCTCAAGATGGTTGGGTCTTTGTCCAAAATAGCCAAAACAATGTTTTTAGCTTTTTGAATGTCATCTTCATAACCAATACCCACCACAAATTCACAACGACGACGTTGATAAGCGGTATTCACCGTTACCGCACTGGTGTAAACCGTCGCGTTTGGAATCACGATACGACGACCATCTGGAGAGCGTAGGAAGGTTGCACGGATCTGAATATCTTCAACAGTACCTTCCATTCCTGACACAATAATGTCATCACCGATTTTGAACGGTTCGCCTAGGAGAATCAAAATACCTGACAGTAAGTTCTGGAAAATATCTTTAAACGCGAAACCGATTGCGACCGAACCAATCCCCAATGCACTCATGAGCTGACCCGGTGTGAACCCAGGAATCGCAATGACCATTGCAATTAGGAAACCGAAGAACATAATGGCTGAGCTACCGACACGGTTCAGGACCAAAACTAGATTTTGTTTTGAGTAAGAGCGGTCAGTGAGCGCTTTACGAACAAAGAATCTAAAGAGTTTAGACAGTAGATAGAAGATCGTAAAAACAATTAATGCGATACAAATATATGGCAGGCGTTCCCAAAATCCATCGACAAATTTATCGATCGTTGAGTATGCGTCATTATATTTAGAGGTATGTTCCAGCACGGTTTGTGCGGTTTTTTCTGTTGCCTCTTGCAAAAGTTGAGTCGTGCCTTGAGTGACATCACTCAAGGCATTTTCTTTTTCAGCCACGAGTTTTCCAAATGTTTCGGTTTTTCGCTATTTTGCCTGAAATTAGTGGCGAAAATAACCCTCATTTACAGGCTTGTGAACAGATGTATCAAAATTCAGACAGGCTCAGATTCGGTCAGTGGCTTAGAAATATTCAGTGCCTTGTTGAATGATTTCTGTCGGCGATTCAATTTCACCGCTACCCATCATATACGAGGTGATGCTACCTGTAGCCAAGAGCGACAACACACTGATTAAAATCATCAACCATGCCAGAATTTTTTCCCAAACGGCAGCAGGGCGTGGCGCGCCGTATTGATTTACGGTCGGTGTGCCTGAGGCCAATAATAAATACAGGATAAAGAATAGATTGATCACGGGGATAAATAAAAGCAGTAGCAACCAACCGGCTTTATTGAGGTCATGCAGTCGACGGACGACAAAGACACAATAGAAATAGATATAGAGAATAATAATTGCCAAATAGGCGAGGCCAGATACCCCGGTGAATATGCCAACAAATTGCTCATTTAACGCCATGGTATTGATGTTAAAAATACCCACGGCAAGGCTTAAAGCGATTATGGCAAAAAAGCTGATGATATTGAGAAAGCCATACCAACCAATCATGCTCAGTCGACCAAAACGTCCATCAGGTTTCAGGGGATTATCCGATGTAGTGGTCGTCTGACGGGAAAAGAAAGAAGAGTCATTGGTGTTCATGATCGGATCAACTCAACGTATATGAAAGAATGAAAAAGCGGAGTGCTGAGTAAAATTACCTTTGCAGTATAGGTTTAATTGAACTGGTCAGATACTGAATTAAAACATGTTTTTGTTGAAATTTTGCTTATAGATGTGCTTTAAATGGGAAAGAATAATACGACCAAAGCATGATTGCTGCGATTAAAAATTAATCGTCATACTGCTGTGATGCAGGAATTATAAAAGTAGAAATGTGGCATGGCATCTCGTGATGAGATGAATCAGATCAAGGAAAATACAATATGAAAGAGATCTATCCAGTACCTGAAAGTTTCAAAAAAACCGCACGCATCAACGAGTCGGAGTACTTTGAGCGTTATCAAAAATCGATTGAACAACCAGATGAGTTTTGGGCGGAGCAAGCGCAAAAGATCGATTGGATCAAACCGTTTACCCAAGTTAAAAATACAAATTTTAAGCAAGATGATTTTAAGATCGAGTGGTTTGCTGACGGTGAATTGAATGTCAGTGCTAACTGTCTCGATCGACATTTAAAAGAACATCCACATAAACCGGCCATTATTTGGGAAGGTGATCATCCTTCACGGCATAAAATTATTTCTTTTGAAGAACTGCATGATGAAACTTGCCGTTTTGCCAATGTGTTAAAAAAACATGGCGTGGGCAAAGGCGACCGTGTGGTGTTGTATATGCCAATGGTGCCCGAAGCGGCAATTGCGATGTTGGCCTGTACCCGAATTGGTGCAGTACATTGCGTGGTTTTTGGCGGTTTCTCACCAGACTCATTGGCAAGTCGTATCGATGACAGTCAGGCGAAAGTCGTGATTACTGCGGATTGTGGGATGCGTGGTGGCAAGCCCATTCCACTCAAAGAAAATGTCGATCTTGCACTCGACATCGAAGGCACATCTTCGGTTCAAAATGTCATTGTGGTACACCGTACAGGTAATCCGATCGAAATGAAAGCGGACCGTGATTTGTGGTATCACATGGAAATCATGTCGGTCAATGATCTCTGCCCACCTGAACCTATGAATGCCGAGGACCCGCTATTTATTTTGTATACATCAGGTTCGACAGGAAAACCGAAAGGTGTATTGCATACCACAGGCGGCTATTTAACCTATGTGAATTGTACCTTCCGTGAAGTTTTTGACCTTAAACAAGATGATGTGTTTTGGTGTACTGCCGATGTTGGTTGGATTACGGGACATTCTTATGTGTTGTATGGGCCATTGTCGAATGGCACCACGACCGTGATGTTTGAAGGTGTACCACAATATCCAAGTTGGGCTCGGACCGGACATATTGTTGATAAACATAACGTCACTATTTTATATACGGCACCGACTGCAATTCGCGCCATGATGCGAGAAGGGGATGCCTTTGTCCGAGAAAGTGACCGCAGTAGTCTGCGTTTACTAGGTTCGGTGGGTGAACCCATTAACCCAGAGGCATGGAATTGGTACTACACCGTGGTAGGTGAAAGCCGCTGCCCAGTGGTGGATACATGGTGGCAAACAGAGACGGGTGGTTTCATGATTACGCCATTGCCGGGAGCAACCGATTTAAAACCAGGTTCAGCGACGCGTCCATTCTTTGGTGTGCAACCTGCGATTGTCGATGCTGAAGGCAATGAGCTTGAAGGTGCCGTAGAAGGTAACTTGGTGATTAAGGATTCTTGGCCGGGACAAATGCGAACCATTTGGGGTGATCCTGAGCGCTTTATTGAGGCCTATTTCTCCACTTATCCGGGGACGTATTTTACAGGTGATGGCGCACGTCGTGACGAGTCTGGCTATTATTGGATTACGGGTCGTGTGGATGACGTCTTGAACGTTTCAGGGCATCGATTGGGAACGGCTGAAATTGAAAGTGCGCTGGTTGCACATGATGCTGTGGCAGAGTCTGCGGTGGTGGGTATGCCACATGATATTAAAGGACAAGGGATTTGCGCCTTTGTGACTTTACAAGCAGGGACAGCAGAGACGGATGAGTTACGTCAGGAACTGGTGGCTTGGGTACGCAAAGTCCTTGGACCAGTGGCAACGCCAGATGCATTGCATTGGGCGCCGGCCTTACCGAAAACCCGTTCTGGTAAAATCATGCGCCGTATTTTAAGAAAAATTGCGGCCAATGAGTTGGACTCTTTAGGTGATACCTCGACCTTGGCAGAACCTCAAGTGGTTGAACATTTGATTGCTACGGTTTATCCGAAGTCATAAGAACAATTTGAGCGTCAGTGATCACGTTCTGATGAAAGTTCACTATGGCTTATATGAAGGATTATTAAAGCAATAATGAACGTCCTTTCTCCTATAAAAGTTGATTAGGATGAAGGGCCGTTCATGATGCATTTTATCCATCCTAAATACGACGTATAAAATGATCAAATTATAAGTCGCCTGAATCTTGGTGACTTAGATTTCATTAGATATAGATTTTACAGATATAGACTGCAGGCATTGAGATAAGCTGAATGCCTCTACTTTGTTAAGCTAAAACGGTAACAGAATAATCAGACAGATATATGAACGCTTCAACTCCATTGACTCAAGATCCAATCGATATTGCCCAAAAACTGGCGGCAGAATTTGCCACGACGGCTGCTCAGCGTGATAAGCAGGGGGGAAATCCCAAAGCTGAACGTGATTTGATTCGTCAAAGTGGTTTACTTGCATTGTCCATTGGACAGCAATACGGTGGACAGGGTGCAGATTGGCTGACGATTTTTAAAACCATTCAAACCATTGCTCAAGTGGATAGCTCATTGGCGCATGTTTATGGTTTCCATCATTTATTAATTGCAACGGTACAGTTGTTCGCGCAGCCAGAGCAATATGGCCCGTGGTTTGAACAGACTGCACGTGAGCATTTATTTTGGGGCAATACCTTAAACCCCTTAGACCGTCGTACTACAGCGACGCAACTGTCTGAACACGAATACGTCTTTCATGGCGATAAAAGTTTTTGTTCGGGTTCCATGGATTCAGACATTTTGCTGTGTTCTGGCTTCAATGAAGATGGAAAATTATTGATCGGGGTGATTCCTACAGCACGTGAAGGCGTCAGTTTTCTCGGCGATTGGGACAATATGGGGCAACGTCAAACCGACAGTGGAAGTAGCCATTTTGAACAAGTTAAAATTTCCAAAGATGAATTACTACTGAACCCGGGGCCTTTGAGTACACCGTATTCAAGCTTACGTCCGTTGATTGCACAGTTGATCTTTGTGCATATGTTTTTAGGGGTGGCAGAAGGGGCTTTTGAAACAGCAAAACAGACGGTTCAAAACCAAAAAGCATGGTCAAAATCATTGGTTGAAAATGCAGTGAATGACCCATTTATTCAAAAGCATTTTGCTGAGTTTTATGTGCAATTAGAAAGTGTACGTTTATTGGCAGATAAAGCGGTTCAGCGTTTGCAATGGGCTTGGGAGATTGGTGAAGCTTTAACGGCGGAACAACGTGGAGAAGTTTCTATTGCGATTGCAACAGCCAAAATTTCGGCCACCAATAGTGCGCTGTACATTACGCAAAATATTTTCCAAGTGATGGGCGCACGTGCCACAACTGCCAAACTAAATTTAGATCGCTTCTGGCGCAATGTACGTACCCAAACCTTACACGATCCGATTGATTATAAATATCAGGAGGTCGGTGAATGGGTGCTCACAGCGAAAGTGCCAGATCCAAGTTTTTATTCTTAAACGTATATTGCACATGAGCCAATAAAAAGCCTCCGTTTTGGAGGCTTTTTTGCAATGTGCTGTCAGTCGATTTAACGCTGATGAATATTTTCTAAGGTATCGACTAAGGTTCGCGTTGTTTGATCAATTTCATAATTCACGGCATCACCGACTTGGACATCTTTCCATGTGGTGAGACGCAGTGTTTCAGGAATGAGATCGATTGAAATTTCACTATTGGCACGATCAACACGGTTCACAGTCAAACTGCAACCATTGAGTCCAATAAAACCTTTGAGAAAGAAATATTTAATATTGCCTGCCGGAATGTGAATATCGAGATGAAAGGTTTCCCCGCGATGCTCTAAGTTTTTGATCGTGGCTGTGCCTTCGATATGACCATATAGATTGTGACCACCATTTTCTGCTCCAACTTTGGCTGAGCGTTCGACATTGACTTCATCACCGGCCTTGAGTGCTTTTAACGTGGTGAGTTGATTGGTCAATTCAGAAACATCAAAATGCACTTGGTTGGCTGCCAAATCAATATGTGTAGCCGTTAAACACACGCCATTAATCGCTACACTTGCCCCGATAAAGACATCATGAAAAAAATTCTGATGATTTGAAATCACCAAGGTTGTGAAGCCATTGCCTTGACGAATCTCTAAGACTTTTTCTAAACCTTGCACGATGCCTGTATACATGTGAGCGTCTCTAAAATGATTTGCGTTTTCTGTATTGTAGGGACAAAACGAACGCTCGGCTATGCCTTAGAGTGACCATTTCAGTACAGTGTTTTGATCTCTAACAGTTCGATCTTGGCAATATCTACAATGCTCGGAATGTTTCAATTGCAGTTAAGCGAGACTGCTTTATATCGACGATCGGTTGAGGGTAATTCAATTCCAGTTGAGGATTTTTGGCAAAGGGTTGGTGAATTTGTTTGGCATCCAAATCTGCCAGTTCAGGTAGCCATTGACGTAAATAATCCCCGTTCGGATCAAATTTCTGAGATTGGCTGATCGGGTTAAAAATCCGAAAATAAGGTACAGCATCTGTACCCGTCGAGGCGCACCATTGCCAACCGCCATTATTGGCTGCTAAGTCACCATCGACAAGGTGCTGCATAAACCATTGCTCCCCCAACCGCCAATCGATCAGTAGATTCTTACTAAGGAACATGGCACAAATCATCCGCACCCGATTATGCATCCAACCCGTAGCCAGTAGTTGACGCATCCCTGCATCGACGATCGGAATGCCCGTCTGGCCGTATTGCCACGCAGCAAAGTCTTGTGGTGCATGGCGCCATTTTATTTTTAATGTTTTGGTTTGAAACGGCTGGTGCTGAGAAACTTGCGGGTAGTCAAATAAAATGTGCTGGTAAAATTCACGCCAAAGCAGCTCATCGAGCCAAGTTTGTTGTCCTCTGTGGTCGATCTGGAAATAGCCGCCTTGTTCACGAAACAGGGCTTGCAGACATTGGCGAATAGACAAGATGCCCAAGTTTAAATACATGCCAATTCGACTGGTTCCATTGAGCGCAGGAAAGTCCCGATCATCAGCATAACGATGCAGATGTTGTTCAATAAATTCATCTAAGCACTGTATTGCGTGATCTTCTCCAATCGGCCAAAGCTCGATTTGAGCAGCTAACAGCGATGTGGGATAAAAAGGACGTAAATCAAATTGATTTTGCCACAGCGGATGCGGTTCGAGAGCCGCTTGGGCTTCAATAGCGGGATAACAAGTAGGCAAACTGATGCTCAATTTTTCGTAGCAATTTTTCTTAAATGCACCGAAAACTTGATAAGGATGTCCAGATTGATTGCGAATACTGCCAACAGGAAACAGGGTGCGGTCATGGTACAGCTCAACAGAGATGTGCTGCTGTTCTAATAACTGTTGTACTTCGCGATCTCGTTTAAGTTCATTCACACCATGTTCAATATGTGCATGAACAGTGTGTATATTGAGCTGAGTACATAGGGTTAATAGCTCATTGGCGATGTCTGACCAATGGGGAATATGCTGAATAATCAGTGGAATATTTAGCTCAGCCAATTGCTGTCGCAAAAGTTCCAGTTGGGCAAGATAGCGATGGATTTTAATGGGGGCATCGTCATGCCTTGCCCATTGTTCAGGAGAAAGCGCAATAAAGGCAATCGTTGGACCAGACTGTGTCGCCTGCCACAGTGCGCTATGGTCATGTCGTCTTAAATCTTGTCGAAACCAAACCAGTTGCATATTTATTGCCTCGTTTGTGTTGGAAATATCACTGGAATTACGGGGGTGTCAATTGGTGATAAAATCATCTAAAAAAATATCGATTTTAATAAAAAACCATATAATATCTATCGTTTAACTTAACCTATTGCGCACAATTCTGTCAGCTTAAGCGTACAAGCAACGAAGTTTTTGACGCTAGGCGCACTTTTAAATTTTACCTAAGATGAACTCATACAGGAACAGGACGTTCCGGAACATAAAACAATAACAAAGTGTTCACCATCAGGACTGTGAAGCAAGACAGGAGTCATGCTTAAGTATCCATATAGAAAAAGCCCGACAGGATGTCGGGCTTTTTCTTTGTCTACAGATCCGCTCATTTTCTAGAATCAGAGCATGTCTTTAAATGGTACTCGAGATAAAAAATCCCCTAAGCCGAGCCTTAGGGGAGGAAAGTGAAGTGAGCCGGTTGTGATTATTATGCTGATTACATGAGCTGTGACTCCATCAACAATTATGCTGATTTAGCCTGCACAACTTGCTGCTGTTGAGCTTCCAGTTCACGAACCAGTGGCAACACTTTTTCGCCAAAGTATTCCACTTCTTCAATGAAGTGGAGAAAACCTGAGAGAACCAAATCGACACCTACACTTTTGAGTTCCACAATGCGTTCGGCAATTTGTTGTGGCGTGCCAATCAGATTGGTTTTAAAGCCGTCGTTGTATTGAACCAAATCTTCAAAAGTAGATTTTGCCCAGTTACCTTCGCCTTCTTTTGTGGATGCACCTGCTTCACGAGTTGCATCGCCAAAGGCATTGACCGCTTCAGTATTGGCATTATCGATAATAGCTTGAAGCACCGCTTGGGCTTCTTCCTCCGTATCTCGGGCAATAATGAAGGCATTCACCCCGATTTTGACCTGATGGTTGTTAGCTTTGGCTTTTTCACGAATATCATCGATCTGCTTTTTCAACTCAGCAGGGGTATTGCCGTTGGTGAAGTACCAATCGGAAACACGTGATGCCATGTCACGTGCTGCACGTGAACTGCCACCTTGGAAAATTTCGATATGCGGTTTTTGCACCGGTTTTGGAGATAGGGTGTAGTCTTTAAATTGATAGTATTTACCATCAAAGCTAAAGTTATCCTGCGTCCAAACGCCTTTTAGGCTACGAATGAATTCTTCAGAGCGTGCATAGCGTTGATCATGCTCGGGCCATTCTTCACCAATCGCATCAAACTCACCACGGAACCAACCACTTACAACATTGATTGCAATACGGCCATTGGTAAGATGATCGATGGTCGCCAATTGTTTTGCAGCCAGAGCCGGTTTCCAAGGGCCGGGTAAAATCGCTGCAATGACTTTGAGTTTTTCAGTTTTGGCCAAAATTCCATGACTGAAACTCACCGATTCGTGTTGATTCTCTGCGTTATAACCTGCTGTAAAACGAATTTGAGTCAGCGCATAATCAAAGCCACTTTTTTCTGCAGCTTGTGCCAAACGCACGTTATAGTCATAGCTCCAATCGGTACGCTGTTCAATATTACTGACCACCAAACCACCACTCACGTTTGGTACCCAGTACGCAAATGTAATGTTTTTTTCTTGTACTGACATTTTGCAAACCCTCGGGATCGAATTGTTATGCTGTGGTGTTTAGGCCACTTGCGTTTTTGGCTTTTTACTATGCAGTCGAGCTTCAGCGGCATCCAAACTTGGAACAGCTGCAGAAGGAAGGACTTCTTCTTGCTCGATTTGCTTATTAATGCCCAAGTTTTGGTTGGCTTGTTGAGACTTGGCTTTCACCACTTCAGCACGCTGACCTTTGGCTGGAGCCCATTCCAAAATCGGCAGCGCACGTGCTACAGCTAAAGTAATGCGGTCACGGAGTAATTCACTATGAATGGTATATTCAGGGGTGAAATCACGGTCTGTTGCATAGACCCCAATCGGTAATGTTTGCGCTTGGAAGAAACTGAATAATGGACGCAATTGATGTTCAAGCACTAAGGCATGGCGTTCAGAACCACCCGAAGCTGCAAGCAAGACAGGAACATCGACCAATGCAGTTTGTTCGACAAAGTCAAAGAAGTGTTTAAACAGACCTGTAAATGAAGCACGGTAAACGGGTGTTCCAACAATCAGTGCATCAGCAGCTTCAACGGCAGCAAGGTCATCTTGTACACGTTGTGGCAATTGGTTACGGTAAATCGCGCCACCTAATAAATTGCCAATTTCACTAAACTTAATAAAATGCACATTGATTGGAGTTGCATCACCGAGTTCATTAACAATGGCTTGTACCAAAGCTTCGGTTTTAGATGGATTGTTTAGACCACCTGACACAGCAACAATATTCAGGGGTTTTTGTAGATTAACTTGAGACATTTTTTAAACCTAAAAGTGTGGTTTCTCGGAATGCCTTTTATTAATCCCGATGGGTGGATCACTGTAAAATAACGAAAATCAGAAAAGTTATCTGATTTTTAGATATGTTGGAAAAACCACAAGATTCGTGAAATATCAAATTTTAAACTGTTGATATTTCAACATATAATGCTTAGCTATAAGCATTTTTACTGTGTTGATAAAATTTATATGAAAATATGATTAGATTTAAAGATTTATAGAAAATGCGAAAAAAGACGCATTTTAGGTGAAAATCTACATTTTAAATGCAAAAAAATAAGTTCTTGCATATCCTTCACATAGCATGTGTGGTTAGAATAGGGTCATTGTGCACAAGATCTCTCACGTTGCTTATGAATATTTTAATCGTTGATGATCACCCGCTGTTTCGTCATGCTTTAATTCAGGCGGTTCGTTATAGTTTGCCTCAGGCGCAAATTCATGAGACTGCAGCAGTCAATGAATGCTATGAACGTCTTGAAAATGGCCCTGAGCCTGATCTTGTGTTATTGGATTTAAACTTGCCGGGTGCTTCAGGCTTTTCTGCCTTGGTGCATATTCGCGCACAATATCCATCGATTCCAATCATTGTGGTCTCTGCGCATGAAGAAGCGTCGATTATCCAACGTGCAATTGCACATGGTGCGATGGGTTATATTCCAAAATCTGCGCATCCAAGCCACATTGGTGAAGCGATTCGTCAAGTCTTAGAAGGCGAGATTTGGTTGCCACCAAATTTACCTGCCAACATGAACTTTGACCCACGTGCTGCAGATGAAACAGCATTGGCAGAACGTATTCAGTCTTTAACACCGCAACAATTCCGTGTGTTAATGATGGTGGCGGAAGGTTTGTTGAATAAACAAATTGCCTATGAGTTGGATGTGTCTGAAGCAACCATCAAAGCACATGTGACGGCAATTTTCCGTAAGTTGGGCGTACAAAACCGAACCCAAGCTGTTTTGGCAATTAATGCATTGAATATTGAAGAAAAGAAAATCTAAGGATTTTTTCAAAAAAAAAAGACCTCCATCGTGGAGGTCTTTTTTTTGCTGTTTAAGCACTAAGGCTGGCGCTAGATCATTTCGCATTTTAAATGCCGTTTGGTCTTTACATGCGGTTTAAATGCAATAGAGCAATGCAACTTAACAATGACTTAAACAGACCACTTCAACTTAAGCAATATAGTCTTGCTTAGGCGTCAGATCGGTACAATACAAAGGATTGAGCGCACATTGCAGTTCATCAATTTGTTCATCGGACACATAGCCGCGCGCTTTGAGATAATCCGCGACACGGTCATCACGTAAACTTAGAAAAGCAGCATCATAAACACCCAAATCCACAAATAGGGCTGCAGTTTCTAAGCTGTTAAAACGGTCCAGATAGACATCATTGTCGTACATCAGGAAGATATGGTCTTGCTTGGAGTTGGCATCGACATTTAAACGTTGTGCCAATTCAAATGGCGCTGTTTTAATAAACAGTAAATCAGATAATTCATCAAACTGTGTTTTATCCAGCTGGTTTTTGTCGGTTTTGACTTTACCGAGCCAAGCTTTAAATACTAAGACCGCACCACCACGCAGTAGCATGCTCCAAATCTGATGACGGGTGTCCAAACCTAAGCTATTGGATTCTGCTTCTAAATTTTGCAGCAGTAGATCTTCTTGTTCTGCCAGTCGATCGAATAAGCCAAGACCTTGGGGTTTGTAGGCATTTGGTGCAAAGACATCAAAATTCAGTTCGTCAAATACCTGTAACGCAAGAGGAACGGCACTGCGATAGAGCGTTTCTAGCGCTTCGACATGCACATCACTTAATTTGCTGAACTTAAATAGCTGACGCCAATCGATCTCTGGCAAAATGGCATTGGCACCATACTGACGATGAAACTGTAGATTTTGATCAAAACCATGCGGCATTGTTTCTGAAATATTCACAAGATCACTCCTAATATGAGGGGGAGATCAGCTTCTCAAGTGTTGATTTATGACGCTTCTTGAATTGGCTTGAAACTGATCAACTTCTTATGAATATTTTTAAAACGAACGGTGGCAGCTAAATATACGACTAAAGTTTTAGTTTTTATTTTAACTTATAAAATACTGAGTTAAATCAAATAGATTTTTAATTGTAACTAAGTGTACAAGTGTTCACTCATGCATTCGATATCTTTTGCCATAGGCAATCTAAATTTGATATTTATGGCTAATAAATAGACGAAATGTCGGGGCTATTTTGAATGATCTTGCCGCTGAGACAAATTTTTTTGCCAGTTAGGTAAGTTTAAGTAAGAACAAGGTAAACAAAAGCCCATTTCATGTGAATGAAATGGGCTATTTTTCACAGAGCGATGTCATGTAACAGCGCTACTGATTTGAAATCTTCAAACCAGATAACCATGAACGGAGTGAAGCCGGTTTCAACGGTTTTTTCAGTAAGACGATGTTTAACTCTTTTAGACGTTGCGGTAATTCAGGATCAGAATCTGCGGTAATCAGCGCCACAGGGACATTTTCCTGACGGTTATCTAAAATAAAGTCGAGACCGATCTTATTATTATTTAAGTGTTGGTCAACCAACCAAACTTGAATATTTTCTTGTTGAATTAACTCCATGGCCTGTTCAGGTTCAGTGGCCTTAAAGACTTGATAGCCCCATTTGGTCAGTAAGGTCGACATACCTTCTAAAATCGTTTCATCATTGTCTAAGCACAGAATCTTATAGGCTTTGGTTTTCAGCGGAACGGCTTGAGTCGGTGCAGCGACCACTTTTGGCGCAGCGACTACAGGGACTTCAATCATAAAGCATGAACCATGACCAAGTTCTGAGAACACATGTACTGGGTAGTCGAGTAGGCTGGTCATGCGTTGCACGATGGCTAAACCTAAGCCCAGACCCTGTTCGCCCCATGGAGAGGTGTGTCCACAGCGTTCGAACTCTTGGAACAACTTAATGCGCTGTTCTTCCGCGATCCCAGGACCTGTATCCCAAACGCCAATACGAATATGCCCCGGACGTGCTGAACGTAGCACACCCACCACAACACGACCACGCGCTGTATAGCGTAGGGCATTGCTGACGAAGTTTTGGATAATACGACGAATCCACTGTGGATCCGTGTCAATCCAGAACTGAGCATCGTGTACGGTCAGTTTGATATTACGCTGTGCTGCAATCGATTTAAATTGCAGTTCAAGGTCGCTGAGTAAGTCATGCAGCGGATAAGGCTGACGTTTCGGCTGGATCGTTCCACCTTCGAGTCGTGCAATATCCAAGAGGGCAGAGAGCATACTTTCCGCACCATGCAGCGCACGATCAAGTTGCTGAAGCGTTTTACGATCATCATCATTTTGTACGCTTTGCTCGAGGGCGGTACTAAACAGGCGCGCAGCATGCATCGGTTGCAATAAGTCATGGCTTGCTGCAGCAATAAAGCGGCTTTTCGACATATTGGCTTTATCGGCTTGCTCACGTGCCAATTGTTGTTCGGACAGGGCATCTGCCAACTGTTGGGTACGGTCTTGTACACGCCCTTCAAGCAAGGCTTCATTTTCACGGAATGCGGTAATATCGGCAAAGGTCGTGACGAAACCACCGCCTTCGATTGGGTTCCCGCGCATCTGAATTACACGACCATCTTTACGAATTCGTTCAAATTCGTGTGCGCTGCCGACTTGCATCCAATGCATGCGTTTACGCACATGTTCTTCGACTGAACCGGGACCACATTCGCCGCGTTCAGCGTTATAACGAATCAAATCTGAAATTGGGCAACCGACATAGACAATGTCTTTTGGATAATCAAACAGTTTGAGGTATTGATTGTTCCATGCCACCAAACACATATTTTCATCAACCACGGACACACCTTGAGTCATATGGTCGATCATGGTCATGATCAGGTTTTGGTTAAAGCGCTGCCACTGTGAGGCTTGGTCAAGAATATTGGCGACCTGACCGAGTGCTAAACCATTATTGACCATGGCTGTGGTGAGTAAGGTACGGGCAGATGCCGCACCGATGGTGCCGGCAAGATACTGTTCGGTAAAACGCCACCACATGCCGTTGGCGCTGCTATTTTCATTTAAAACGACATTGTTTTGTGCGCAGAACTGGTTGAAGGCACGCATGGTTGGACCTTCACCGGTAATGCGTTTTGCCAAAGTAATCAGATCACCTACTTTTAAGCGCGCCACATCATGGTGAATATAACTGATGTCATTCGATGTACTTTGAGCAGGAAGGGGCTTGGTTTCATAATAAAAGAAACTTTCGGCCTGAATTTGCTCGGCAACACTTGGACGGAAGACGCGGGAAATCCAAATATAGAGGGTGATATTTAAACCGAGTGCCCAAACTACGCCATGGGTAAGTGGATCGAAAGATTCAAACCCTAACAGTGCTTCAGGACGTAACCAACTCAAGCCTAGCGGACCCTGACTTAAAAGATTTTCGGTAAATGTTTTAAATTGTTCAGGTAAGCTACGCAATACGGTTGGTAATAACAGGGTATAAGCCCACATGCCAAAACCGACCAACAGACCCGCATATACACCTTGCTTACTTCCGCCACGCCAATACAAACCACCAATTAGCGCCGGTGCAAACTGTGCCACAGCACTGAAGGCCAATAGGCCAAATACCGATAATTGGTCAATGTCATTGAAGAAATGGAAGAACAAGAAGCCCAATAACATGACTGCTAAAATACACACACGACGTGTGAATTTCAGTACGAGTGGTAGGCGTTTGTCATGACGTGACAATAAGCGTGTACGCCACAGTGCAGGCATGATCAAGTCATTACTGAGCATAATGGATAAGGCCACTGACGACACCAACAGCATACCTGTCGAAGCTGAAAAACCACCGAGAAATGCAAGTAAGGTCAACCAGTCTTGGTTATAACTTAAAGGCAGTGAGAGCACGGCAACATCGGGTATTGCCAAGTAAGCCGGTGCTGCATGCAGCGCCCAACTGGCAATCGGGATGATCGCGATAATGGTTAAAATCAGATAAATGGCGAACCAACGACGAGCACCACGGATATGCTTTTCATCACGTAGTTCAACTACCGCGACATGGAACTGACGTGGTAGACAAATAATTGCTAAAGCAGCCAATAAAGTTTGAATCCAGAAGCTTTCTGGCACACCTTTGAGCTGGACATCTTTAAATGTACTGCTAATGTCATGGCTGATTTGCGCCATGTTTTCAGGTGCTTCAAAAACAAAGAAAAATGCAACTGCAAGTAGTGCAAACAGCTTGACGAAGGACTCAAATGCCACAGCCAACATTAAGCCACCGTGCTGTTCAGTATTAGCAATCTGTCGTGTCCCAAACATCATGGCCAAAATCGCCAATACACCGGTCAAAAACAGCACACTATTGGTGGTACCTGTCAGACCAGCGGTCGGTTCTAAAATGACTGTTGCACTTAAGGCAATCGCACGTAGCTGCAAGGCTAAATAGGGAATAATGGCAATTACGGCAAGGATCGTGACCAGTGATGCTAAGGGGCCACTTTTACCATATCGTGCTGCTACAAAGTCGGCAATCGATGAAATGGCATGATGCTGACGGACACGCCCTAAACGTCGCCAAATATCATAGCCGAGCGCAACAAATAGCAGCGGTCCCAGATAAATTGGCAGGAAAATAATGCCCTCACGAACGGCGGCACCTGTTGCGCCATAAAATGTCCAAGATGAACAGTAAACCCCTAAAGTTAGGCTAAAGAGAAGCATTCTGCCGCGAGTACTGAGCCTGCTGGCATGCTTTTCACCAAAGAATGCACATACAAAGAGTAATGCGATGTAAAGGGCCAATACCCCGACGATAAGCCAACTATTCATAGAGCCTGCAGCATATTAATTCTCGCTTAATGATAACGCATCCATAGGCTTAGGGAGGTTATTGATCAAAATTTAACGACCAAAGTCTAAATTACAAGAGATAAGGAACATTGGTAAGTTTAGCTTCGAAATAATTCGAATTAGAAAATTACGCGCCAAGGTTCGGCGTAAGGAGAATATTATGGATGAGAGACAGGTAGAACAAATTCTACAGAATCCAAAATTTAAGGAAATGGTCAGCCGTAAAAGTAAGTTGAGCTGGACTTTGACGATCATTATGTTGGTGGTATATGTCGGCTTTATGCTACTTGTGGGCTATAACAAAGAGTTCTTGATGCAATCCGTGAGTGGTGGTGTGACCACGATTGGTATGCCATTAGGTCTAAGCATTATCGTATTGTCATTCTTACTGTGTGGTGTTTATTCGTATATTGCAAACAACAAGTTGGATGCATTAAACGCAGAAGCAATGCGTGAAGTAGAAGCAATTACTCAAGAAAAAGGACCGCACTAAGATGAAATGGAATTCATTGAAAGCAATAGTATTAGCGGCTCCTGCTCTGCTCATGTCAAGCATGGCAATGGCTGGACCAGATTTAGGTGAAGCACAGCAACAAGCAACCAACTGGCATGCGATTATCATGTTCGCAATTTTTGTTGGCTTGACTTTGTTTATTACCAAATGGGCAGCGAAGCAAACCACCAACACTGCAGACTTCTATACTGCCGGTGGTGGTATTTCGGGTTTCCAAAATGGTTTAGCGATTGCCGGTGACTACATGTCAGCAGCATCGTTTCTCGGTATTTCCGCAATGGTATTCAGTTCAGGCTTTGACGGCTTGCTGTATTCATTGGGCTTTATGGTGGGTTGGCCAATCGTATTGTTCTTGGTGGCTGAGCGTCTGCGTAACTTAGGTAAGTTCAACTTATCTGACGTGGTGTCATTCCGTCTAGCTGAGAAACCTGTCCGTACCCTTGCAGCAGTAAGCTCGCTTGTGGTTGTAGCGTTCTACCTGATTGCACAGATGGTGGGTGCAGGTCAGTTGATTAAACTGCTATTCGGTTTGAACTACAACATTGCGGTTGTGATCGTTGGTCTACTGATGATGGCTTATGTAATCTTCGGTGGTATGTTGGCAACAACTTGGGTACAGATCATTAAAGCAGTGATGCTACTTTCTGGCGCAAGCTTCATGGCATTCATGGTCATGAAAGGCGTGGGCTTCAGCTTCTCTGAAATGTTCACTCAATCGATCCAAGTTTTCTCTAAAGTACATGACGTATCTTTAGCTGAAGCTGCAAACATTATGGGTCCAGGTAAACTTGCAGCCAACCCAATTGATGCGATCTCTCTAGGTCTTGCATTGATGTTTGGTACAGCAGGTCTTCCACACATTTTGATGCGTTTCTTTACTGTAAAAGATGCAAAAGAAGCACGTAAATCAGTAGTTGTTGCTACAGGTTTCATTGGTTACTTCTACCTACTGACTTTCATCATCGGTTTTGGTGCGATCCTTTATGTATCGAACAACCCACAATTTCTTGATGTAGCGAAAATGGCTGTAACTGGCAAGTTAGAACTTGTTGGTGGTAACAACATGGCAGCGGTTCACTTGTCTGATGCATTGGGCGGTGACTTGTTCATGGGCTTTATTTCAGCGGTAGCATTCGCAACGATTCTTGCAGTAGTTGCAGGTCTAACATTGTCAGGTGCTTCAGCAATTTCACATGACTTGTATGCAAACGTATTCAAGAAAGGTCAAACTACACCTGAATCTGAACTTCGTATGTCTAAAATCGCGACTTTAGGTCTTGCGATCTTCGCAATGATTTTAGGTATCTTATTCGAGAAACAAAACGTTGCATTCATGGTCGGTCTTGCATTCTCTGTAGCAGCGTGTGCAAACTTCCCAGTGCTTGTATTGTCGATGTTCTGGAAAGGTTTAACGACGCGTGGTGCGGTGATGGGTGGTGTGGTTGGTCTAGCAACTGCCGTGATTCTAATTGTATTGTCTAAAGCAGTTTGGGTAGATACATTCGCAATCTCTGAAACACCAATTAACCCATTCAATGGTCCTGCTATCTTTGCAATGCCATTGGCATTCATCTGCTGCTGGTTGTTCTCTGTGACTGATAATTCAGCACAAGCACAAGCTGAGCGTAAAGCATTCGATGCACAGTATGTACGTTCACAAACTGGTATTGGTATCTCTGGTGCTTCAGATCACTAATCTGAATCGCCTAAAAAGCCCCTAATAAGGGGCTTTTTTTATATTTAGTGAATGATATGACGCAGAGGTTTGTAGACAAATCTCTGTCCTATTTGCGTGTATAATTTTCTCCATTGATCGACATTTTCCAATGGCCTTGATCATCTTGATAAGGCGAGCGCTGAATGGTGAATTGTTGAGAGAAATTATCCTGACCGATGCTAAAGCTCTGATCACCAAAACTGCTCAAATGGGCTTTTATTCACGACTGTTCAGCACCACTGAAGGTTTGGTTGGCAATACTTTTTTCAGTATGTTCTTGATGGTAATACGTCACTTCGCCCGACGATTTGATCACTAATTCACTGTGGTTGTTTTGCCAAGTCCCCACATAATTTTTATGGCCTTTGAGGAGCGGACTGTTTTGTGTACAGGCAGAGAGCATGAGCAGACAGAGGGGTGCAAATACGAGATGTTTTTTCATAATGAAATCTACCACGCAGGAGATTCCTTTGAATATGTGCCTGAAAACTGAAACTTACAGTAGGTTTTTTGAACCTCTTTGGTAATAAGAAACCCAGCTAGAACAGTGCTCATATGGATGCTTTTTCAGATTAAGATCAACAAATTTTTGCAATAAAAAAAACTCACTTCGTGCTAATTTAAAATCAATCAGTTGATGATGCTTCAGATCGATCATTTCAGCGCATGAAAAAAAATATAGAGATTGAAAATAATGCAAGGTTTTGTAGATTTTTGGAAAAGCTTTAGACTTTTACCCTCAGCATGGCTGTTACTGGTGCAGTTTCTGATCTTGGTTTTAACCGCGATTACCCGAGAAAGTCTGTCTTTTCGTGCGCTGATTTGGGTACTTGGGGTGTCAGTACTATTGATCATTGCCAAAGTGATTCGCCAAACTCCAATGTTTACGATTCTAGGACTGAGTTTTGTTGGCTGCGCCGTATTGTTTTCTACTTTGATTATGCTCGGTGTAAATCATCCCAATATTCAAATTATTGCGCATGGTTTTGAAGCATGCGCATATTTTAGTGCAGCCTATGGCTTATTACGCTATATGTTTGCCGATCGCTATTTAACCAAAGATGAACTTTTTGCAGCAGGGGCAGTATTTACCCTCATCGCATGGGGTTTTGCTTTTCTCTATAGTATTTGTCAGCTGATTTATCCGGATAGTTTTGTAAATCCTGCAGAGCCGGGTATGCAGTCGTGGTTAGATTTACTATTTTTAAGTTTTAGTTTGCAGTCTGCAACGGGCTTGTCAGATCTCATGCCTGTGAGTGCGCCTGCACGGGTGTTGGCTATGCTTCAAATGTTTTGTGGAGTGATGTATTTGGCTCTCATCGTTTCTCGCTTAATTGCTTTGCAATATATTGCCCATTTACCGGAACGCCATGAGCCTAAAGACAAATAATGGCAGAATAAAAAAAGGACGCAAATGCGTCCTTTTTGGTATTCAGTATCTAATATGAATTAGAAACGGAATTTAGCGTTTACGCCAACAGTTTGAGTGTCAAGCGCAACTTCTTCAGCATTAGCATTTACATAGCTAGCACCAACTGCAACAGCAGGAGTGATGAAGTAGTTTACGTTCGCGCCCCAAGCTGAGTCTGGAGTACCAGCAAAGCTAGATTCAGCGTAAGAAGCACCAACGCTTAATTTAGGGGTTACGAAAAGATCAGTTTTGAATTGGTAAGCAGTGTCATCACCGTAGATGATGCCTGATTCGAAACCAATTGCCATGTTAGTGTCGTCGATTGCGCCAACATATTTAGCACGTGCAGTGATTGCGTCTTGGTCTTGGCCAATAGTTGTAGCTTCAGCAACAGCTTTAGCAACACCGTTACCCATAACGTTGAACGCGTCAACAGCAGCTTGGTCAGCAACGCTAGTGTAACCAACAGCAACTAAGAAGTTTTGAGTTGGAAGCGCACCAACTTCTAATGCATAACGGTCGCCGTTGTCTTCTAATACTTTAGATGCTTGGTTTTTAGAATCTAAAATAGTGTGGCTGTAAGACGCGCTTGCATATACAGGAACAACTTTAGTTGGAACATAAGCTTCAGCTTTAGCACCAAAGTTATGAGCAATTACGTCAACACCTTGTGAACCAACTTCGCCGTAGTTGTAAGCAACAGCTACGTTAGAAGCTTGGTTTAAGAATGCAGCTTCTGCTAAAGGACCTTTTGTAGAGTCAACATTTTTGAAGTAGTAAGTACCTTGAACACCACCAATGAAATCTTTGTCATTTGCAGTTGTGTCGATGTATTCTGCTTGGCCTTGAACTTCAAATTGGTAAGCTTGAGCACCGGTCATGGCTAATAATAAAGCAGTGGCTAAACCGAGTTTTTTCATGATTTTCTACCAGTTGTTACAAATGGATTAAACATTGAGCATTGTATTGTAACAATATATTAAGTCAATGATCCTAAAGGTTATTATTCAGTCTCTGACTCAGATCTTTATTTCATAATAAGAAATTCAGTTTTTACTCTAACTAATAAGTCACTGAAAAAAAATCATTGAGAACAATTAAGTAAGTTTGATTAAATTCTTAATTAAAAAAATACACTTGAAAAAATACACAACTTTTCAATCTAAAATAACAATTATTATTGTTATTTTAATTCAAAATAACATTTATTGTAGTGGGTAAATTCTAACGCTTTTCACGCATTTGAGGTAATAAATCGGGACTTTGACTGCTGAATTGTTGGGCTAAAACCACTTATTTGTATATTAAATAGACATTTTTGTTTTAAGTTTGAGGGATATGTCACTTAAATATGTGTCTTTGTGATATTTTTAATATCCTAGTGAAATACTTGGCTTTACATCAGGTTTTATTTGATTCATAATTTGCCAATCGAGTCGTCACACGGTTTAAAAGTGTGACTTTGACCCTGATTCTCCATTATTGTTTTTTATTCGCCCAGCTTTCCCCAAGGTTGGGCTTTTTTTTATTCAAAAATGCAACTTTATATTAAAGATAAAATATAGAGCAAATATCTTGTAGAAATCAATGCACTTTTATGGTGCGTTAATAATTCTATTTATCTTTCAATTAAAGTGATATAGACAAAAAAAATCCTGATTTTCAAGGAAAATCAGGATTTTTTAGCCAAAATTTTCGGGAAACTAAAATATTCTGCTGAGGAAGAAATCTAGTGTGCCCTAATACGGTGCATTCTGCACCAATTTATTGCAATTGTAAATATTTATTTAAACAAGTTAATAAAAAATATTTCGCTTTGAAATATGCTGCTGTTTTTTAGCAAATTATCTCGTTCAAAAGTGATAAAAATGTGACAGATTAAGCACATTTATATAGAATTTAGAGCTATAAATGTTCACTTTACAAATTAATAAATTATTGGTTATTAATTTAAATATTCCCGCGTTTAGTTGAGAAGTGGGTTGGGGTATGCAACAAGTGTGGGGCATAAAATAGATGGAAACATTACGAACAGAGCATATTAGTAAGCGCTTGCAACTTGCGATGCTAGTAATCGTCTTGTCTATCGTATTTATCAGTGTTCCATTGATTGTGAGCAGCAATCAACATTACCTCAAAAGTGCCGAAGCGCTGAAAGAAATTCAGATGCTGAAAATGGTGGCAGATTTAACCAACCAAATTTCCCGTGAACGTGCGCCAGCTAACAGTGCAATGTCGAGTCAAGGTGAACAGCGCGAGCAAAAAATTATTGAGTTGGCTGAATATCGTCAAGGCGTTGATCGGCAATATCAAGATACACTGAAAGTTTTAAAAGAAACGGGCTTTGCACCGATCGCCCAGCAGTTAGAGTCCAATTTATATCCATATTTGTTGCAGGGTCGCAAAACGGTCGATCAATATATTGCGCTGCCGACACAACAGCGTGAAGCTAAAAAATTGGATTATGCCATTTTGGCGATGTTCCAAGCTTGGGATCAAAGCTATATTGCCATGCAGAAATTGGTCAATCATTCACATGGTAAAGATACCCGTGTATCGAACTATTACACGCTGATTTTATTACTGGCAGAATTACGTGATCAGGCGGGAAGAGTCGCATCAAATATTATGGCTGCGGTATCATTTCAACAGGAAATTCCAGAGCAAAATTTAGCGCGGAGTTTACAAACCCAGCGTCAAACACGCTATCTATGGGAATTGATCAATGTCGTGCAGTCCGAACATGACAAAACACCCGAGTTTAAACAGTTACATCATGCGGTACGAACGGAATTTTTAGATAAAGGTTTGCCAATTATTGATGGTTTGGCTCAAAAAAGTCTTCAACATCAGCGTTATCACATGGATGGCACCCAGCTCACTGATGCAATGGTCAATAAATTTGTCACAGTGGTGGAATTGCAAAGTTATATTTTAGATTACAGTCTCAAAGTAGCTGCGGATGAACAACGTGAAGCGCGAAATAAATTGATTTTCACGCTTTTTGTCTCGCTCGTGTCATTACTGACTGCATTATTAACGATGTTCTATGCCAAGAAATGGGTGTTTGAACCTTTAATTCGTGCTCGTAATCAGTTATTTAAACTGGCTCGGCACCGACAAATGGATCAAGGCGTGATTGAACCTGCCAAAGTAGGTTATCTCAGTTTATTTGATGCCATTCAGCATATTGAAAACATGTTGGAACAACGTGATGCCTTTGAATTTCAGCTTAAACATATTGCCAATACTGACTCACTCACCAATGTCGCCAATCGTTTTGCCTTAGATGAATATATTAAATTTCGTGACAGCCAAAATTCAGGCTTTTTACATACAGCACTGATCGTGATTGATATTGATCACTTTAAACAGGTGAATGATCGCTATGGGCATATTGTCGGCGATTTGGTGATTCAACATGTTGCCAATCAATTACGACAACATATTCGTTCATCCGACTTGGTGGTGCGATATGGTGGAGATGAGTTTTTAGTCCTGATCGAGGGGATTGATATGCTCAAAGCCCAGCACATTGCCGAAACCATACGGCATGATATTCAGCATGTGAATTTCAATTTGGCAGAAGACGAAGCAGATCTCATCGTGACGGTGAGTATTGGTGTTGCAGTGGGTGCCAAAAGCTGGATCGATTTATTAGAGCGCGCAGACCAAGCATTATTTAAAGCCAAAGCTGCGGGGCGTGACCGTGTTTCAGCCTAAACGCAGCTTGATATTCATAAATATCTTGGCAGATTCATAAAGTTAGCTAGAAAAATCAATTAATCTTCATCTTTATATAATTTATTGCAGGCTTGTTGGTTCATTTGACTACCATCTTCATTCCAACACTGGGCTTGGGTAATTTTGCCTAAATCGTACTGAAGCACCGCTTCAGGTTGCCCATTGTCATACCAAATTTTATAACTGTTATGACGAACGCCATTACGATAATAACCTTGGCGTTCTAGTTTGCCGTTTTCAAACCACATTTTCAGCTCGCCAATCAATTTATTGTTTTGAAAATTGGCATAGGTCCACGGTTTACCATTACTGTACCAGCGTTGGCGCAGGCCATTTTCGATCCCATTTTTATAATTTTGAGAAAAAGCCAGTTGCCCATTTGGATGCCAAATTTTGTAATCCCCCTGCGATTCACCATTGATGATGCTACTTTCTTGCTCTTTTATCCCATTGGCAAACCAAAACTCAAGTTTGCCCTCGTACTCCCCATTTTTATAAGCAATGCGGCTACGGGGTTTGCCGTTGGGGAAGAAACTTTCAAATACGCCTGAGCCTTGAATACCATCTGGAAAGTGAATGAGATGTTCACATTCACCGTTTTTAATTTTGCTATTACTCAGAAAGATGGTGGTCAGGGCATTGCCATTGGCATAGACATATTGATTTTCAAAGATCCCATTGTGTGGTGTCGGGGTGCTGAGGGCTTTACACTGCAGCTTATCTTTCCATGGGCTAAGATCGGGGTCTTCTTGTGAGACAAACAGCACCATGTATTCATTCAGATAGCCATCGGCAAAGCTATATATTGGACATAATAAGAGGCTGAAACTTAAGATAAATTTATTCATTGTTAGTATGCTTTTATATTTTAAAAAATTAAAAATTAAAAATTAAAAATTAAAAATTATTGGTTGTTGAGTCCACGATAGGCGTCATCATAAGGATGTTTTGTTTAAAAATAAATAGTCGATATGCTGAGTTTTCGACAGATTGAAGACTGTTGAAAAGTAAACAATTCAGGTTTGAACTTCATCTTATACTATGGACTTTAAACACCATAAAAATAGTGCAATGAAAAAAATATATCTATCGTTGATGACTGTCCTGAGTTTGACCGCATGTACAGCAAATGAAGGCATGTTGGATTCATCTCAACACTTAAAACAAACGGCTCAAGCCAATTTAGAAAATTCATGGGTGAGTGAGATTCTGTCTTTATTTAATCAAGCACAAACACAGGCAGTTTTTGTCACATTTGATGGTCAGCGCGTGAGTCATTATGGCAATGACTTACAGCGTGCCCAGACAGAATACATTCCTGCATCTACTTTTAAAATGTTAAATGCTTTAATTGGTTTGCAACATCAGAAGGCGACAGCCACTGAAGTTTTTAAATGGAAAGGTGAAAAACGTGCTTTCCCGTCATGGGAAAAAGACCTGACTTTGGGTGAAGCCATGCAAGCGTCTGCTGTACCGGTTTATCAGCAGTTGGCACGGCGGATTGGTCACGACTTAATGCAAAGTGAAGTCCAGCGGGTTGGTTTTGGCAATGCCAATATTGGCAAACAGGTGGATCATTTTTGGTTGGTAGGGCCGTTAAAGATTACGCCTGAACAAGAAGCTCAATTTGCGTATCAGCTTGCGACAGAGAAACTACCGTTTGATGTCGCGGTGCAAAGGCAAGTCAAAGACATGCTTTATATTGAAAGTCGTGGCGATGCAAAATTGTATGCCAAGAGCGGTTGGGGCATGGATGTTGACCCTCAAGTCGGTTGGTATACCGGTTGGGTGGATGATGGTCATGGCAAGATCACGGCGTTTAGTTTGAATATGCAGATGGCAGCAGGGGATGATGTGGCGGAGCGTAAGCAGTTAACTTTGGATGTGTTGGATAAGTTAGGTGTGTTTCATTATTTACGCTAATTTTATGAGTTTTGAGTTTGCATGTCCTCACTTTGCATTGGGTTTGAGTTTCCATTGCGTAGGAGATGCTTACTTTTGAAAGCACAGAAGTAAGCAAAATGTTTTGTTTGACTGAGAGTACATCCGTATGCCCCAGTCAAACAGGCGACATCCATGTCGCCGTTATGAGATTGAATTTATATTTTTTTGCAGATATAAAAGGTACAAGTTATTAATATTTCAAGAAAATGAACCATTCTCAAGAACAACGTTTAGAAGAAATTTTTAGAAAAAATGCAAATAAAGAAATCGCAATTGCAATCACTGGTTGTTGGGGTGTGGGAAAAACTTTCTTTTGGAATAATTTTTTTAGAAGCCAGACAATTAAGGAGTTTGATACAAAAGAAAATTTTTACTATGAAATTAGCAAGCAACAATATCTGAATGTTTTTGAAAATAAGAAATATGCTTATGTATCACTATTTGGTATCGAAAGTCTTGATGCCCTTAAAAACGAAATAGCCATCAAACTTGGCTGGAATCCATATTCTCAATATAAACATGCTCATTATGGAATACCTCAGCTTTTAAAAAATACATTAAATCAGTTTAAAGATATAAAGCTTTCTCACTATGGTGTGAGTTCGAGCTCTAGATTGATAGAGTCATTACTTTTTTCTCAAGTGAAAAATGCGATTATTTGTTTTGATGATTTTGAAAGGTTATCGGAAAAAATTAAAATTCAGGATGTCATGGGCTTAGCTAATCAACTGAAGTTAGAGAGAAATTGTCAGATCGTTTTGATTTTAGATGAAGATAAAGCTGAAGGAGAGAATAAGAAAAAATATGCTGAATATAAAGAAAAGTTGATTGATGAAACCATAAAAATTACATCTGTTGAACCTTTGATTCGTGCAAATACAAAAGATATAGATGATGATTTAGTTAATTTGATGATTAAATTTGCTGAAGAGTTAGAGATTCATAATTTTAGATTTTTTCAAAAAGTCATAAAATTGTATAGCCAGTTTCTAGATCAACTACCTAAAGTGGTGGCCGATTCCACTAAACTAATTATTCTAACTAGAATTCTACAAGGTTATTTCATTTCTGATTTTGGTGTTAAATATGATTTTCAATGGGAAGATATCCAATTGGTTCTCGAAGATAATCAAAAAGATTGGTCTGAGAGGAAAGTTAAAACATATAAAGCATTACAGAATATTTCGTACAATTTTATACATTCTGATGTATGGCTTAGTGAGTTCAAAAAATGGTTTGATCAAGTAGATGAACTGGATTTCGGTTTATTAAAAGAGTTAGCTAGTTCTGAATTGATATCCGAAAAAAATAATGACTATACAAAAAGTTTTCATGCAATAACTAAGAAATTTTGGAAGTTGCAAGCAGATGAAAATTTTCCTAAAGATTTATTTGAAATAACAAAAAAAGTAATAGGCTTAGAAAATTTAGGAAATATAAGTTTTGCAATTAAACTTCTAGAGCTATTTGGGCATTCCGATCAAGCGATCGAATTAGAATGTATTACATGTGAGTGGATACATGAACAAATGATTAGAAATAGAAGATCATTTATAGGTATAAATCAATTAGGTGAAATTAGACCCGTTTTTGAAGATTATATTGAAAAATTTGAGTTGAGTTCTGAACATTTACCAATTCTAGTTGATGCTGTTTTTAAAATATTTGTTAATGGCGCTGGAAGTAGTGAGGATGAGTTATCCGTAGAAAAAGCGAATAAACAACAATGGAAAGAACTGTTATTTATTCAAATCCTCCAAGATGAAAGATTTAATGATATTAATAGTAGCTATATAGTAAAAAAAATACTCGAAAGGCCTACTGCCTCAAATTTTAAAGCTTCTTTTAGAACAATGATCACTGAAATCTATGAAGAAAAAGGAAAAGAATCTGAATTTTATAAAAATTATATGGATTATCTGATAACTCGACTAGAGAACTAAATCTCCCCCTAACCCTGAGCCATATATGGCGCAAGGAAAAAAAGAGGGGAAACTCCACTGAATTAATAATGGGATACCCCCTCCTTTATTAAAGGAGGGTTGGGGAGGATTCAATTACTTCAACATCGGCTTTAAGAACTTCGCTGTATGTGACACTTTATTCTTCGCCACTTGCTCTGGCGTACCTTCCGCAATAATCATACCGCCACCTGCACCACCTTCAGGGCCTAAATCCACAATCCAATCGGCCGTTTTAATCACATCTAAATTATGCTCAATCACCACGATGGTATTGCCCTTATTACGTAGCTCATGCAGGATGTCGAGTAACTTGGCAATATCATGGAAGTGCAGACCTGTCGTCGGTTCATCAAGCACGTACAAGGTTTTGCCTGTATCACGTTTCGCCAACTCACGTGCCAATTTCACACGCTGCGCTTCACCACCTGAAAGTGTGGTTGCAGACTGACCCAAACGGATATAGCCCAAGCCCACTTGGTTCAAGGTTTCCAAACGACGGTGAATCACAGGAATAGCATCAAAGAAATGCATCGCATCTTCAACCGTCATTTCTAAGACATCTGAAATGTTACGACCTTTATAACCAACTTCTAACGTTTCGCGGTTATAGCGCTTGCCGTGACAGGCATCACAAGGCACATACATATCAGGTAAGAAGTGCATTGCAACCTTAATCATACCGTCGCCTTCACAGGCCTCACAGCGACCGCCTTTCACGTTAAACGAGAATCGACCTGCAGCATAGCCACGTGCTTTGGCTTCAGGGGTTTGCGCAAACAGTTCACGAATAGGGGTAAACAAACCGGTGTAAGTTGCAGGGTTTGAACGTGGAGTACGACCAATTGGGCTTTGGTCAATATCGACGACTTTATCAAGGAACTGTAAGCCATCAATCGAGTCAAATTTTTCCGCAGTCAGTGTGGTTGCACCGTTCAATTGGGTTGCTGCAAGCGGCAATAATGTCCGGTTAATCAGTGTCGATTTACCTGAACCCGACACCCCCGTTACACAGGTCATTACCCCTAAAGGAATGGTCAGATCAACATTTTTTAAGTTATGACCCGCAGCGCCCATCAATTTGATTTGTTCTTCAGGTTTGGGTGGCTGTACACGTTGTTTTGGAACTTCGATTTTTAACTTGCCTGATAAATACTGACCTGTCAGTGAGTCAGGGTTTGCCAAAATTTCATCATAAGTTCCTTCGGCAATGACATGACCGCCATGCACACCTGCACCTGGACCAATATCAATAATATGGTCAGCCGCTCGAATGGCATCTTCATCATGCTCAACGACGAGCACGGTATTACCAAGGTCACGTAGGCGAACTAAGGTTTCAAGCAAGCGGTCATTATCACGCTGATGTAGACCAATTGAGGGTTCATCGAGGACATACATCACGCCCATGAGGCCCGCACCAATTTGAGAAGCCAAACGGATACGCTGTGCTTCACCACCCGACAGTGTTTCTGCCGAGCGCGATAAACTTAAATAATTCAAACCCACAGAGACTAGGAAGTGCAAACGCTCACGAATTTCCTTGAAAATCTTATCGGCAATTTCGCCTTTGGCACCACTTAAGTTGAGGTCTTGATAATAGCTTTCAGCATCGCCAATCGACATTTTAGTGATCTGCGCGATGGTTTTATCTTTAACTCGAACATGACGTGAAATTTCATTGAGACGTGAGCCACCGCAAGCATCACATGCAGCATTGGATAAATACTGCGCCAAATCTTCACGCACGTAGTTTGATTCGGTTTCACGGTAACGACGTTCTAAATGCGGCAAAATCCCTTCAAAGGCTTGTACTCGTTTATGCGAGCGACCACGTTCATCAATATAACTGAGGTCAACTTTTTCCTTGCCTGTACCATAAAGGAATTTCTTTTTGGTCTCGGCATCGAGTTCATTCCACGGTGTGTCTAAAGAATAACCAAAATGATCTGCCACTTTTTGGATCATGCTATAGTAATACGGACGTTGACGGTCCCAACCGCGAATCGCCCCTTGGCTAATCGAAACTTCATTATTGGGAATCAATTTGTCAGCACTAAAATGGCTGCGTGTGCCTAAACCATCACAAACAGGGCAGGCACCGAATGGATTGTTGAAGGAAAATAGCCGTGGTTCAAGTTCACCAACGGCACGTTCACATTCAGGGCAAGAGTGCTTAGCAGAAAATACGCGATCTTCTTGTTCGCCTTTCATCCACGACAAAATGGCAATATCGCCGCCCATGCGTAAAGCCGTTTCAAAGCTTTCTGCAATACGGTTACCGAGGTCATCACGAACTTTAAAACGGTCAACAACGACTTCGATGGTGTGCTTTTTCTTTTTGTCTAATTCGGGTGGTGTGTCGATATCAATGACTTCACCATCGACACGGGCACGGACAAAACCCTGACCTTGTAATTGTTCGAACAAGTTGGTGTATTCACCCTTACGGTCACGGACCACAGGGGCAAGCAACATAAGCGCCGTACCTTCTTCTAGACCTTTGACGGTATCAACCATTTCAGACACAGTCTGAGCCACCATCGGGAGGTCATGTTCAGGACAATACGGCGTGCCGACACGGGCATAGAGTAGACGTAAATAGTCGTAAATTTCGGTGATTGTTCCCACTGTTGAGCGTGGGTTGTGGCTCGTTGATTTTTGTTCGATGGCAATCGCAGGACTCAAGCCTTCAATCGAGTCAACTTCGGGCTTTTCCATTTGCGAAAGGAATTGGCGTGCATAGGCAGATAAGGACTCGACATAGCGACGTTGACCTTCAGCATACAAGGTATCAAAAGCCAAAGAGGACTTCCCTGAACCAGAAAGACCCGTAATGACCACAAACTTGTCGCGTGGAATATCGAGTGACACATTTTTTAAGTTATGGGTACGTGCGCCTCGAATACGGATATGGCTTTGGCTCATGCAAGGGGTCCTAAAAGATTCATCGAAAAACCTATATATGATAGCGCATGAAAAATGTTCAAGCTTTATTTAAATGAAATTAAACGTCAGCCTATGACGGCTAAATTAACCTATTGTCAAAGCTGTAAACTTTATCTAGGGTAATTAATAGAAAAATTGCATTCATCCAGTTTGAGCTGTTAGGGATGGATCATCATTTGGCAGTTTAGGCAATCTATCCTAAGCGAGTTAAAACAAAAAGGAAAATCACATGATTGTTGGAAAAATTTTCATCGCCCTGATTGCATTCTTGCATATTTATTTTTTAATTTTGGAAATGTTTCTCTGGGATAAACCTTTAGGCATGAAAACTTTTGGCAATAGTGCAGAAAAAGCAAAACTGACTAAGGTGCTGGCACAAAATCAGGGACTCTATAATGGCTTTTTAGCAGCAGGGCTGATTTGGTCACTGTTTGCACCTGAAAGCTATGCTGTTGCACTGGCGAATTTCTTTTTGGGCTGTGTGTTGGTTGCAGGGATCTATGGCGGCATCACTGCGAGTAAAAAAATTATCTATATTCAGGCGCTGCCAGCCTTAATTGCTTTAATAGTGGTGAATTTTGTCTAAGCAAATCATGTTTTGAAGCGTAGACTACGTGGCGTGATGAATTAATTTGTGGAAACGGTTAGGCATGCTGTCCTTATTTCTCAAAAGCTTAATGGGTGCCTTTGTTGTGGTATTAATTGCTTTGCTGTCTAAAAGTAAGGCGTTTTATATTGCAGGACTGGTCCCATTGTTTCCGACTTTTGCGTTGATTGCCCATGTGATCGTGGCAAATGATCAGGGTGCAGCCGCATTACAAAAAACAGCACTGTTTGGACTCTGGTCTCTCATCCCATATTTCATTTATTTATTAATGGTGTATCTGCTCGCAACACGTATGAGCTTAACGGCATGTTTGAGTGTGGCAACTTTGAGTTGGGTGCTTGCTGCAGCTGTTTTGATTTATGCATGGCAGAGTTTTCAGTAAGCATCAAAAGCCTATATCGGTGCTGATTCAGATCAACTTTTTATGGGTTCTAGATCATTTATAAAACAATAGATTTGCTTTAAATTATGATGAATTTCCAATCATTAAATGTGTGATTTTGAATGTAAGTATTTGAATAATTGATTATAATTCTGCCAGAACAGCAAATAATCATGATAAGAGCAAATAATGTTAAAACAATTTTGGGTGATCATCTGCCTCATGTTTTCAAGTCAAATCTTGTGGGCTGAAGACAGTCAAATCCTCGCGTTTGAACAGTTTATTGACCCTGCAGAAGAGCAGCGCTATAGCGTGAGCGTGCCTGCGGTCGCGCAAAATGAACAGCTATGGTCTGTAGTATATATGGTGCTGCAAACCAACCAAGTCCCTGATAACACCGTACTGGACTTTAAAGTCGTTCCTCAAGGTATATTATTAAAAAATAATCCTGCACAAAAAATACAAGAGTACGGTTTTGACGGCGTGCAGTTGGCACAGAAAAAAGACTATGTACTGTCCCAATTTTCCGATCTGAGTGAACAACTGGAAGATCAAACTGGCAAGAAAGTGCAGGATGCATCAATCTTTGATGCTAGTCGTGCCCATGTATATGCCCGCGTAGAAGATTGGGTGCCTGACTATAATGCACACGCAACTCAACTGAATATTGAACTGGGTAAACTCAATGAAATGCAGGTGAAAGGACTGTATTTGATTTTAGGTAAAGGTGAAAAGCCCAAGGATTTATTGGCTATTGCTCAACTTGATCCGATGATCAAATCACAATTTCATTCAGAAGAAATGCAGGAACGCAAAGCAGCGCGCAGTGAATTGCGTGAAGCACGTTTTGCGATTTTTTTGGTGATTATTGCGATGGGGGTTTTCCTCGGATGGTATCGTTTTAAACGCTAATACACTGAATGATCGTGCAGGATCATTTTAAAAAACGAATCCAACCGCATTAAAAAAGGATCTAAAAGCAATTTTAGATCCTTAAATTTTTATACAGCTTAAATCACAGGTTTATTCAATGGGCCAAGTCCGCTGTTGATACGCGCTGTCCCAGAACATCCATTCTAATTTTGCGCCGTTCGTATAAGCCGCATGCATTTTTTCACGTGTATCTGCATCACAGCGGGCTGCCACTCGATCAATAGTTTGAATCACGTTTTGTACAGCGGTATTGAAGTCTTCACCTGAGTAGGTGTCGATCCATGCTTGGTAAGGGTTATTCGGCACAGATTGGCTGACAATGGCTTTGCCGACTTCCGCATAGATCCAAAAGCAAGGCAGGAGTGAGGCAAGGACCACAGGGTAACTTTCTGACCATGCTGTCGCTGTTAGAAACGAAGTGTAATGATGGCAGGCAAGGGTCAGTGGGGTATTTTCAAACTGTTCTTTACTGATGTTGAAACCTTGCATAAAGTTATTGTGCAGACTACGTTCCACCACGATGGCAATTTTGGCGGCTTCAGAAAACTGAATCACATCGTCGGCATCAAATGCCTTGGCTGCACACACCGCAAGCGCACGACCATAGGCCAATAAATAATGGGCATCCTGAATGACATAGTGGCAAAAGGCGTCGCGGCTTAAACTGCCCTGAGCCAATTCCTGATTAAACGGTAGATGGAGAATCTGCTGATATAACGCGGTATTACGTTGCCAAACTTCTTCAGAAAAACGCATTGAACATTCCTGTCGTTAAAAATGAAAGACGGGTCTACACCATGATGCGATGTATTTGAGAGCCTCCATCTTAGAGTGTTTATTCAAAATGTAACGAATAATTTTTGGTTTCAATTCTGAAAAGCGGCATAATTGCGCCATAAACTTAGCTTCAAACTGGGTATTCCCTCATTTTGAAATCTTATTGAATGAATAGGTCGATCTATCATGATGAAACATTTTGGTTTCTCAATCGTCTTTACGATCGTGTGTCTTGCTATTTCTGCATATTGGGGTCTGAATCATGGCCCAAATGCAGGCGTGCAAGCCATGCTGACAGCACTGACCATTACTGCCATTTTAGCGGTGATGGAAGTGTCTTTGTCTTTTGACAATGCCGTCGTTAATGCATCCGTACTCCGTGGTTGGGATCATTTTTGGAAAATGATTTTCTTAACCGTTGGGATCGTGATTGCTGTCTTTGGTATGCGTCTGATTTTCCCAATTGTGATCGTGGCTGTGACCGCAGACATGGGTGCAATGGAAGTGGTTCAAATGGCGTTGAATGATCCAATTCAGTATTCAGCTAAATTGATGGCCCATCATGCAGAAATTGCGGCCTTTGGTGGTGCTTTCTTATTATTGGTGTTCCTGAACTTCTTCTTAGATGAAGGGAAAGATACCCATTGGTTCCGTTGGCTAGAGCGCCGTTTGGCCAATCTTGCAAACGTTCCTGCGATGTCCGTGTTTATTGCTCTAATTGCGTTATTGGTAATGGCAGCAAACGTGGCCGAAGTCTCTCGTCTAGCGGTAGTGATGGCGGGTATCTGGGGGATCGTGGTGTATATCGGTGTCCAAGTACTGAGTCATTTATTGGGTGGTGAACCTGAAGTTGATGAAAACGGTAATGCGGTTGGACATGACGCAAATGGCGTACCGACGGGCGTGATCAAAGCAGGTTTTGGTGGTTTCCTTTACCTTGAAGTACTCGATGCCTCATTCAGTTTTGATGGTGTGATTGGTGCATTTGCGATTACCTCTGATGTGGTAATCATTATGCTCGGTCTTGCTATTGGTGCTATGTTCGTGCGTTCGATGACCATATACTTGGTGGATAAAGGCACCTTAGATGCTTATATCTTCCTTGAACATGGTGCGCATTATGCGATTGGTGCTTTGGCCTTCATTATGTTGGCGAGTGGCACAGGTCTGCATGTCCCTGAAGTGGTAACGGGCCTGATTGGTGTGGCATTTATTGTTTGGGCGGTGATTGCCTCAATTCAATATAAAAAGCGCCAAGAAAGTCTAGGCTAATTTAAATTTGCCTGAAATCTCCCAAAAAGCGCAGCATTAGCTGCGCTTTTTATTTGTCCAATTATCAGGATATTTAAAATCAATAAAAATCCTGCTTCGTTTTAAGCTGAATGTCCTATAATCCCATTCCAAGATTAATGAATTTTTAACCAGCTATGATGAATGCTCTTGAACGACGCTCAACTTTTGCTTTGAGTAGTATTTTTGCCTTACGTATGCTGGGGCTGTTCATGATTATTCCTGTTTTCTCTGTGGCAGGTCAGCAATATGCAGGGGCTACACCGGCACTCATTGGTTTAGCGGTTGGTGTTTATGGTTTGACCCAAGCGATTTTACAGATCCCGTTTAGTCTGATTGCAGACCGTTATAGCCGGAAACCGTTGGTGGTGATCGGGCTGCTGTTGTTCGCTTTAGGCGGTGCAATTGCGGCGATGTCCGATAGTATCTATGGCGTAATTATCGGGCGTGCGATTGCTGGTGGTGGCGCTGTATCTGCGGTGGTGATGGCTTTGTTAGCCGATGTCACACGTGAAGAACAGCGTACTAAAGCCATGGCGATGATGGGGATGAGTATCGGTTTGTCCTTTGTGGTGGCATTTAGCCTTGGACCTTGGCTCACAGGTTTAGTCGGTATCTCGGGTTTATTTTGGGTGACCACCATCATGGGACTTGCTGCGATTGCGATGTTGCTGTTGGTGCCGAAAGTGACGCGTCATCACCGAAATTTCCAACAAGGTTATCTGACGCAATTGAAGCAAGTGCTGAAAATGCCTGATCTAAATCGGTTGCACGTTTCAGTCTTTGCATTGCATTTACTACTCACAGCGATGTTTATTTATGTGCCATCTCAGTTGATTGACTTCGCTAATATTCCATTACATTCACATGGTCTGGTGTATTTGCCGCTTTTGGTCGTGAGCCTGTTTTTTGCATTTCCAAGTATTATTTTGGCGGAAAAATATCGCAAAATGCGCGGCATTTTCTTGACCGCCATTGGTGGCATTATTTTAGGATTGGGCATCTTAATTTTTGGTTTCGAATCAAAATATATTTTGCTGACAGGCTTAGGTTTATTCTTTATCGCATTTAATGTGATGGAGGCATTATTACCGTCATGGTTATCGAAAGCAGCTCCAATTCAATCCAAAGCGACTGCCATGGGCGTGAATGCCAGCAGTCAGTTTCTGGGGGCATTTTTTGGTGGTATGATTGGCGGGCAACTTCTGTTGCTAAATGATACGGCAATGGGATGGGGCATCCTGACAGGGCTAGCCACTTTATGGTTGATCATTAGTTTTGGGTTGGCTCAGCCGCGTTATTTATCGTCTATGGTTTTCAGTTTGCCTGAAGATAAAGAAACGGATGAATGGACTTCTCAGCTTTTAGCAATTCGTGGTATTGAAGAAGTTGTGGTGATGTCTGACCAGCAAGTGGCTTATGTAAAAGTGGATAAGCAGCAGATGGATGAATCTGCGCGACAACATTTAACGCACTTGTTAGGGAAAGAGGTAGCCATTTAAGCATAACTCTTATAAAGTAAATAATAGAAACAAATAGGAAGAATACGTCTGATGCGTGGTGTAAATAAGGTCATTCTTGCTCACAAATAGACTGCTCTAATTTTTACTCTAAGAGTCGTTTATGCTTTCCTCAGAGGTTGCTGTATATTCACTTAAGTTTGTTTGAGTGCTATGTTATAAAGCATGGTTGATTCAATCAATTAAGGTGAATATATGGCATATATTGATTATGCTGCCGAGGTAGTCTTTGCTGGCAAATCTTATGAAAAATTTCCCTTAATTTTAGATAATAATCATAATATAAACAGACTTATACTCAAATATTTTCTATCTCAAAGAGTATTGTGGGCAGATAGCACCATATATACTTATACAAAACATTTATATGACTTTATTTCTCAGTTGGAAGTTGAAAATCCAGAATGTACGTTTGATCATATAGATGATGATTGGTTAGAAGCTTATGCACATGAGATTGCGCGTAGGAATCCAAAATCAACAGGAGGAAAGTACATAGCACAAATATTAAGTAGTGTGCTTAATTTCTTAGTTTGGTGTGAAAATAATAAGTATTGCAATAATCTCATTGGGCATAACGCAAATTTTAGAATAAGAATCCGTCCAACTAAAAAAGGCTTCACACATAATTTAATTAAATACTATGAAAAACAGAAATCTCCTCCAAAAATTGCGCCTAGAGATGAATGGATAGAGAAATTATTGAGCCAAGATCACTTTAGGTCTAAAGATTTAGAAATACGCTTTAATTTGATGCTTGAATGGGGACGTAGTTGTGGATTACGGGCACATGAGATATGTGAGTTAACCATTGATCAAATACCATCACGGGAGACGGTAGAGCAAAATATTATAGAGAAGAAGAATACCTTTATTGAATTAACGGTAACGAAAGGAAAGAAGAAGGCACGAATTCCAGTAAGTGGAATTTTATTAAAGCAAACTCTAGATTATATTAACTCTGAGCGAAATCACTTAATAAAAAAATTTAAGAAGAAAGCACGCAGTGAGAGAAACGCATATATTGAGCCTTATCAGGTGTTTATATCATGTAGAACGGGTAAAGCACTACATTATAGGACGTTTTCTAATCAGCTGAATGCCAGGTGGCAAAAAGCCGTTGAAAATGGAAACCTGACTAAATATCAACATGTATGGGTGCATGGATTAAGACATAGATTTGCTACAGATAAGCTTAAAGAAATAACGCACTTAAAATATGTGCGTGATCCCCGTCAGGTTACAAAGACGCTCACAAGGCATAGTCATGCTTCGACATTAGATATATACACGGCTGGTGTTTATTTGGAAGATATGTATGACTAAGTTAAAACGTGAACCAATAGTATTAAAGCATCCGCAAAAAAATGCTGTTCTAGACTTTCCAAAATTGGAAATTACAGTTGATGGTGAGACGTTTGATCTTAGTCATTTCTCGAGCCTAGAAAATATTTCTGAAATAGTTAGTGTTCTAAAAAAATATTTAAAAACCCAAAGCAAAGGTAAGTCTGTCTTTCGTGAGCTAAGAAAATTACTGGAATTTTTTTTAGAAAATAGTGGAAAGATAGATGAATATACACTTATCAGATATAAAGTTTTTTTAGATGCTTGTGAAGAGATTGTATTGACAACTAAGTATCAAAAATTTTTAAGAGCTACTGGGTTTGTAAAACTTTTAATTAGCGAGAATGTTATTGAAGATTTTCCAATACCTCTTGGCTTTGAAAATGTAGATGCTGAACCTAAAGAAACTTTTTGTGAAATAGCAAGAACCTATATTGAAGATGACAATAACTTTGATAATCAAGATATACAAAATATTGCAGATCATTTCGATTTAGATCGTCTTCAGGCTAAGACTATCATTTACGATTTAGGTGCAATAGATCTCATTCATCAAAAAGCAGTGAGTGATATAAAAAAATGGGAAGAAGATTGGGATAAAGTAGAGAAAATCATTAAAAAACTTGATGATAAAGATTTAGATAAGCTCAGATGTGTTACTAATTTTACAAAAGAATTTCCTCTACGTGAAAGGAGTCTAGAAGAAGCCTTTCAAATATTATACTCAAAATTTGGAAATAATATTCCAGCGGTTAAATATTGGCCTAAAGGTATGGAGGAATTTTTTCGCTTTAAGAAATGGAAAACTAGCCGAGTTAAAGACTTATTAAATGGAAGCTCTAAAGACCCTGATGATTTAGATATATTAAATAAAAGTCTAAAAAAATTATCATCTGAACTTAAAAAAAAATTAAATGAGGTTGAGGATTATTATATAGATTCACATGACAGAGATCCTAGGAGTATTGAATTGGCATTGTCTATACTTTACGCGAATTATGGTCGTATTTTACCAGAATCGCAGAAATGGCCAATTGGTCTAGGCGACTATTTAAAATATAGAAATTGGAGTAGCTCTCGGATTCTTTCTGCATTTTTCCCAACCCCACATACATTGACTCCTTTTATTGTAGGTTTATTATCTCATGTTGATATAGCACCAAATGTAGACTCTGTCGCTTTTTATACTTATCTATCAAGTTTTAGGCCTAGTAACAAAGAGGGAAAAGTAAATATCTTTATAGATAAGAAAAGGTCAACACCAACAAATAGAGATATAAATTCTACTGATCCTATGATTGCATTGTGTATGAAGCATTCAGAGAGGATGTCGTTAGTACTGAAAAGTATCGACCTTGAAGAGACAAAAAAAATAATTCTTCAAAAGGATATTCCATTACTTTTACAACACAATAATAAAAGTAAGAGGAGAGGTATCCATACTTTAGATCCAACTACAGTTGTAGATATAGTTAAGAGATTTTTAGTTAATTTATCAGAAAATCATCCTTTTATTTTACCCTTAGTTCAAGGTAAATGTACTGGGCAAAATTTTAGACCTACCATAGGGTTAATAAAAGTATTGACTGGTAATAGCTTAGCATCAGTTCAGCGATTATTTAATCATAAGTCCTCTTCGACTACACAACGTTATACTGATCGTTTGTCAACTAAGGGAATTATGTTTAGTAAGTCTAAGAAATTTCAGAACTTTCTCGTTGAAAATTCAAAGAAACCTGAGTTTTATAATAGTAAGGAACTATTAAGTCCAACTACAGACCATGCTGTAGATGAATGGATCAGTTGTGATGCTAAAAGAATATGGTTTAAAGATAATGAGGTAATTGCAGAATGGATTGCTTGGGAAAGAATTATCAGTGTATCTGAAGACAAATTGAAGTTTGAAAACCCAATTAGATGGGAAAATTATTGGTTGCCAAGATTAGTTAAATACCAAACTTTATTAGGAAATGTTCTAGCATCAGATAAGAAAAATGCTTTGATCATTGCTGCCAATATTAAGCTTCCACCTTTGTCTTAAGAGAGTAATATGATTGAAAATTCAGAACTTTATGATTATTTATTCCAACAAGATATTGGTACAGTTAAAAATAATAACTTCGCACCTATTAATATAACGTGGTTGAAAAATTGTTATACGGATGATGTTTGGGAACTCAGGCCTCATATTATTACGGATGATAAGGCAAAATACACAATTACATGGGATTTATATGGTTTAGAAAACTATAGTGGCGTATTTCATAGATGGAATTATTGGAAGAATGCTGCAAAAGAACTAGGATATTGGATAATGGAGGCCCCAGAAAGCAAATGTAATACTACTAGTACTTTAGCTGGTATTTGTCGCAATATCCGACAGTTTTATGAATGGTTATGTTTTGAGAGACATTGTTTTGATTTAGCAGCAGTGAAAAATGAAGATATTGTCTCATTTTGTGAGCACATATCGTTGATGCGGTTAAAGGAAAGTACAGTTTTATCTAAATTAATAGTAATTTCATATGCGTATTCTTTAAGACGATATCTAAAAGAATCGCTAAGCTTCGACCCTTTTAAAACAAAAAAGACATATCTTTTAGCTAAGGCTTATTCAACTCAAAATGAACATACTCCTACACTTTACCCTAAAGAAATTTTTTCACTTTTAAATCATGCTATTAAGTTAGTAAAAGAATCTGAAGAAACGTTGATATTATTAAGAAAATATATGCAAATACATGCAGATAGTACTATTTATCATAGGTCAATGTATTTGAAGTTTTATAAGCAGACTGGTTTTAAATCTAGTGAATTACAAAGTAAAGTACGTGCATTATACGGTGCTGCGGTAACAATAATTTTTATTTTATTAGCAGAAAGAAAGCATGAGTTATCACTTACTAAGGAAACTGATGTTTTAAAATTATTAAATAATGAAATTGATATTCTTATTGGTCTAGAGAAAAAGACTGCGAAAACGAAAACAGGAAAAAGAACAGAGAGAGCTGTTATTCAAGAGGTTAAGGATGCAATGTTAGTTATTTTAGAATTAACTTCATACAATCGAATAAAATCAAAAAATGAAACAATTTTACTAAAGCTACCTTTCAGTCATTCAGATAATGGAAAAGGCAATAAAACCTTTTATCTTACGACGAATGGTCTATATGTTATTTTAGAGCAATTTGCCAAATCGGCAAAATTTGAAAGGATAAAACTGAGACCACATATGTTCAGAAGAGCATATGCGATGTTATGGACTTGGAGATTTGAGATAGGAGATCTTGAGGAATTGTCTTTAATGCTGAAGCACAATAGTACAACTTTTACAAAAAAATATACAGATGATGAAAATATTTGGGAGTTTATGGGCCAAACAGAACAGGATTTGGCATTTGATCTATTGAATAGAGTTTTTCAAGGAAAAGTAATATTAAGTGGAAAAATCAGCGATACACTTGAACGCTACAGTCGCCTGATTCAAGCTAAATCTAATTTTTTAGATTCTCAATCTATTGCTGACTTCGTAGATGAATTTATTCAAAGTAATAATATGCGTATTGTTGCTCATTCAGATGGGTACTGCTTTATTCAAAAGAATGGATTAGATTTAGCTTTATGTCGTACTGATGGAATAGGGTTAGATCCATTAAAGAGAACAGATTCTTTATGTTTACAATGTCCTAATTTTACAATTGATAATTCGCGAAAAGAACATTGGCAAAATAGAATTAAGCTACATCAAGAGGTTATTGATGGCAGTAAAAATGAAAAATTGATCGAGCATTCTACAATATTCATTAATCAGGCAGAAAAGATGTTAAGTTCTATTCTAGTAAAAGAAAAGATGCAGGGTGAGTGAGAAAATTTGTGGCAAATAGTAAAGGCAGATTTGAAGAAGCGATAAGGCGTTCATTTGAATTGCTTAAAAATAGTGGTACAAAAATCACTAAAAAGAAAATTATTGATAATGCTAAATTTGAAGATGGTTCTCTTGTGGGGAAAACCACCTTGTATGCGAAAAATTCTGTAACGAAAGCGTATATCCATGCAGATTTGCTAAAAGAGTTGGACCAACAAATATCAGATTTAGCTAAAGTAGAGCCCGCAGATAAGCTTAAAAAATCTTTCTCAGAAATAATTGAGGAAAAAAATAATGAAATACAAGATCTTAAGTGTAAGAATGGTAAATTATTAGCTCAGTTTGTGCAATTGGAGCATACTTTAGAAAATACAGTTCATCAGAATGATGAAAATTATATACAAAATCTAGAAATAAATTTGTATATAGTAAGTTCTTTGTTAAATCAAAAAATTGGTGGGCATAAGAAATTGAATAATATTATAAAAAAATTTGAAGTTAAGTATTTTGGAGGTGAAAGATTGAAGGAGGCGAAAGATCAAATTCAAATAATGAAAAATGAGATAGAATATTCTAAAATTATTTCCATTGCGGAAGGTTTTAAGGATAGCTAATAACCTTATATTGTAAGTAAGTTATTGTTGGTTAGTTTAAATTTAAAGATATTTAATTCAAGAGGTTATTATGGCTAGAGGCTCTGTTAATAAGGTCATTTTGATTGGCTCATTAGGAAAAGATCCTGAGACTAAAACTTTTCCTAATGGCGGATCGCTAACACAATTTTCTATTGCTACTAGCGACTCATGGGTAGACAAAAATACTGGTGAGCGTAAAGAACAAACCGAATGGCACCGTATTGTATTACATAACCGTTTAGGTGAAATAGCCCAACAGTTTCTACGTAAAGGTTCTAAAGTGTATATCGAAGGTTCATTGCGTACTCGTCAGTGGACAGATCAAAATGGTCAAGAACGTTACACTACCGAAATTCGTGGTGAACAAATGCAAATGCTTGATAGTCAACGTCAACAAGGTGAACAAGGTCAAGGCTTTGGTGGAGACAATGGCGGCTACAATCAGCCACGTTTCAATAATAATCAACAAGCTGGCTTTAGTAACAACCAAACTAGTGGTAACCAAGGTGGTTATGGCAATCAAGGTAAAAGCTATGGTGGGGGAAACAATGTGAATCAAGGTTTCCAATCACCTAAGCCTGCGGCAGCACCAGCGGCTCCAGCACCTGGAGATTTAGATGATGATCTTCCATTCTGACACACCCTAAAGATATGATTTTGTAAAGTTTATAAAATTATTCTTTAGTTTTAATTGGTTACAAAAGAAGTTTACAGATATTAGAAATAATTCTGTAAACTTTTTTTTAGTCATATATTTATCACTAATTTTGTTGTGTAATCCTCCCTCATAATAGGATCTAAAAGTAGAATTTTCTCTTAAGATACGAGTAATAGATTCTTAATTTGTATCGAGAAATTAGATTTAAACTTTCTGTAAGGACATAATTTATGGAGATAAAACAACTTAGATTAACTGAAGTCATAAGTGATGTCCTGTGTGACATTTGTGGTCAATCAACTACATTAGAGTTTGCTACATTAGCTGCTAATTGGGGGTATTTTTCTCAATCTGATGGTGAGCGGTACGAATTGCAGTTATGTGAAAAGTGCTTTTTCTATACTTTAGATATTTTAAAAAAACAACGGGTTTTACTCAATTCGAAAAAAGATCCTAAGCAATTAGTACTTGAAAATTTTGGGTTAAAACTTGATTAATATAATTAAATTTATTTTAAGAATTTTGGATATAAATTAAACAAAAAACCTTGATTCCTTACTATAAGGGTTTCTAGTTCTTCGGTATCTCTCAATATTCTTGAAAACATTTAATTGATAGTACGTCTGTTTATGTCGTAGGGATAAGAGGATTTATTTCATTTAAACTACTGTTTCTATAAACTAATTATTAGCTTTAACTCGGTCATCTATACAAATGAATATCGTCCAAATCGAAGAAACTGTTAAACAGATCATCAGTAAAATTACTCAAAATGAGTTAAATCAACAAGATTTTATCTATGAATTGCTTTTAGCTTATGGTCATCGTAGTCAGTCTGTGTGGCGTGTACGTTCAGGTGAGCGAAATTTAGCTGAAGATAAAGAGAATTCCGTTTTTTGGAAGCGTCAGCTTTATTTTAAGATCGCAAGACAACAAGATCTACATGTTCTTATCGATGAAATGAAGAAAGAGAAGCGAACTGAAACCAACAAAATTCGTTTCTTGATTGTGACCGACTTTAAAACTATTTTAGCCATTGATACAAAAACAAATGATCCATTAGATGTTCCTTTCGCTGACTTAGCGAAGAAATTTGATTTTTTCTTGCCTTGGGCAGGCATGGAAAAAGCTGTATATCAGGGTGAAAACCCTGCGGATGTTAAGGCTGCTGAAAAACTAGCAAAGCTATTTGACGAAATTAAAGCCGATAATTTTGATGAAAATGACTTAAATAATAAAGATAACTTACATCAACTCAATATTTTCTTATCTCGACTTTTATTTTGTTATTTTGCTGAAGATACCGAAATTTTTAAGGACAAACAGTTCACTTCGGCAATATCCAAGAGTAATGAAGATGGATCAGATTTATCAGCTTTAATTAGTCGATTATTTAAAGTCTTAAACCAATCGGCTGAAGATCGTGAAGCAGATTTACCTGACTATTTAGCAGATTTTCCGTATGTAAATGGCGGTTTGTTTAAAGATGATATTCAAGTACCAAAATTCACACGTAAATCACGTAGGATTTTGATTGAGTGTGGTGCTGAATTAGATTGGTCTGATATTAACCCTGATATTTTTGGTTCTATGTTCCAAGCGGTTGTTCATACTGAACAGCGTAGTACGATGGGACAGCATTACACTTCAGTTCCCAACATTATGAAGGTGATTGAACCTTTACTTTTAAATGATCTTTATGAAGAATTAGAGAGAAACCAAGACAGTATTAATAAACTATTAAAATTACAGCAACGTTTAGGTCAACTTAAAATTTTTGACCCTGCTTGTGGTTCAGGTAACTTCCTTATTATTGCGTATAAAGAGCTTCGCAAGTTTGAAATGGAGATTTTGAAACGTATTCAGGAGTTAGAACTAGAAAAAACAGGGCAATTTTCAAAACCATTTTCAGTGATTCAAGTTTCTCAATTTTATGGAATAGAAATTGATGATTTTGCTCATGAAATTGCGATTTTGTCTTTATGGCTGACAGAACATCAAATGAATATTGTCTTTAAAGATGAATTTGGGGAATCTAAGGCTTTACTTCCATTAAGAGATTCTGGAAATATTGTTCAAGGTAATTCTCTACAAATTAATTGGAAATCGGTTTGTAATAACGCTGATTCTGAAATCTATATCTTGAGTAATCCTCCTTATATGGGTTTCAAGATGCAAGATCAAAAACAAAAAAAGGATATGGAAAGGATTTTCAATGAAGTATCGAATTATAAATTTTTAGACTACATTGCTTGTTGGTTTATGCTAGCAAGTGATTATATTAATGAAAATTGTAAGGTTGGATTTGTATCGACTAATTCCATTTGCCAAGGGGTACAAGTAGAACTCTTGTGGCCCGAAATTTATAAACGTAGTGTGGATATTTGCTTTGCTCACCAATCCTTCAAGTGGTCAAATAATGCAAGATCTAATGCAGGGGTTACCTGCGTTATTATTGGGTTACAGCATAAAGACGCTATTAAAACCAAAACTCTTATAAATAATTTATCTAAATCAGTAGTCAAGAATATTAACTCTTATCTTATTGATAGCTCAAATGTCATAGTAGCTAAAAGGCGTGTCCCACTTTCAAAACTGCCTAAAATTTCAGATGGAAGTGGCGCGTTGGATGGGGGGAATTTAATTCTTTCTAGTGAGGAAAAAGCAAAATTAATCTTAGCTGACGAAAGGGTTAAGCCATTTGTTCGTAACTATACAGGTTCTAACGAATTCATTAACGGAATTGAAAGATACTGCCTATGGATTGAAGATAATGAATTAGAGAAAGCATTGGCAATCCCCTTACTAAAAGAACGAATTGATGCAGTTAAGGAATTTAGAAGTAACGCTGGGACACGGGCGCAAACAGCTATTTCACGTCCTCATAAATTTGCATGGATTAATCAACCTCAACAGTCTCAAATTATTATTCCTACCGTTTCTTCGGAACGTAGAGAATATATTCCTATGGGTTTTAGTGATATATCTGTGATTGTAAGTAATTCTGCAAGTATCGTGCATGATCCTGAACCGTATGTTTTTGCGTTACTTCAATCAAGAATGCACATGGTATGGACTAAAACATTAGCAGGAAGACTAAGAACAGATATTCGCTATACATCAGCGATTTGCTATAACACTTTTCCTGTGCCAAAACTTATGAAAGCAGCGATTTTCAAGTTAAATGAATCTGCTTTTAAAATACTGGCTGTGCGTGAATCCTATTCACATTTGAGTTTGGCTCAACTTTATGATCCTGAAAAAATGCCTTTGGACTTAAAACAAGCTCATATAGAGAATGATTTGTTAGTAGAAAAACTATATAAATCAAGCGAGTTTAAGACAGATGAAGAGCGTCTAGAGCGATTATTCCACTACTACGAAACAATGTTAAATTGAGATAAAAATGAAAAATTTAGTAGAAGTAAATTATCAACAAACTGGGGAAAGCACCTCAATCAATAATATGGGGATGCGAGCTATGCAAGCTCGTGCCTTCGAATCTCGTAATAGTCAGTATTTACTCTTAAAGGCCCCACCCGCATCAGGTAAATCTCGTGCATTAATGTTTTTGGGTTTAGACAAGATACACAACCAAGGGTTGAGCAAAGTTATTGTAGCTGTACCTGAACGCTCTATTGGTGGTTCATTTGCTAGCACAAAGCTGAGCGAAAGTGGTTTTTTTGCAGATTGGAATATCAAACCTGAAAACAACTTATGTACTGCTGGTGGTGATAAAAGCAAAGTAAAAGCCTTTAAACGCTTTATGGAAGGTACAGATCAAATTTTAGTATGTACTCATGCAACACTAAGATTTGCCTTTGAAGAGCTTGAAGATCATGTATTTGATAATACATTAGTGGCAATTGATGAATTCCATCATGTTTCAGCTGATGCTGACAATATTCTAGGTACTGTTCTTAAATCTTTAATGGACAATACCTCGGCTCATATTGTTGCGATGACAGGTTCATACTTCCGTGGCGATAGCGTTCCTGTACTTACGCCTGAAGATGAAGCGAAGTTTGATAAAGTTTCTTTTAACTATTACGAGCAACTTAATGGCTATAGCTATTTAAAGTCATTAGGCATTGGTTATCACTTCTATAAAGGACGTTACTTTGCAAAAGATGATGAAGGCGTTATTGCAATTGCAGAAGTACTAGATACCGATAAAAAAACCATCATTCATATTCCAAACGTAAATTCAGGTGAATCAACCAAAGATAAATATGATGAGGTGGATGCGATCCTCGAAATCATTGGTGAATTTGTCGCTAAAGATCCTGATACTGGAATTATCACCGTAAAACGTGCAGATGGTAAGATTTTAAAAATAGCGGACCTTGTTGAAGAAGATGGTCGTGATAAAGTTGTTGAATATCTACGTAACATTAAAACCGTAGATGATCTTGATCTCATCATCGCCCTAGGCATGGCGAAGGAAGGCTTTGACTGGCAATTCTGTGAACATGCTTTAACGATTGGTTATCGTGGCTCTTTAACTGAAATTGTGCAGATTGTGGGACGTTGTACACGAGATAGCTCGAACAAATCACATGCGCAATTTACTAATCTTATTGCTCAACCTGATGCACAGGATACTGAAGTTAAATTTGCAGTAAACAATATGCTAAAAGCAATTACTGCATCTTTATTAATGGAACAAATACTCGCACCAAACTTCAAATTTAAAACCAAACGTGATGATGAGGATATTGTTCCATCAGGTACGCTTACGATCAAAGGTTTTAAAGAACCAAGTACAGCAAAAACAAAGGCTATTATTGAAAATGATCTTGTGGACCTAAAAGCAGCGATTCTTCAAGATGCTAAAGTGATTGCAGGTTCAGCAGGTAAGGTTGAGCCTGAAGTGGTGAATAAAGTCCTTATCCCTAAGATTATCCAAACAAAATATCCTAACTTAACGAAAGCTGAACTTGAAGAAGTGAGTCAATATTTAGTCGTTGACTCAGTGATTAGCACAGCAGAAGTCAAAGAAGTTGGTGATAAAAAATTTATTCGTATGGCGGATAAATTTATCAATATCGAAGACCTGAATATTGATTTAATTCAATCTGTGAATCCATTCCAAAAAGCGTTTGAAATCCTATCAAAAGAAGTCACAGTCAATGTACTAAAATTGATTAAGGAAGCAATTGAAGCAACTAAGATTAGTATGACTCAGGAAGAAGCAATTGAGCTATGGCCTAAACTTAAAGACTTTAGAATTCAATTTGATCGTGAGCCTAGTCTAGAATCAAGTAACTTAATTGAGAAACGATTAGCTGAATGTTTGATCTATATTCGTGAGCAACGTAGACGAGCTGGGGTGTAATAGGTGGAAGATTTTAACTGGCTTCACAATATGATTGCCGATGATGACTTGGGGCTTTTAAAAGTTAAGAAAAAGACGGCAGCTCTTACTGCTGATGAACAATTGGTCTCTAAATTTAATGAGATTAATAGCTTTGTGACACAGAATGGGCGTGTACCTGCTAAGAATATGACAAACATTTCGGAATTTATGCTTGCGAGCCGTTTAGAAGCCATTAAGTCCAATCCAGAGCAATATATGGCTTTGGCTGATTATGATGAACATAATTTGCTCCCACAACATCAGGATTAAAAATATGTCAGAGATAAAATCACTAGAAGATATTTTTAATGATGATGATCTAGGTTTGCTAGATGACGGTAAGGATGGTGACATCTTTAAAATTAAGCATATACCTGTCCAACGTGCAGCTGCTGATGAAGTTGCTAAACGTAAGCGATGTAAGGACTTTGATCAATTTGAACATTTATTTAAAGATGTTCATCGAGAGCTTCGGGAGGGTAAACGTAAATTATTGCCTTTTAATGATAAAGGTTATCAACTGGTTGAAGGTAATTACTATGTTTTAAACGGCTTGCTGGTTTATCTTGCCGATATTAATTTTACGTCAGAAGCCAAAACTGTTGAGGGTAAACGTTTCCGCAAAGATGGTCGAACACGTACTATCTTTGAGAATGGAACCGAATCAACCATGCTTTACCGTTCATTAGCCAAAGCATTGTATAAAGATGGACGCATTATTTCAGAGACCAACGAACAAGAAAACTCTAACTTTTATACTAATTTTGGCGGTATCACTGAAGACGATACATCGACAGGTTATATTTATATTCTGAAATCTAAAAGTACAGATCCACGTATCCAATCATATGATCATCTTTATAAAATTGGTTTTGCAACAACAACTGTTGATAAACGTATTGCGAATGCAAAAAAAGAGCCTACTTATTTGATGGCTGATGTTGAAGTCATTGCTGAATATCAAGCTTTCAATATTAATCCTCAAAAATTTGAATATTACCTACATGCCTTTTTTGGTGAATCTTGCCTTGATCTATTGGTCACAGACAAACATGGTAAAAATCATCAACCTAAAGAGTGGTTTATTGCACCTTTAGAAGTAATTCAGCAAGCTGTCGAATTATTGGTAAATGGGCAAATTATGAATTATCGATACAATAAGTTTACGAAAGCAATTGAATTAAGATAATTAAATTTAAAGGGATATATGACTAATATTATTAAAGTTCGGGATGATCATTCACCAATAAAGTTTCAACAGGATTCTACTGATTCTTCTAGATTTTCTTTATGTGAAGATATTGAGTGCTCTTGGCTCAATCCTAATGAATCATTTTCTTATAAAGAACTTCGCACAAGAATTGAACCATGGCTAACGGCTCTATTTCAATCTGAGCATCTTTCTTTGCTTGCGGGTTCTGGTTTAACCCATGCAGTTCATTATTTAGCAGCAGATAAAGCTGCTACGGGTATGAATGCTTTAACACTTAATAATTTCAACGACGAAGTAAATCAGGCGGCAAAAAAATCATCTGAAGCGACTGGTCGTAAAAATGGTAACCTAGAAGATCAATTACGTGTAGCAAATGAATTGCTCCGTGGGCTAGAAATTTTGAATGATGATAAAGCTATTGCCCTTAAAAAAGAATTAGAAATAGCAATGCAAGGCTTTGCTAATTCAATATTGGTTAGTGAAAATGGTATTGCCACAGCAAACTTTGAAAAAAGAGAAAATGCTTTCAATATCTTAGTTACATTTCTAATGAGCTTTGCTAGTCGTACTGGTGTACGAGATAGGTTAAATATTTTTACAACGAACTATGATCGACTTATCGAAGCTGGTTCAGAATTAGCAGGTATTCACTTACTTGATAGATTTTTAGGCAATTTAATGCCTATTTTTAGGTCATCTCGTTTAGATTTAGACATGCATTATAATCCTCCTGGTATCCGTGGAGAACCTCGTTACCTTGAAGGAGTTGTTCGATATACAAAACTTCACGGATCAGTAGATTGGATACAAGTAAATAAAGATATTCGGCGTATTGGTTTGCCATTTGGAGCAAAATCAATAGATCCATTTCTTGAAGTGGCAGGTTATGATGATATGACCCCACATGAATTAATGATTTACCCAAATTCAGCAAAAGATCAAGAAACGGCAAATTATCCTTATGTTGAATTATTCCGTGATCTGGCTGCTGCTATTTGTCGTCCTAATAGCACTCTAGTTACATATGGCTATAGTTTCGGTGATGATCATATCAATAGAGTTATTCGAGATATGTTAACGATCCCATCGACCCATTTGGTCATTATTTCTTATGATGACAATATGGGAAGAATCATGAAATTATATGAGGAGTTGGGACGTAATTCTCAAATTAGTTTACTTATAGGTCCTGCACTAGCAGATCTCACAAACTTAACACAATACTATTTACCTAAAGCCGCAATTGATAAAACCACTTCTCGGATGAGTGAACTTTTAAAACAAAGATTGCCTTCAAATCAAGAATCCATTATTTCAGAAAATTTAGATAAAATTAATGGAGGTATTACATTATGAGTATTTCTCCATTAGCTTATACTGATTCACTAAGAATAGGGACTGTGGATTTTGTTTCACCAAGTGAAATCAAAGTTCTACTTGATATTGAAGCCCCAGAAGGCACTGCATTAAACACAGGCACACCAAGAGCATTTCCCAAAGTTAATGGATATGTTCTTATAGCTAGTGATTGCGGATATTTAGTTGGTCAAATTGAATGGATAACGATAGAACGCTCACAATATCCAAAAAGAAAAGGAATGCAAGATTTTGGTTTAGTTGATTTACCATATCCTTTGCGGAAAATGAGCTTAAATCCTTTGGGTTGTTTGATTTACGACAAAGAAGAAAATGATAGGGTTTATTATAAATTTCAAAGAGGTGTAGAAAGCTACCCCACAGTGGGAACACCTGTTATTTTGCCAACTCAACATCAATTACAAGATATAGTTGAATCTGGTGATAATCGAAGAGTTTGTATTGGTACCAGTCCATTGGCAAATGGTGCAAAAGTGATGATTGATCCAGATCGTCTTTTTGGTCGTCATTTAGCAGTATTAGGTAATACTGGAAGTGGTAAATCTTGTTCTGTAGCTGGTTTGATTCGCTGGTCACTTGATGCAGCAGAAAAAGTTAGACATAGTCAGCCAAATGCCCGATTTATCATATTAGATCCTAATGGCGAGTATTCAGAAACTTTTAAAGACAAAGAAAACGTTCGAATCTTTTCTGTAGAACCCAAAGATGAAGACATACAGCAACTTCAAGTTCCGTTATGGCTTTGGAATAGTTCTGAATGGGTTTCTTTTACTCAGGCAAGTCCTAAAACTCAACGTCCTACATTAATTCAGGCCTTACGTTCGGTTCGGGAAGGTGTTTTTAATATTGAGCAATCTGCTCATCAAGAAATGAAACAATATTTAAGAACACTCATTAGCATTACCCAAATCGAGATTAACTCAGGTTCACCTTGGGGAAACTTTCCCAAACCCAAGAATTTTTTTGAAAAGTTAAAAAAATGGAAAATTGGAATTACTGATCAAGATGTATTTGATGGTAATCAACAAACTTGTTTAACAGAAATTAAAGATAAGATAACCCACTTTGAACAAGCGCGTTCAGCTCAATATGCACAATTTGACTTTGAGAGAACTGAGATTAATGACTTCTTACAATTACTAAAAATTGCCTATACCTCATTTGGTGGTAGTGCAATGGATGCATTGCCCATAGATGCTGATATTCCAAGACCATTTTCTGGTGAAAATTTATTAAAAAGTATTGAAGGAAATGCCGAATTGCTAGGTGTCTCAGAATATATTGATACTATGCAAATGAGAATTAAGACTCTTCTCTCAGATACTCGAATGAAAGTTTTAACAAGTCAGATTGACGGTGCAGAAGAAATGTCTTTGGATGGTTGGCTTTCTAATTATATCGGGGATAACAATTCTTCAAATGGAACAGTTACAGTTATTGACCTTTCATTAGTTCCAGCAGAAATTTCACATATCATTGCAGCCACTATAGCTCGAATGACATTGGAATCGTTACAAAGATATCGTCGAATGAATCATGGGCAAGTCTTACCTACAGTATTGGTTATGGAGGAGGCTCATACTTTTGTGAAAAGATACAAAGATGATGTCGAGCATCAAAATTCTTCTTCTATTTGTTGTCAAGTTTTTGAAAAAATTGCTCGTGAAGGTCGTAAATTTGGATTAGGTATGATGCTTTCATCACAAAGACCTAGCGAACTTTCACCTACTGTTCTTTCTCAATGTAATAGTTTTTTGCTTCATCGAATTAGTAATGAACGAGATCAAGAGCTGATACACAAATTGGTGCCTGATAATCTTCGCGGATTATTGAGAGATTTACCCTCGTTACCTTCTAGAAATGCAATACTACTTGGTTGGGCTTCGGAATTACCCGTATTGGTTCAAATGAATCATCTTTCAGCTGAACATAGACCTAGATCAGATGATCCTGATTACTGGAATGTATGGACTGGACAAGATAAGGATGGAAATAACGTTACCCGTTGTGTAGATTGGAAAGAGATAGCTGATGATTGGCAGCAGATTTAAATACTGGGTCCAAGTAAAATAAGAACAGGTGTCCAACGCCTGTTCATTTAAATAAGAATACGCAGGCAGATAATGGATTATCAATACAATAAGCTTACGAAAGAGATTGAATTTAGAAAATAGTATTGAGTTTAATAATACAGCCACCTTCAATGATGGTCTCTGTAACGCATAACAAAATATTTTGTACGATAAATGTTTAATACTTAGGTGAAAGAGGAGTGGAGATTTAAATAATCCAAGACAGCCTCTTCAAATACATATGAGTACGCATATAACGCTTTCTGGAATAGCCCATCTGCGGAAGATGTAATATCTGTCAGATGGGTGCTATTTTATCTAAAACAAAAGGGGTTGTTAAAAAGTCGATTACGACGCTCTCTATTTTGAGATTTTTGAGGTCTGAACGTACGTCCTCAGAAATCACAACTTGCCTTTTTTCATTAATAATATATGAAAAATAGTAAGTCTCTGTGTTTCCATTTAATGAGGCAACTACTTTATTAGTTACAATTAAGCCATCACGAGTCTTTATCGAGGTCAACGTTTCTATTTTTTCTAAAGCCATTAAGTAAATTTTTTATTTAGATAGAACTCATTTTGCAGTTTAGATGTATTATTTATAAGCATATATCGGATTTTTTTTGTAACAAAAAATTAAAAAAATGCGTTGCGTTTTTAAGTTGTAATGACTGTAGTGTGCTAGCTATAGTGATATGAAACTACAATGTGGCATAGAGTTAGTATTTGTGACTTTCGATTAGATAATTTATTTGATTTAAAGCTCAATATTGTCATTTTAAAAACTTTTTCATAGTGATTCTGTTACTGTTTTATCAAACTAACTGTTCAAATAAATTTGTTGAAAATTAGATTAGGTGTCTTATGGGGATCGGTGCATTAACAATTGAAAAATATCATCAAAAATCTGCATTAATTGATTCAATATTAGCTTCGAATGCCAAGATATTTGTTGGTGGTCAGAGTATGGATCCGACAAATAAAGCGAAATTTATACCCCATTTAGTGAAAGGCTTAAGTCCATTAGAGTTTCTTGATTTAATGCAGAATACTTTTGGTTCTGATGTGGTTACACATGAGGATTTAAGGGAATTTAAGCTTGATATCGAAAAGATGTTACTGCATTTCACAAATCACCTCGTTGATATGATTAAGTATCAAAACAATGAACTATTTAATCGGTTCATTGAGTACAACAAAGACGGTACTTTCCGTTTGTTTGAGGTATTTTACAAAAAGTTAGTGAGTGGTCGTTTAAATCACTCTGATATCGTAGCATCAGGCTTAACTGGACGTTTTGCTGATCTGTTTTCTCATTACCTCAAGCAATTATCCAGAGTTCCTGAACATAACTATAAAGGTGAGATTACTATACACCCTTTATCCTTTGGAGATATAAAGCATCCTGTTTTAGAAACCAAAGAAAATTTCATGGTTTTGCTTGATATTTTGATTATGCAGGTTGTATGTGAATATTATACAGACAAGAAGTATTTTGGTGAGGATGAAGTCATCCAAGATTCTATAAATGTAATGAGAGAGGCTTTATTCAAGTTGTTTTATTATCTTCCTCATACTAGAGGGGGGATTTCAAGTGGACCAATCTCGGAAAAATCAGTAATTGAAAAAAAAATGTCACATATTTACTTGGTAAATAAGTGGCGTAATAGCAAAGAAGGATTTGAGGAAATCAAACGCCTTATGCAACATAGTTACACTACCCAAGAAATGGCAGGACTATTAAATTCTCTTTGTGTAAAAAATGCTTATGATAATGGAATGTGCTTTGATGATACTCTTGGTTATAGCGAAATGTTTTACTTTGATATCCTAGTTGAACTTATGGGCTATCTAAATTGCTTTGAGCAAATGTATTTAAAGTTGAAAGAGCAGGCAGTTCTTAATGATTCAGAAACTAATAATGGTGAATCAGTAAAATTCACGATGTTATTAAATGAACATAATCTAAATATATTGCCAATAATAAAATTTAATGATTCAGAAGATTCAAGAAGTTTGTAAGTTATGGGGTTTGATCGATTAGATTAATTGATCATTTTTTAGTGTGATTTTGTTCTTGACTAATAAGTACTGTATTCATGCTTTATAGGATGATGAACAACATTTCTATATCTATAGTCACAAGCTAGCCTTTACAAGATTTTAGCTAATTCAAAATTAGCTAAAATCATACATTCGTAAAATCTATAAAAATTTATATGTCGAAAAAGTATTCTTTATTGTTAGTAATTCAAGATAGAGTTAAATTTTAAAAAATCATTTTAATTAATTGATAAATATGAATTAAAAAGTAGTTATAGTAAACATTAGTGAGCAATGTCATCTTAGTTGGTACTTTGGGTCGTGACCCTGAAACAAAAACTTTCCCAAATGGTGGTTCTCTCACTCAGTTCTCAATTGCAACGAGTGATTCATGGACAGATAAAAATACAGGTGAACGTAAAGAGCAAACAGAATGGCACCGTATTGTGTTACATAACCGCTTAGGTGAAATTGCACAGCAATATTTGCGCAAAGGTTCTAAAGTGTATATTGAAGGTTCATTACGTACTCGTCAGTGGACAGATCAAGGCGGTCAAGAGCGTTACACGACTGAAATTCGTGGTGAACAAATGCAAATGCTTGACAATAATCGCCAACAAGGCGAACAAGGTCAAGGCGGTGATTTTGGTCAGCCTCGTTTTAATAATCAACAAGGTGGTTATAACAATAACCAAAACCAAGGTGGCTACGGTAATAGCTCAAACCAAGGCGGTTATGGCAATAACCAACCAGCTCAAGGCAATAGCTATGGCAATAACAACCCAGGTGGTTTTGCGCCAAAACAACAGCCTGCACCGACACCGGCTCCTGCAGCAGCAGATTTAGATGATGACTTACCGTTCTAATGAACCTTAAACACAGCGTTTAAAACGGTAGATCATCATCAAAAAAAGCCCTCAATCTTGAGGGTTTTTTTCGCAGGTCTCATCTTGAAAGATCAGTTTCATTTTGCAATTGAGTCGACGACTTATTTTTTTTCAGAAACCCACATGGTAATTACGGCTTTAAAAACGGCTTCATTACGCGTGTTGTTCACCACGACATTCACCAAATAATCACTCCCTGCATTCCACGTAAAATTAGCATCGACAGGCGTGGCAATGGCCGTTAAATCTGTATCGGCTTTTTTCAAATATTCCACAGTCATGCCTTTGGGAATCCAACGATGGCTGCTCGGAACGGTTACATCCGTCATGGTACCGCCAGCCAATTCGGCCATATTACACATGGCAATCGCGTGGACAGTGCCAATATGATTCAACACACTGCGCTGTTTTTTAATATGTAGTTCACAGTATTGGGGCTTTAATTCATCAAAAACAGGCGAAATACTGCTGAAATACGGTGCTTTTAAACACAGCAATTTAGAAAAAGTCCATTTCCCTGCGGGTTTGTTTTGGAAGGTCTTCCATAATTTTAATGCTTGGCTCATGCTTAATTATCCTTCATTATTCAGAATATAATTCTAATGCAGAATAATATTCTGTTAGTGGCGTAAATGACGTCACAGCTATTAAAAAAAGCCAACATTATTTTAAAATGACCCGAGCAAAGGAAAGTATCGATGTCGTCAAATCAAGCATTATTGCAACGAATTTACAGTGGTCGCAGAGCGGAACTTAAAAGGCAGATCTTAGGAGAAGCCCTTGCATGTTTTGTAGAACAAGGGATTGAAACGACGACGATTGAACATGTACGAGACCGTGCAGAGACCAGTGTTGGAGCGATTTACCATCATTTTAAAAATAAAGATGGTTTAGTAGCAGCATTGTATTTTGCGGCATTGCAAGATCAATTTGCGAAAAGGGCAGACGCCTTGACACAGGCCCAATCGCTGCAGGAAGGCATTCAAGCCATTTTGTGCTCGTATATAGACTGAGTCGAAGCCTATCCTGATTTTGCAGAATTCTTATATGCTGCAGGGTTTAGTATGCGTAAGGAAACGCTACAAGCCGAGTTAAAACAACATAATCTACAACGCAATACCGCGCTGCTGGATTGGTTGACCGCACAATCCGATTGGCATTTGATCGAGCATCTACCCAAAGAATTAATGATGTCTTTGGTCTTAGGGGCAACGGAAAATTATTGTCGGGCATGGTTATCGCATAAAGTCAAAACGCCACCATCACACTATAAACAACAGTTTACACAGGCTGCTTGGCAGGCCCTCTGTATGGATATAAAGCCTTGCTCTCATTGAAATTGATTGGTTTGCTCGATGGAAAGGTAAAGATTGATTTAAATAATAAATCTAAAAATCCGATAGTTTTTATAAAAAAGTTCGGTTTTACCTATGATTTGATAAGTCGTATTCTAGCTTCAACAGATAAGCAATCCCTGAAATGAGTTAGAGGAATATCAAATGAGTTTAATTAATACTGAAGTAAAACCATTTAACGCTACCGCTTACCAAGACGGTCAATTTATTGAAGTTTCAGAAAAAGACTTCTACGGTAAATGGTCTGTGGTGTTTTTCTATCCTGCTGACTTTACTTTTGTATGTCCAACAGAATTAGGCGATCTTGCTGATCACTATGCTGAATTCAAAAAAATGGGCGTAGAAATTTATTCAGTATCTACTGATACACACTTCACGCATAAAGCTTGGCACGATTCTTCTGAAGAAATTAAGAAAATCGAATACCCAATGGTTGGCGATCCAACTTGGACACTTGCGAAAAACTTTGATGTTTTAATTGAAGCGGATGGTCTTGCTGACCGTGGTACTTTCGTAATTGACCCTGAAGGTAAAATCCAAATCGTTGAAATCAATGCAGGTGGTATTGGTCGTGATGCTTCTGAATTGATGCGTAAAGTAAAAGCTGCTCAATATGTACATGCACACCCAGGTGAAGTATGTCCTGCAAAATGGAAAGAAGGTGAAGCGACGCTTGCACCATCGATCGACCTAGTGGGTAAAATCTAATTTGGTGATCCAACCGTAGATTTAAAAAAGCCAGAACTCAGTTCTGGCTTTTTTGTGGTTTAGATCATTAGACTAAATAGCCATCATGTTCTGGAGCATAGCCACGAACTCCATCGACTAAATAGTCAATTAATCTTTCCATGACTAGGCGTTGACCTTTGCGCGAAGCATATACCAATTGCACCGTACCGACATTTGAGCACCATTCGGGGAAGAGGTGAATTAAACGACCTGCCTCAATATCTGCTTGCACGGTTAAATAGGGTAAGTCTGCAATGCCTAAACCATCGAGTACTGCATAATAAGTACCGGCTAAGTCATTGCTTTTAATCCGAGGCTGTAAGGCAATTTCAATCTGTTCTTGCTGTCCCGTATGATGCAAATGCCATTGATAGCGGTTTTTCTGAGTGCCCAAAACGATACTCGGAAATTCTGTCAATTCGGTAATATGCTTTAACTCGCGTCCTTGTAAAAGTTCAGGACTAATCACTAAGCAATGCACGGTTTTAATCACGTCACGTACAATAATACTCGAGTCTTCATTCTTACTAAAATTGGTGCGAATCGCCAAATCAATGTCGTCATGTAAGACATCCACACGGCGGCTAGACAGCTCGAGTTCGACCTGAACTTTGGGATGATCTTTTAAAAACTGATTTAACAAGGGGCGAATTTGATGTTCCATCATGACTGGTGGACAGCTAATTTTAACCAAGCCTTCAAGTTCACTTTTTTGCTTCAAGAGCACCTGATGCGCACATTCGACTTGTTCGATCACTTTTATGCATTCTTCATACAATTCTTGGCCTAATGTCGTGACCTTAAAGTGTCGGGTAGAACGCTGAATAAGGGTGACATTATATTTGGCTTCAAGATCTAAAATGCGTCGGCTTAATTTTGATTTTGTAATATTCGATGCTTCACTTGCAGCGCTAAAACCGCCATGTTTCACCACCAAGTAAAAGTAGTAATAGTCATCAAATGAATGCATGGATCACCTTATGCAGTGAAAAATTATTTCAATTCCAATTATCATACGTCAATTTATACATCAGGTATAAAAAAAGCGGCTCGAAGCCGCTTTTTACTACTGGAGGATTATTTCTTTTCAGTATTTTGCGTATAGCTGTTGATGAGGTTACGGTAGTCTGGAATATGGTTGCCGAAAAGCGCACCTAAACCTTCAATATCATTACGCCAGTCACGGTGTAATTCACACGCGGTACCAAACCACGTCATGAGCTGTGCACCCGCTTGCGTCATACGTTCCCACGCTGAGTCGCGGGTTAAATGGTTGAAAGTACCTGAAGCATCGGTCACCACAAAGACGTCAAAGTCTTCTTCTAAAGCAGACAAGGTTGGGAATGCCACACAAACCTCAGTCACTACACCGGCAATAATCAATTGTTTTTTGCCGGTTGCTTTGACTGCTTTCACAAAATCTTCATTATCCCAAGCATTAATTTGACCTGGTCGTGCAATATAAGGTGCGTCAGGGAACATTTCTTTGAGTTCTGGAACCAATGGCCCGTTTGGACCTTGTTCAAAACTGGTGGTGAGAATTGTTGGAAGATTAAAATATTTAGCAGCTGCAGCCAGTGCAAGCACATTATTTTTAAATTTATCTGGATCAATATCGCGAACCAATGAAAGTAGACCTGTTTGATGGTCAACTAAAAGTACCGCGGCATTGTCTTTGTCTAAACGAACGTAAGGTTTGCCCATTTTATTGTCCTCTTTCCTGTTTGCAAGTACGCAGGATCAGATGAAGTCTGCGTGTTAACTCGATTTAGCATAGCTATACAAATGGGATAATGGAATGGGTTTAAATGAGAAAAACAATCATAAAATTGGGATAATTTATTGTTGAATATGACTTAAACCCCTATATTTTTCAAATCAATGCTTGTTTTTGAGTAAATTTTAGATTGTATTACTGATTATTGTTCTATATTTGAGATATAGAATGCTATCTGGATGATGGTCAGTAAGTATTTCAAAGTTTAAAATTAGCGCTATGTTCATCCTATCGTATGAATATAGGAGCTAAGAAATGAAAAAAGTAATTGGTGTTTATCGTAATCAGCAAATGCACTGGGTGGGCGATGGTTTTCCAGTCAAAAGCTTATTTTCCTATGATCGTCTAGGTCAGGCGATTAGCCCATTTTTGCTTTTGGATTATGCGGCACCTTATCAGTTCGATCCCACCACTGCACAGCATGGCGTGGGTTCACATCCACATCGTGGTTTTGAAACCGTGACTATCGCCTACAGCGGTGAAGTGACTCATAAAGACTCAAGTGGTGGTGGTGGCACAATTCAAACGGGCGATGTGCAATGGATGACCGCAGGTTCGGGTTTGGTACATGAAGAATTTCATTCGCCTGAATTTGCTCAAGCAGGTGGTCTTTTTGAGATGGTTCAATTGTGGGTGAATTTACCGGCAAAAGACAAAATGACTCAGCCTCGTTATCAAGCGATCACGCGCCAAGATATTCCACGCATAGACATGGATGAAGGTGCAGGGCATATTCGGGTGATTGCCGGTGAAATGGGTGGTCACCTTGGGCTAGCACAGACCTTTAGTCCAGTGAATGTGTGGGATGGTGAGTTAAAAGCTCAATATGAAACCACCTTACATGTACCTGAAGGGCATAACACCATTTTGGTGGTCTTGAAGGGTGAGGTTGTGGTGAATGAAAGCCATAAAGTGCAAGACAGTTCGATGGTCATGTTTGCCAAAGACGATATCGCCATTCAGCTACAAGCGTTGCAGGACACACAATTTTTGTTGCTTAGCGGTGAGCCACTAAATGAGCCGATTCAAGGTTATGGCCCATTTGTGATGAATAGCAAAGCTGAAATCATTCAAGCCTTTGATGATTTCAATAACGGAAAATTTGGTGAAATTGCAGTGGCGCATGAAGCTTAAGCGAAATTCATGACATTGAAATAGCCGAAAAAAAAGCCTCTGAACAGTCAGAGGCTTTTTTATTAAGCGCTGTAGTATTTATAGTTGTCATGATTTAAATATCATTTTACTTTTTATAAATTGTGATGAATTTATCACTTTCTTATGTGGCGCATCTTAGCGAGACTTGGCTTTAAAGTAAACCGAAAGTTATAAAAATGGTTAATTTAATTGTTTGGTTTTATAGAGTAATTAAAATTTTAAAGAAAAATATGTTTAAAAAACAAAGCTTAAATTGTGTGATTTTTGACTGTAAATATTTGTAAATTTAACTTAAAAACGGCTGTACTGAAATCCATACAAAAAGTGCGAATCTGGTATTTTTTAATAGCTATTTTTAACTTCTGATCAGTCATACTTTTAAACTGTGTTTTATAGATGGAAAAGAAAATTGGAAATTGCAGTCATCGGTAGTGGCATGGCTGGGCTGGCTACCGCAAGAATTCTTAAAGACGCAGGGCATAACATTACAATTTTCGAAGCTCTGCCTGGTCGTGGTATGGATAGCCACAGCACTGAGTTTGAAGGTGGCTTGATCGATGCCCCTTTGCGTGTGATGAATCCACACCTCTGGAAAAATACCTTAAGTTTGGCGACCCATTTAGGGATTAAAACTTTCCCAGTCCGTACCTATATGGCATGCAGTTGGCTATTTGAAGATCGTACAGAAACGTGGTTGACCACTAGTCGTAGCCGTATTGGTAATTTCCCAATTATTAATAATCGTAAAGGCTTACAACAATATGGCTGGCGTTTAGTCAAAGGAATGTTGCAACTCAAAGCCGCGATCACTCGATTTTTTAAATCAAAAAATCAGGACATCACGCTTGCCGAGTTCATTAATAAAAATGAAATTGAAGAAGTATTTTGGCATGGTGCGGTCATGCCTGTGTTGTATACCATTTGCACCTGTAACCCGAAAACGATTGGGGAATGGCCTGCGAAACCACTATTGATTTTCTTGCGTCAATTGACCAATGGTGATGCCTTGCTGCGAATCCAAGGTGGTACACCTGCGTTGGTTGATAAACTGATTGAAGGTTTAAATATTCAAAGTGGTACGGCAATTACCAAAGTGCACCAGCAAGACGATAAAGTCTTGGTGGAAACTGAGGCCGGAGCACATCATCTATTCGATCGTGTGGTTGTTGCGACACCAACCACCAAAACGGAAGAATTTTTAGATCCAACCCAGTTTGCTGATGATATTGAGCTCTTAAAGAAATTTAAATTTGAGCAAGGTCAGTTGGTGATTCACACCGATCAAACCGTGATGCCGCCGAAGCGTAAAGATTGGTCTGTACTAAGTTATATGATGGATCGTAAATTTACTCGTCAGCAATTTACCGTGTGGCTGAACTCAATCGAGCCGAGCTTGGTGGGTAAAACTCCAGTGTTCCAAACTTGGCAGCCAGTGACACCGATTGATCCTAAAAAAGTGATCTCTTCGGTTAGTTTGACACGCGCAGTGGTGGATTCTCATACCGTGGCGCTGAATAAAGAGTTACAGCAACGACATTTATCGCCTGAGCGTAAAGTCTTCTTCTGTGGCTCATGGTCTTGTGACGGTCTGCCGATTTTAGAATCTGCGGTAACGTCTGCTATGCATATTGCAGAAATTTTTGGTGCACCATTGCCGTTTGTAGGTTTAAAACCTAAAGTGGAGGTTGCCCCTCAACTCGGTTACTAACATGAAATGGCTTCAATCAATTCGTCATTATATTCCTAGCCATAAATATGCGATTAACAGTCGACTACTCGGAGATGATGCGGAGCTTGCTTGGAGCAATTTGGGCTATTGGGATGATGCAAAATCATCCTATCCTGCAGCCTGTCAAAAACTCGCTTTACATCTTGCCGAATCCATTCAATTAAAATCTACAGATCGTGTTTTAGACCTTGGTTGTGGGCAGGGCGCGAGCTTGGTTTTTTGGATGGAACATTTTCAAATTCAAAACTTATCCGCAGTCGAATTGCAAACCGAATGTGTGGAAAAAATCCAAAAAAATTTAAATTCAAAAATCAAAATACAACAAGATTCATTTTTGAATTTAAAAAATATTTATCCACAAAACTGTATGGATGCCGTACTGTGTATTGATGCTGCTTATCATAGTGATTTGAATTCATTGCTTTTACCAGTCGTTGATGTTTTGAATTCAAAAGGGCGCTTTGCTTTTCACTATTTAATGTTATCCGATGCGTTTTTGAATTTAAATTCATTACAGCGACTGAAATATCAAAGTCTGCTGAAAGCAGCAGATGTGAATTTTAAAAATTTAAATTCAAAACAAAATTTACAACACCAAGTGCAACAGGCAGGTTTCGAAAATATCCAGATCGAAGATATCAGCGAATTCGTATTTCAGGGTTTTGCCGATTATATTCAAGAACAACAAAGTCAGACGAGCCTGAGTCATGTGGATCAATTCAAAATCAAGATGACGGCAAAATTGTGCGAGAAGTTGTATCGAGATGGGCTGATTCGTTATGTGCAGATTAGCGCGAGGAAGCCATAAAAGAGCGGCTCTAAAAACATCAAAGCCTCACTAAAAAGCGAGGCTAAGAAATGGTGCCGGCACACGGATTCGAACTGTGGACCTACTGATTACAAGTCAGTTGCTCTACCAACTGAGCTATGCCGGCGTTGTGGAATGCATTCTACAGATTTTTTGAAGTGGTGCAAGTTAAAAAAACAGCAAATCGAATGTAATTTATACGTTTGATTTATTCAGCATTTGACCGATGTTTGGCTCTAAAAACCAGAGAAATAAAATTAGGCAATGTTTCACCCACAAGATGTGGGCGAAAAAGTAGGATAGATGAACGTTGGGTGCTATTTCATTCTTAAAATTTGGTCTAGATCCTGTGCGCATTCTTCAAGTGTATATGCCATCTCCAGTTGCATTTGGGGGCGGAGTTCATTGGCGAGCTTTCGCCATTCGTCAATCAGACGCTGTGCTTTTTGAATTTTATGTTTATTGATGTCTTTGGCAAGGGTTGGGGTATAGCCACCACGTTTGGCGTTCTTGATCTGCTTAACATAATTCTGGCTGTTATTCATGTTCTCTCCCGAATAGCAGTGATATATGAAAGGTATTTTTTAAGTTTTTCGTTGATCAAGTTAAAAGTACCGCAATCGCGTTTCAGTTCTATGATGTTTAAATTAATGAATAATTTTTTGAATAGCACCTATATTGAGAGGATGATTTATTTTTAGCATAGGCTTAAGTAATTGTCTTTAGAATATAAAATTTGTATTTGTAAATAAACGTGTCTTTCTTGCTGCCAATAAAAAATCCATAAGTCGTGCATTAGGAAAAAAACGTGTGAATTAAATCCATAAATCAGGACTTAAATACTGTGAAGTTATTGAGCTAAACAAATAGAAGATCAATTAGGGGAATATTTAATATTGAGAACAATAAAATTAAAAAAGGCCTAAATTTTATCAATTTAGACCTTCATTCTGCTTGGCATTGCAGTTTATTCTGGCGGTGAAAGAGGGATTCGAACCCTCGAAACGCTATAAACGTTTACACACTTTCCAGGCGTGCTCCTTCAGCCACTCGGACACTTCACCTTTTGCGCGGTGGATAATAGCGAAAAAAATATATTCTGCCAAGAGAAACAATTGAATTAGACAAAAACATCTTGAGCGGTGCTATGATTCGCAAAAATCCTGTCTAAATTGAAGACAATTATATGCAAAGTACTGCACAAAAAGCCGCATTGCCTGCCATCACCTTGGCAGCTTTGGGCGTAGTATTCGGAGACATTGGGACGAGCCCGTTATATGCGCTGCGCCAATGTTTCCTCACAGCACACTTGGCGATTAGCGAAGCGTCTGTGCTGGGTATTCTGTCCCTGATTTTCTGGTGCATCATGCTGACGATTAGTTTTAAATACGTCAGCATCATTATGCGCGCAGATAACAATGGCGAGGGCGGTATTATGTCGCTGTTGGCCTTGAATCTACGAACCACACGAATTGCCGAAAACAAAAAAATCTACCTGATCGCCCTTGGCTTTATTGGGGCATCTTTGTTCTTTGGTGATGGGATCATTACCCCCGCAATCTCTGTGTTATCCGCGATTGAAGGCTTAAGTATTGCGACGCCGATGTTTAACCAATGGCTGCAACCCTTATCGATTGGTATTTTAGCGGGGCTATTCTTAGTGCAACGCCATGGCACAGGCACGATGGGTAAATTCTTTGGTCCCTTGACGCTCATGTGGTTTTTATCCATTGGCGGTTTTGGACTATGGAGTATTTCGCAAACGCCATTTGTGTTGACCATGATCAGTCCGCATTGGGCTTTCAATTTTGTGGTACAGCAGCCCTATGTTGCGTTTTTAACCATGGGTGCGGTCATCTTGACGATGACGGGTGGTGAGGCAATCTATGCCGATATGGGCCATTTTGGCCGACTCCCAATCCGCTTGGCATGGTTTATTGTGGTGATGCCGTGCTTGCTGTTGAACTATGCGGGCCAAGGTGCCTTGCTACTGCGTAATCCTGAAGCTTTAGCCAATCCATTCTATATGCTGATTCCTGAATGGGCATTGTATCCAATGATTGCTTTGGCAACAGCGGCCGCGGTGATTGCCTCTCAAGCGGTGATCACAGGGGTATTCTCTATGGTCAATCAGGCGATTCAATTGCGTTATTTGCCGCGTTTGACAGTGAAACATACCTCTGAAGTTGAACGTGGTCAGATTTATTTACCATTTATTAACTGGGCATTATTTATCTCGGTGCTGATCTTGATCTTGCTGTTTGAAAACAGTGCGAATTTGGCCAGTGCGTATGGCGTAGCTGTGACCATGACCATGCTCTGCGGTACGATTTTGATCTCAGTTTTGGCTTATGGTTTATGGCGTTGGCCCGTTTGGAAAGTGGCAATATTTGCAGTGCCATTTTTATTGATTGATTTGATCTTTGTTGCATCGACATCATTAAAAATCGCAGCGGGCGGTTGGGTTCCAATCCTGATTGGTGCGGTATTGTTTACGATTTTAATGACGTGGAAAGATGGTCGGGCATTGGTGCTCAATCGACTCGGTAAAGATGCTTTGCCTATTGACCTGTTTATTCGCAGTGTCAGCATGGGTAGTGAAACCAAGTTTGTTCCAGGTGATGCCGTATTCTTGACAGGAACGCCTGAGATCGTGCCTCATGCCATGTTGCATAATATTAAGCACAACAAAGTTCTGCATGAACGCAATATTATGGTTACGGTCAACACCCGAGATGTGCCATTTGTACCCGAAAATGAGCGGGTGATCACGGAAAAACTAGATGATCGATTCTATCGAATCACGATGTTTTATGGGTTTAAAGATCAGCCGAATATTCCTGCCGCTTTGGAGCATGCGTATCGTGAATTGGGCTTTGAATTTGATCTAATGCAAATCAGTTTCTTTATTTCCAGAGACCGTATTATTCATACCTTGGGTGAAGGCATGGCACCTTGGCGAGAAAAGCTGTTTATCTCTATGCAGCGAAATACCAGTCCAGTCAGCGATTTTTATCAAATTCCAACCAACCGTGTGGTTGAGTTGGGCAGTCAGATTGAAATTTAAGACGTAGATTGAACTTTTAGGCATAGATTTAAAAGTTAGACACGAAAAAGCCAGATCAATTCTGGCTTTTTTTTATCTGTAATAATTAAACTTTTTTAGTCCAAAGACATAGAGATCATTCTGTTGCTTTTTCCTGGGAGGAGTATGCGAGCAAAACAACAGAATGAAGATGTTGCGTTATTTCATCCTTGAAAATACGCTGATTAGTTGATTGTCGCGTCTACATCTGCAGAGGCTTCAGGCGCAGCTTGGATGGCTTCGTCAGCAACAGGTGCTTCTGGGTTGGCTTGAATTGATGCATCTGCAGGATTTACACTTTGAGTCTCAGGTGCTGCCATAAAAGCATCTTGTTGTCCTTGAGGAGCTTCAGGCAATGCAGCCGATGCGCTATCGGCATTCACTGGCGCTTCTGCAGAAGAGGCAATGACTGGCGCAGCATTGGCATCCGTTGCTACGGCTTCAGGTGCTTGCTGTGCTGTTTCCACAGGTGCTTCAGTTATAACGGCTTCAGGTGTATTGACCACTGCCGTTTGTTCAGTTGGAACGGACTGCTCTGTAGGTGCAGCAGCTACACTTTGTTGTTCATTTGCGAGTGCATTTTCCGCTTCAGTCACGGCTTGTTCAGCATTTGCAGGGACTGCAGGGGCATTCGGATCGATTTGGTTTGCCTGAGCCTGTTCAGGGTTTAAGGGCTGTTCTGTTGCAGCGGCATTGACTTGTCCGGCAGGAGCTTCAACCAATTGAACTTGGCCACTTGAAACTAAGTCCTGAATGGAACCAGGTTGACCATTCACGGTGGTCACAATTTTGACTTTAGATAAGCTTTCTAATGTATCACCGGGTTGAATCGGCGGCTCTGCAAATGCTGCTGCGCTCATTAAACCTGAAATTAAACCTAAACCTAAAATTTTAGAATGCATAATCACTCCGTATATTTTTATCGCAATTTTTTGTATTTTTACCTTGTCATAATTCTTGAGGCGAATTCAATGAAACATACGCAACTGCTTCATGACTTCCTATAAAGACCTGCACAACTGCGACATAAAGTTACATCAACTGCTGCTTTGTTAAACAATATTTGTGTGATTGTTAAGCAAATTAAAAAAGAAAAGTGTACTAAAATTTGCACCCTTGTTAAGCTGCGGAAAAATAGTCCTTTTAGAAGTCATTGTTGTAAGTCATGGTCAAAAAGAAACGCAATTCAGCAAATCCGCTTTCACAGTTATTTGGGCAAAATGGCATAAAAGTGCTGTTGGGTCTGGTGGCAACAGGAAGCTTTGCTATTGCTTTCGGGCAAGAAAAAATTCAACAACTTGTTTCTATGAGCAGCACTTCAAATAGCGCTTGTTTGGACCAATTTTATCGTGAAGTGCCTCCTTATTTGGTCCGTGAAAGCCTACATAAAAACAGTTTTCCATTGTGTTTTAATGGCTTTAATGTCATGTATTCAGGGATATCCAAGACACCGCTTTGGGTTGCAGAAGCATTAACCCCCGCACGCCTGAGTCAAAAAATTCCGCGTGAAGATAACTTTCATGAAGAGACTCGCGTGCCGTCTGAATATCGGGCTTTGCTTTCAGACTATAAATCTTCAGGCTATGACCGTGGACACATGGCGCCAAATGCCGATATGCCCAATAAAGCTGCGCAGTTAGACAGTTTTTCTTTGGCCAATATGGTGCCGCAAGCTCCAAAAAATAATCAGCAAGTGTGGCGTGAGTTAGAAGAAGCCACACGGGCGATAGTGACCAAACAAAAGCAAGATGTCTATGTGGTGACGGGGCCGGTATACAGTGCGAAAAAATTAAAAACCATCGGGCAAGGGGTCATCGTGCCGACCGCCACTTATAAGGCGATCTATTTGCCGAAAAAAGGTGTTGCAGGCGTGTACTATGCAGACAATGCCTTGCGTGATACCGCACCTACAGTCAAAGTCATGAGTATTTGTGCGCTAGAAGAACTGACTGGAATTAATTTCTTTCCAGAATTAACCGAAGACCAAAAGCGTAATACCTACCGTTTGCCACTCAAAGCCACCCAAGTAAAAGCAAATCAAGATATCGCTTATTTGCATTGGGATGCTGAAAGCCAGTGTGCTGCAGATGTCGCAGAAGACAAGATTTTAAGTTTGCAAAAAGAGTTTAAATCGAGTGGTGGATCTGTGGGCGAGACATCCACGGCAAGTAGTGGAAATGACAACAATCAAGATGCCTTGGTCAAACAATTGATTGAAGAAATTCTGCAATATCTGCTACAGATTTTGAAATAATCGAGCAGATAATAGCGCTGAACTGTGAGTGATGAAGAAGATCATTGCTTGCAGTTGAAATCTTTTTCACGTATTTCTATTGCTGCATCACTACAACAAAAAAGAAGGATATCCATCATGTTCAAAGCATTTGAAAATGATACAGCGTCGCATGCAATTCATGACTTAACACTAGAAAATGGCCAAGATCGAATTAATATTTATGGCAATTTACAGGTGACGAAAGACAAAGCAGGTTTAGCTGCAGCGAAAGCTTTACAGGCATTTTTCAATGATGTGGTGACAACGCTTGAGGCGGATACCAACTTAGCTGAAAAAATAGCGCAGGGCGGTGAAGACAACGAAGTGGAAAATCCATTTCTTTAAAGCTGTGTCATCGACCGTCGAAGGAAGCAATGCTCAATTCGGGATGAATGAAAAAAAGCTCACAGGTTGTGAGCTTTTTTATAGTGTCTTCTTCTATTTATGCGTCTTTTGCCATCAGTTTATAGATGACCGCACCAATCACTGCGCCAATGATTGGGGCTACCCAAAACAGCCAAACTTGTGACAGCGCAGCAGTTTCAGCAAAGAATGCGACACCCATACTACGCGCTGGGTTGACCGAAGTATTGGTGACGGGAATGCTGATGAGATGGATCAATGTAAGCGCAAGACCGATCGCAATTGGGGCAAATCCGGCAGGTGCACGTTTATCCGTTGCTCCCATGATCACAATCAAAAAGCCAGCAGTCAGCACAATCTCAATGATTAAGGCTGAGAGCATAGAGTATTTGCCCGGAGATAATTCACCATAGCCATTGGTGGCAAAACCGCCGACGCCTGTAAATCCGGCCTGACCTTGCACAATGATGAATAGAATAAATGCGGCGAGGGTTGCACCCAGCAATTGAGAAATAATATAGGGCGCTAGTTCTTTGGCTTCAAAACGACCACCGGCCCACAAGCCAATACTCACGGCAGGGTTAAAATGTCCCCCTGAGATATGACCCAGCGCATAAGCAGCCGTCAATACCGTTAAACCGAAGGCCAGTGCCACGCCAGCGAAGCCAATGCCAAGTTCAGGAAAGGCCGCAGCCAAGACCGCACTACCACAACCACCAAAGACCAGCCAAAACGTACCGATCAGTTCTGCTAAATATTTATTCATTTAAAACTCCATTTGTTTTTGTCATTTGGAATAGATTTTCAATCTTTCACTCAGCATGAGTGCAATCTAGTTGTGAAGTGTTGTTTTATTCATTTATTGAATATGCATAGATTTAATGGATTTTGCTGAAAATCACAACATTTAAATTGATAACTGTGTCACATTTTAACTTGCTGCTTCAATTTGCGATAAGCGCCATTGCTGTGGGGTTAAATTTCGCCATTGTTTAAAAGCACGTTGAAATGCACTCTGTTCTGAATAACCCAGCAGTAGCGCAATTTCTTGCAAACTCAAATGTGGGTCTCTTAAAAATTCTTCTGCCATCATGCAGCGGACTTCCTGCATACGTTGCTGATAGGTGCTGCCTTGTTGTTGTAAATGGCGTTGTAATTGTCGGACGGAAAGATTGAGTTGCGTAGCGACATGTTCAATTTGGAACTGATTTTTTTGCAAACCCATTAAGATGGCTTGCTGTAAGCGTTGGTCGATTTGCGTGGTATTCGGCAGTTTTTCTAATAAAGACTGTGCTTGTTGCATCAACAGTTTTTGTAAGGTCTGATCGCCTTGGGAAAAAGGGCGAGACAGTTCTTGAATGGGAACGATAACCTTCGACTTTTCTTGGGAAAAACGAACTTTGCAGCGAAAATATTGTTCATACTGAGCGACATTTTTCGGTGCAGGATTATGAAAATGCACTTCGTGTAAATTGATATCTTCAAAACGCATAAATAATTTTAGAAACTGCAGCATTAACGCAATCGCAATTTCATCGGTCAATTGATTGGCCATATTCATGGGTAAATCATTCCAACCGATGGAGAAAAAATCATTTTGAATATCAATCAGCAATGGACTGCCATCGAAGATTAAGCGATGAAAATCATGGTAGCGGAGCAGTGCTTCGCCCAAGTTTTCACAGGACAGAGCAATATACGCAATAATGCCAATATGTTTGGGTTGCACATGTTCAGCAATTTCTAAACCCAGCGCCGGCTTTTGGATCTTTTGATCTAAATCCATCAATAAATCACGCCAAATGGCATAATCAAAACGCTCTAAGTTTTGAACTCTATTCAATTTTTCAGGAATGGCAATGCCTTGAGCTTGGTGATAAGCATAGAGCAAATGGCCCAGTCCTCCATAGACCGATCCTGTATAGTCCTTGAGTTGTTGCATATTTTTTTAATTCTAAATTTTGTCGTGTTTTGTCAATAATATTAAAAAAAACGGTCAATATCTAGCCTTTTTCATTACCTATAGTGGAGCTAAGAAAAGGAGATATTGGTCATGTTAAAAGGTTTTATTGCAGGGTTGGTCGTCGCCAATGCCTTTGAATGGTTCGCACATAAATATGTTTTGCATGGGACACATCGGTCAGGCAAGCCACGTTTTAGTCCAGTACCGAAAAGCATGAAATCACATTGGGAACATCATCGTGAAGTTCGAAAAACAGATTTTCATGATCATGGCTATGTTGAAGGTGTACAGAACTGGCGCACTAAAAATGAAATATTGTCACTGGTGGCAGTTTCAGCCGTATTTGTCCCGCTGTTTTATCCTATTTCCAAAGGAATGAGTTTGTCGGTATTGTATTGTGCAGGGAATTATTATTATATCCATCGTCGCGCACATCTTGAGCCAGAGTGGGCGATGAAAAAGATTCCATGGCACTATGACCACCATATGAACTCAAATCAGGATGCCAATTGGTGTGTGACTAAGCCGTGGTTTGATTATATTTTAGGAACTCGGGTGATCTCCTCGGCGAAATTACAGGAGCAGAACCCATTGGGTGTGCTACTGCCGACAGCGATTGCTAAACCATTGTCACACTGGGTCAATCGGGTATTTCCTGCAAAGTGGGTCGCTGAGCGTGAAAAGCCAGCTGCACTTCTTGAAACGGTCTAATATGAACGCACCATGGGTTTTGACAACTAGCTTTGCCATTCAATTGAGCTGTCGCAATTTGTCAATAAATTATGAATCTACTGTCAATCAAATGCAGTGCAAATGCCCTATATTTAAATGATCAAAAGGCTTGTACACGACGAGTTGATTGATGAAGTTGCTATGTATATTTTTTCATTTGTTTTAAGTATCAGACCAAGTGCTGTAGTTTTTCTTGGTTTATAGGAGCCGACAAGGCTCCTTTTTTTATGTCTATAGTAAATGAATTGTATGGACGATGCTCTGCTGTAACTTCATGTTGTTGCATCAAAAACACCAAAGCAAAAAAAAGAGCGAATCATCGCTCTTTTAAATCTTCATTGAAAACGAATCAATTAAAGACGCATTTCAATACCTTGTTCTGCAAGATATTTTTTCGCTTCAGGAATGGTGTGTTGACCAAAGTGGAAAATAGAGGCTGCAAGCACCGCATCTGCACCGCCTTTTAAAATGCCATCGGCCAAATGTTGGAGATTACCGACACCACCAGAAGCAATGGTTGGAATGGTCACACGGTCATTGATATTACGCATCAGTTCAATGTCATAACCGGCTTTGGTTCCATCGGCATCCATTGAGGTGATGAGTAATTCACCTGCACCGAAGTCCGCCATTTTTACCGCCCATTCGATGGCATCGATACCGGTTTCTTTACGACCACCGTGGGTGAAAATTTCCCATTTATTATCGCCGGTTTTTTTCGCATCAATAGCAACCACAATACACTGTGCGCCAAAACGCTGAGAGGCTTCTTGTACAAATTCAGGGTTATAAATAGCCGCAGAGTTAATCGAAACTTTGTCCGCACCCGCATTTAATAACAGGCGGATATCTTCTACTTTACGCACGCCACCACCGACTGTTAATGGCACAAATACAGACTCAGCCATACGCTCTACCGTACGGTAAGTGGTATCACGACCATTTGAGGTTGCGGTAATGTCTAAGAAGGTAATTTCGTCCGCACCTTGTTCGTTATAACGGCGTGCAACTTCAACTGGATCGCCTGCATCACGAATATCAAGAAATTGAACACCTTTCACTACACGACCGTTGTCCACGTCGAGGCAAGGAATAATACGTTTAGCAAGCATAATTTTTTCCAAAAATAACAGCCGATTATGAAACTTCGCGACTTAGATGCTACACCTTAGTAGTCGGAGCGGTTATTCTATCAAAAATATGTAAGTTTTTTCGCAGGTTTTCTATGTCGGTTTATACCACTTTGACTTTAAAGGAAGTTCAGGATTTTGCAGCACCTTATGGACTGGAGGTGATTGACCTGATTCCGATTCAAGGCGGTATTCAAAATACCAACTATTTTATTGTTTGCGAAAATGGCACGCAGTATGTATTAACCGTTTTTGAAGAGATGGACGAGCAAGGTGCAGGGGAATTGGTGCCTGTACTCGAACACTTGGGGCAGGCTGGTCTAGCTGTGCCTGTACCACTGAATCATTCGGGTAAAGCGATTCATAGCTTAAAGGATAAACCTGCACAGATTGCGCCACGCATGCAAGGTCAACATCCCATGCCTGCGAGCTTAGCGCAAGCAGAAGCGATTGCTGTAGCCCAAGCGAAAATGCATGTGGCTTTACAAGATTTCCCTTTGGAACGTGCAGAATATCGTGATCATGCTTATTGGTTACAAGTTTCACGGGATATTCGTCCAACATTAAATGAAGCAGATACCACGTTGCTTAACAATTTGTTGGGCTTATATGACATCTTAACAGCGATGTACCCAAACCGTCCTACCGGTTTTATTCATTCTGATTTGTTCCGTGACAATACTCTATTTGAAGGCGATCAACTCAACGGCATTTTAGACTTTTATGAGTTAAATAAAGACGAACTCTTGTTTGATATTGCTATTACTTTAAATGACTTTTGTACTGAATATCCGGATGTACATTTGAATGAAGACAAAGCCATTGCCTTTTTAAATGCCTATGAAAGCGTGCGTCCATTAACCGCAGATGAAAAATCATGCCTAGAGTTATATTTGGCGATGGCGGCAGGTCGTTTCTGGATGATGCGTTTACAGGTAGCACAGAAAAATGCGGCAGAAGGCCGTACAGGGGATGATATTTTGCAGAAAAACCCTGCTGAAATGCGTAATATGCTGATTGAACGATTAAAGTTCGTCACTGCATAAATTTTAAAAACAACGAGGGGGAAAAGCATGCGTGATCAAGGACGCTTAGTAGAATGGTTTGATGATAAGGGTTACGGCTTCATTCAACCGAACGATAGCACCAAAGATCGCGTATTTTTGCACATCAAAGACTTTTCCCGTCCCGGCCCACGACCAATCGTGGGCTGCGCGTTGGATTATGCTGTCATCTTAGACGAACGCGGACGCTTTCGTGCGCAGCAAGTGCATTATTTAAAAGCCTCACAAACCAAAGCTACACAACGCCCCAATAAAAAAAATGTGGTGCAGATGCCGCGTCAGGCAGAGCCGATGCAAATCTTGTGCATCATTTATATCCTCGCCTTGGCGGGCTTGTCTGTGGCTGGTTTACTCAGTGGCATGGTGCTGCTTTTTGTAAGTATTATCAATGTCTTGACCTATTGGTTCTATGCGCAGGATAAAGAAGCTGCGCAAATGGGGAACCGACGCGTGCCTGAAAATACACTGCATCTTTTGTCTTTTTTAGGTGGGTGGCCGGCGGCATGGCTGGCTCAGCAACGTTTGCGGCATAAAACACAAAAACAACCGTTTCGAAAAATATATTTCTGTACCATAGCCTTTAACATACTACTGATTTTATGGCTAATTTCACCATTTAATATCCTGCATATTTAGGTGGAACGATCCGCAAAATCATCATGACGGAGAGCGAAATGAATTATTCCATTGATAAAGATCCAAACCGCCTGCTCACGATTATTTTGTATATTCTTTATATTGTGGCAATTTTTTCTGCCGGCTTGCTTGCGGTCCTCGCGCTGATTATCAATTACGTCAAACGCAGTGATGTCCGCGGTACGATTTTTGAAAGCCATTTCACTTGGCAGATTCGCACGTTTTGGTGGTATCTCATTTGGAATATCATTGCTTTCGTGCCTTTTATTTTTCTGTTCTTTACCGGCAATAATGCCAATGCCTTTGCAGGTGTAGCACTGGGAGCGAGTACCTTCTGTGTCACGGTGATCGGACTGTCTTGGTTATGGATTGTGTACCGCGCGATTAAAGGTTTAATCCGTGTCAATGACAACCGACCGATGTATGAGTAATGCGAGTTCAGAACTTTTTGGAATAAAAATCTTAGCATCAAAAAAGCGACCGTATGAGTCGCTTTTTTGATCTAATAGAGGATGCAGAAATTAGCGTTTCTTTAACCATTTCGGCCGCCATTCACTCACAATCACACCAAGCACTACACACAGTCCGCCAATGAGAGCGAGCGGTGTTAAGCGTTCACCTGCAAGCCGCCCAATGATTGCGGCCCAAACCGGTTCACCTGCATAGATGATTGCCGCCTGTGCAGGATCAACCATACGCTGCGCCCAGTTCATCACCAGTTGAATCACGGCGCTGGCCAGCCCCAATCCGCACAGTACAGCGATTAATGGCCATTCAAATTTGGGCAATGTGGTTTCACCTACCATTGGAGCAAAGCAAAAACAGAACAGTGAGGCAAATGCCAATTGTAGAACCGTCACTCTGCGTAGATTGACGCGGGGTGCAAAATAACTGATCAAGATAATTTCAAAGGCAATGGCAATCGACCCGAGCAGCGTAATGATTTGTCCAAAGTTGAGCTGAATGGCGCCAAAACCATTACCAGTTAAAAAGACCAAACCAACAAAAGCCAAACACACACCCAGCCATGTAATCACATGCGGTTTATGCCGAAAACAGAGCCACATAAAAATCGGCACCAGCGGTACATACAGCGCTGTTAAAAAAGCTGATTCACTGCTGCTGATGCTTTGCAGGCCGATTGTTTGCGTCGCATAGCCGATCGCAATCACCGCGCCGATACTTGCGCCCGCAATGACATCATATTGAGAAAAGTGTCTAAGATATTTGAGTGATAAAAGACTCACAGCCAGTGTTGCTGCGGCAAAACGTAGACCGACAAACAGCACGGGACTGCTAAAATTTAAACCGTATTGCACGGTGATAAAACTGGCGCCCCAAATCATGGTAATCAGGATGAGTGCGAGCTGCGGAAACTTGGCTTTCCAAGCAGATTGGACGGTTGACATGTGTATTTGATTGTTCGAAGAGGGGAAATAAAAATGAGAAATAAAAAAAGAGGCCCGAAGACCTCTTTTCTGCTCGGGCAAATTACAAGCTTTGTTGATCAAGCAGTAATTGAGCTTCACGAAGGTTCAATGTCCCTTCATAAATTGCACGACCAGTAATCGCACCTAAAATGCCCGGTTGGCCTTTTAAGTTACGTACGTCGTCAAGGTTAGTCACGCCACCCGATGCAATAACAGGTAAGCCTGAATATGTTGCAAGGTTTACGGTTTGTTCAACGTTCACACCTTGCATCATGCCATCACGTGCGATGTCGGTGTAGACGATGCTCGATACGCCAGCATCTGCAAAGCGTTTTGCCAAATCAGTAGCTTTCACATCAGTGACATTTGCCCAACCATCTGTTGCTACCATACCGTTCATGGCATCGATACCGACAATGATATGGCCTGCAAATTTTTTGCACGCTTCTTCAACAAATTCAGGCTCTTTTACCGCTTTTGTACCAATGATGACAAACGATACGCCTGCATCAAGGTAGTGTTCAATAGTTTCAAGAGAGCGGATACCACCACCAATTTGAATTGGTAATTCAGGCTGTGCTTTAGCAATCGCTTCAACCACAGGCTTATGAATCGGTGTACCAGCGAAAGCACCGTTTAAATCTACCAAATGTAAGCGACGCGCGCCTTCATTTACCCAATGCTGTGCAGTTGCCACTGGATCGTCAGAAAATACGGTATCGTCTTCCATACGACCTTGTTTTAAACGGACACATTTGCCATCTTTCAGGTCAATTGCAGGGATGATCAGCATGCTTTCGCTCCTTGCTCAATCAAATTAAGAATGAATTTGTACCTAATCTTATCAAATAAACGGCTATACACTAAATGCTAATATCAGAATTGATGAATTAAAAAAGCCTGACATGTGTCAGGCTAGTGCAAATAAAGGATTGGATTTTATTGTTGGTCTATAAAAATGCGCTGTGTATTAGCGTTTTTAGTCATTAAACATAAGCGGTTGTTTGTAATAAATCGCTGTTTACGGATTGAAGTAAGCTACCGACATCGTATAAGCCTTGATTGAGGGCTGTGGTACTTTCACCGACCACTTGAATAAGATCACCCACCACAGGAAGTTCAGTGGCAATCGATGTAATCGGTACAATGTCATCCAGTAAGGCATCTAAAGTGCCTGAAACATCTTGCACGACACTACCCATACTTGCTAAAGGATCATTCAGGACGGATGTTAATAATTCGGTAGGATCAATACTGGCTACATAGTCGCCCGTTTCAGCCAACAAGCCTGTTAAATTCCCCGTAGTTTCGCCTACTGCATCCAATAGACCGCCCAGCAATGGCAGGTCAGAAAGTACATCTGTGATTGGTGCAGCCACGCCACTGAGATGATCAACCAAACCTGCAACTTCCGTCACGGTTTGACCGACCACACCAGTTACGCCATTGAGAGCGGTTTGTACACCGCCGAGAAGATCACCTGTCGCTAGTTGATCGGCTACCGCATGTAAGCCATCACCTAAGGTGCCAACCAACTGATTTTCAACCGCGAGTACTTTTTCGATGGTCCCACCAATGAGCGGAAGCTCAGTCAGTGCATTCGTTAAGGGCGCTGTTAAGCTACTTACGGTCTCTAATACGCTGTCTACTGTATCCAAAACAGTATTTAAAACCAGTCCAACCGCTTTACTGATCCCTTGTAAAGTCAGGCTGAGTACACCGCTGATTTTTCCTGTAAATAAGTTCAACATGTCAGGTTCTCCAAGCTTTTAAATTATAATGTGTTATGTATTTGGCAGACTTGTTTTAGCAAAAGGAGATTGATGAAAACAAATTATGAAAGTATAGAAAGAATGAGATAAATCATGTAATTCTGCTAGAAAACCCAGAGAGATCAAAACCTTAGCTGAATAAAAATATAAATGTATATTAATGTAATTAAAATGAGTTAAATCAAAGATATAAATGTACTTAAAAGGTGCGATTTTATTGTTTTTAGACTGTGTTGTGACTATTTTTAAAGCAATAACGTACTGTTTAAATCTCTAGTGCAAATAAACTGCAAATTCATTGGCACTCTTCAGCCGATCTTTGCACTTGGTCATGCCATAGATTGGGGCAATATCCAGTTACAGAGCGGTTACATCGCTGAATATAAATTAAATCATTAAAATAATTAAGGATTTATAAATTCATGTGCGGACGAATTCTTAGTTTGAGAGAAGTATTGGGAATGGTTTTGGGTAATAAGCCACGTTGTAATAATTCTTCAAAGACCAAAACAGGGGCATAGGCATCGGCAGCGGCATAACGAATTTGCTCCGGACTTAAGCGCTTTTTGGCCCAATTCGAGGTGCTGACCGATTTAGATTTTGGAAAATTCACACGAAAAAGCAGTGCCATGGCATTTTTTAAACCTAAAGGTTGGCTTAAGCCAAAAGAAGCAAAGCACTTGGAGAGTTCCAAGACACTATTCAGTTCGATGCCTTTTTTACGAAATAAATGCGCATCATTTTTTAAGCCAAAACCCACTTTAATTTGATCACGATTACTCAAGATTGGTCTTAAAAAATCCCAAGTGCATTCGTTCATTTGAAACAACCATGCCTGTTGCGCCGTCGCGAGTTGGATTAAATGTGGGCCGGTAGAGACCTCACCTTTACGAAAAGTCGGCTTAGATTCAGAGTCGAAACCGAATAAGGCAGTTGTCTGTAATTCATCGGACCAGTGTTGGCATTGTTCGGCATTGTGAATGACATGGATCTGCTCTGGCACTAAATTTTGGAACAATGGAAAATCTTTAATCTGTTCTTTTGTTGGCAAAATAGGTGTCAGTAGAGCATCAGTCATTGTGATTCAATTCAAAGGCTTGTTGTTGCAGCCTAGAGCGTTTAGTAGGGAAATGCAAATACCGAGATGTGGCGTTGAGCATGAGCCATTGACTCATCTGCCTGTCATAGCGCGTTGCTATGACAGTGACGAGGGCACTTAAACACAGTGACTTAAAACAGAAAACGCGCAGTAAATAATACATTTACCAAGATCAGTAAGAATAAACCGATAAAGAGAAAGGCGAGGACCACTTCCCATGTTTTGGATGCACGTGGCTCACCATATTGATTGGCATTTGCAGACCCAGGGATGAGCATCAGAGCAATGCACATAACGATATTGAGCAACGGAATCAACTCTAAGAGTGCAAACCAGCCTGAGAGATTAAAGTCATGCAGACGACGTACGGAAAAAATCATCAAAGGGATCAGCATTAAAACATTCAGGATAAATCCAATCACTTGCGTCATTGGATTTTCTGCATGAGCTATTAGGGCATTGAGGGTATTGGGCATCATGCTGACGATCAGTAGCATCAATATGCTCAGCATGAGGCCATAGAAGACATTCCAACCGATAAAAGACATGCGATTAAAACGACCGTCACGGTTCCAACCAGAGTTTATATTGGGTGAATTATTCATATTAAATGATCTTAAATTATCGTAAAAAGTATAGTTATCATTCATTTTTAGCCGCAAAAAAATTGAGCTAAAAACGACATAAAAATGTGAAAAAGTACAGGATTTGATCCTGAACATAAAAAGCGCGTTGATTATAAAGGTAAAGTACAAAAAAAGCCCACATGTGTGAGTTTGTTTGAGTAGATGTATTGCTGTTTAGAGTGATATAGGCGGCATCTAATAATTTATCATTATTGTTGTTGAATCGTGGTTTGCTGAGAGCGGATCACATAGTTTTGGTAAGAGGGAATCATGATCGCAGCAAGTATCCCGACTATAAACACCACGATATACAAAACAGCCAGCACTGTTTCCCAGCCTTTGGTCGGGCGTGGTTGTCCAAAGCTATTACTACCGCTATTACCCGGTGCAAATAACACATAGAGCGCAAATAATATATTCACTACAGGAACTAAGATCAGCAGTGCAAGCCATCCAGAATGGTCTCGGTCATGTAAACGACGGATTAAGAAAATGACGCTGTAATAAATGACGATGGCATACATGATAAAGAAAATAATCATGAGTGGCGTCGACATTGCACCTTCAGTCAACGCATTTTGCGCACCGGGTATGAGCAGGCCGACTACAACAGCAATTAGTGTAAAAATAATGCCGAGCAGTAGATTCCATGCAAGATATGCGCGACGGCTAAAGCGACCACTGGCTTGGGTCGGTGAGTCAGATGTGAATGTATTCATTATTATTCCTAGGCTTTGGTATTTTTATAAGTAGGCAAATTCTAAAATGAATATGTAGAAAATAAAAGGATGAAAAATAAACAGTACAAAAAAGCCCGCAAGGAGCGGGCTTTTTTGCGGCGAAGGAATTTTAAATATCCCATTCCACAAAGTTTTTCAGCAATTGCAGACCGGCTGTATGACTTTTTTCTGGGTGAAATTGTGTCGCAAACAAGTTTTCCTTGTGAATTGCGGTACAAAATTCCAAACCATAGTCACAGGTAGCAGCGACAATGCTTGAGTCTTGCGGCTCTACATAGAAGCTATGTACGAAATAGAAACGTGCATTTTGCTCAATGTTTTTCCACATCGGGTGGCTATGGTCTGCCTGATGCACTTGGTTCCAGCCCATGTGCGGCACTTTTAATCCCTCTACATCAGGGAAGCGTTTAACCGAACCTTCAAAAATACCCAATGCATCTGCACCGCCATTTTCTTCGGAATGCTGCATTAGGGCTTGCATACCGACACAGATCGCAAGCACAGGTTTATTAAATGCCGCTTTACGGACCACTTCATCAATGCCTGCATCATGCATGCCTTGCATACAGTCACGCATTGCGCCAACGCCAGGAAACACAATTTTATCTGCTTGTGCAATCAGCTTAGGATCATTGGTGACATCAACAGTTGCGCCCACGTGTTCGAGGGCTTTTGCTGCTGAGTGAAGATTTCCCATGCCATAGTCAAGAAGGGCAATACGGGTCATTACAATGTTCCTTTGGTAGACGCAACAGTATTTTCGGCACGCGGGTCAACTTCACACGCCATACGTAATGCACGGGCAAAGGCTTTAAATACGCTTTCAATTTGGTGGTGGCTGTTTTTACCTTTTAGGTTGTCGATGTGCAGCGTCATTAACGCATGGTTCACAAAACCTTGGAAAAATTCAGAGAAAAGATCCACATCAAAAGTCCCGATGCGCGCGCGAGTGAATGGAATATCCATCCACAGACCCGGACGGCCAGATAAATCCACCACAACACGACTCAGTGATTCATCGAGCGGCGCATAGAAGTGACCGTAGCGACGTAAGCCTTTTTTATTGCCCAGTGCTTGAGCAAACGCTTGGCCAAGTGTAATCCCACAGTCTTCTACGGTATGATGATCGTCAATTTCAAGATCGCCATCACAATGAATATCAATATCAAACAGACCATGTCGCTTGATTTGATCAATCATATGATCTAAAAATGGAACACCAGTGTTTAAAGTGCCTTGACCAGTACCATCAAGATTCACACGAACTCGAATTTTGGTTTCGTTGGTGTTTCTTACCACTTCACTGATACGATCTGTCATAGACACGTTCCTCAAATACGTCAAAATGATTGATGTAAAAATATTTTCGCTGTGACGAAAAGTCACCGCATATTAGATTGCTCAGGAGGGTTTATCAATGCCTATTACCGTACATGCCTATACTTCTTTGGAAAATGATGAAGTGCGCAGCCAGCTTGAGCGACTGTATGACACCAGCCCTGAGTTTAGCGACGGTTCCGATGCGATTGAACAACTTGAGCAGAACTTAGCTCAGTATACCTTAGTTTATACTGCAGAATTTAATACAAAAGTGATTGGTGCGATTTGGTGTACAGGCCAAGGTGAAAGCAAAACCCTTGAATATATTGTGGTACACCCAGCAAATCGCGGGCGTGGTGTTGCAGAGCGCTTGGTCAGTGAGGCCACCCGTATGGAAGAAGAAAAAGGGGTGAAAACTTTTGAACCAGGTTGTGGCGCGATCCATCGCTGTTTGGCGCACATTGGAAAAATTACTGCGGCTGAATAACTGGTCCCCCAATTGAAAGCAGCCATTGAGCTGCTTTTTTGTTGGATAAATACGTTGTTGTCACAGTAATTTCAGCTGTGGAAATTTAAAAGCACTCAAAAAATAAGCAAATAATGTGAAATATTGATTTAAAAATAAACATTTGCACAAAAAAGTGCAACGGATGCTTGACGCCATGAGACTGAAATTGTTTAATACGCCCCATCGGCGTGATAGCTCAGTAGGTAGAGCAACGGATTGAAAATCCGTGTGTCCCCAGTTCGATCCTGGGTCTCGCCACCATATTCAAAACTGATTTTTCAGTTTATCAATCCCTGATCCCATCAGGGATTTTTTTTTGCCTAAAAAATATGCATACGAAAAATATTTTTATAAATATGATTGACTAATTGACTGAGATACGGCTTAATACACCGCATCGGCGTGATAGCTCAGTAGGTAGAGCAACGGATTGAAAATCCGTGTGTCCCCAGTTCGATCCTGGGTCTCGCCACCATATTCGAAAAAACCTCAAACCATTGTTTGAGGTTTTTTTTTGCCTGTTGTTTTTTCGGTTGTTTATCATTTACACAATTTAACTGCTACAATCTACCGAATATAATTTGACTAATAGTTAAAAAAATTTTTAAAAATAAAAGGTATGACAATGCATATGAACAAAATGTTAATGGCTTTAACTGTAATGACAAGTGCTTTATTAACAGCATGTGGTGGTGGAAGCAGTGGGAGTTTTAATTCATCTTATGAAAAAGAATTTACTTTTGGTACTCAAACCTATATTTGCCGCAGTGAAAAAGCAGCAAATGCATGCGGTAGTGCAAGTCGAGATTGTTCAGCGTGTGATCTTAAAACACCGTCTACAAATGTGATCACGGCAATATGTACTCAACCTGTAGCAAATACCCATAAAGTGACAACAGCAGGCTGTGTATTAAAGCTAACAAATGATACCCAGACAGGAATCTGTACATCAGAAGGATTAAGATTATTGTCAGGCAGTAATCGAACTAAAGAAGAAGTGAATCAGGGGGCATTATTTACAAATGGAAGTTTGAAAATCACGCTGGCGAATAACGTGACTGAAACGATTACGTGTAATTAATGCTGATGAAATTCATTGTGCCAATGTTGATTGGACTCGTCTGTTTTGGATTGGGCTATTTAATAGCCCCGTCTAATACTGTATCTGATGATCCTACAGTTATAGAAAGTAATAGAGATCAGACAGGGATTAGGTTTATTCAAAACCTTCAGCAGAATATACCTGAGCAGTCTGAAAATAATATCGAATTACAACAGCAACTTAAAAATCAAATGACTCAGGTGAATGCCGTCATTGATCAGGCGACACCACAACAGTTGGATCAATATTTAAAACAAGCTTTTCCCAGCTATGATTTATCGGCAATAAAAAACAAACGCGAATTTGCGAAGCATCTTGTACGCGAATTTGTTGATGCAACAAATAATCCTCATGAGCCTATGAGTGGACGAGCCGCGGTTATGGCACAGCAAGAATACGGGGTTGAAAATGTACTGCCGCGTGACATTTATGCAGAGCAGCAGTTGTTTGCTCACTTTGATACTTTAGGAAAAACTCCGAATAATGAGCAGGTTTTTGTACGTTGGAGCGATCAATCTACTGGAGAAGTACTGTTTTTTATGCCTCAACGGATTAGTGCTCAGCGTGAACAGAATTGGGTCAGTTTTAGTCCTGTCGCTGGCTGGAAGCCAGGTCACTATGATGTGAAATATTATCAAATGAATGATCAATTAAGCCCGATTGCGCAGACCAGTTTTTATATACAGCACGTGATTGAGTAAATATTTAAAGCTAAATTTTATCGTTGAAGCTATGACTTAAGTGCTAGTTTCTGCCCCTAAAAATTCGATTAAACTGATAAAAAATAACCAATGAATTTTTACAATGAAAGACCTTTTCTCTACAGGGAGTGCGCTGTATCAACAATCACGTCCAAGTTATTCTGCTGAAGTCGTCGATAGCATCTTGCAGCATGTTGCCGTGCGTGAACTGGCATGGGACTGTGGTGCAGGTTCAGGTCAATTTACCAAAGGTTTGGCGTCCTATTTTCAACAGGTTTTAGCGACAGATCTGAGTGCCGAACAATTGGCACAAGCACCCAATTTAGATAATGTACGTTATGAGCAAGCCAGCGCAGAACATTGTCCGCTTGCAGACCATTCAGTGGATTTAATCACAGTTGCGCAAGCGATTCATTGGTTCGATTTTGCTGCCTTTTATGCAGAAGTACGACGCGTTTTGAAACCCCAAGGTCACATCGCCATTGTGGGCTATGGTCTGATTCAATTTGAACATGCGGAATTAAACCAGCTTTTACAGGATCTGTATTTTGTCACCTTAAAAGGCTATTGGGATGTTGAACGTCGTTACATCGACGAAGAATATCGCAGTATTCCGTTTCCATTTCAGGAGTTAGCGACACCTCAGCTGTTTTTAAATTATAGGTGGAGTGCACAGCAAATTTTGGACTATTTGCAAACGTGGTCTGGGTTAAAACACTACCAAAAACAACATCCAACACATCAACCGTGTGCAGCTTTGCATGACTTATTTAGCCGCCATCTGCAGCAAGAGTTTGCTTTGTCATTTCCTGTGCTGTTAAGAATCGGGACCGTATAAAAAAGAAAAAGTAGCCGCAATATAGATAGATAAAGGATGAAATCTTAAGTCTAGAATGAGCAACGTGAGCTTTAAATAAGCTGTACTCACGTGCCGTTTGTCGGGCTTAAATCTAGTAAATTGATTAATTGTTGTACAATAATGGCAGTGTAAATTTTTTCAATTTTCTATTTTTAAATCTCTCGGAATGAACATGATGAATCTCCCTAAATCTGTTTCCGTTTTGGTTTTTGTTAGCGCAGCAATGACGGCTATGAGTACTTTGGCTGCGGAAAAAGCCACTACAAAAGCTGAGGATACCGAACAACAAGCTATTCAGATGCCTGCTTTAACCATTATGGCAGAGCGTGAAATGCGTGCAGAGACGGGCATTGTTGAGTATCAAGAGCAGGTGGATCGCCGTAAAGCTTTACAGCAACGGGTGATGCAACTTGAGCGCGATACGCAAAACAAAGGTGTCGATGCAACAATCGTATCAAATGTAGATGTCTTGCCTGCGACAGCAGTGCCTGATATGTCGAATTTATCGCCTTTGATGCAGCAGCATGTTTTAGATATTGCCGCAGGCTTACAGTCTTCTGACCCACGCAATGGTTTATATATTATGTTGCAACCCTTTGGGATAGACCGAAATGCGACCAATGTGCAAATCAGTCGTGATCAAATCAATCTTGGCAATATTGACCGTCAGTTAAATACCAATCCGATCAAGACCCCATAATCGAATACATCTCTATAGCAAATTGAAGGCGAAAATTCATGTTTTATCCATGAATTTTCGTTTTGATGACGTGCGCAATTTAAGTGTATTGACATTGATGTTTTCAAATAGCCTCCTTAAAAAGCATGGCTATTTTATCGTCAATCTTCAAACTTTTGGTTAAACTGAATAAAAGGGCATTCGGAGCTCATTATGCCGCGTATCTTTGTTGTCTTGGCCAGTGCTACGGTATTGGTCTTTGGATGGATGTTTTATCAATATTCAGTACAGCAAAAAGAAGCTGTGCAACTCTCGACCTATGAAACGGTTTTGCGCGAAAAAACCGAGCAAATTTTTCAGCAAGCTCAGCACTGGGAAGAGCCGATACAACTCAATGTGACAGATGCACGGCTAACGGGTGATTATAAAATCATGTCGGATTTTATTTTGAGCCAAATGCTGCAGCGTGCAGAAGCGCGGAATCAATATATTCGTGATCTTAAAGCACTGAATTGGGATAAATTTCTCGACATCGATCGCTTGTTGCAAGATAAAAAAAACCAATATCAAGAGACTGAGCAAATGCTGCAACAGGTGCATGCTGTGGTCGATGCTTATGAGCAAAAAACCACTCAGCAAGAGGAAAATGGTTTAGCTCAGGCCAAACAGTTGGCGGTCAAACAGGTGTTTCGTCAGCAAATTGCCCAGAGTTTAAGAGACAGTCGTGATAGTGATGAGTCGCATGCTTTATTTGAGTTAGAAAAGCAAAGCTTGGCGAAGGCTGATGAGCTCTTTGCTGTGCTGAAAGCCAATAAATGGGAAAAGAAAAATAAATTATTTATGTTCTATGAAGATGCGCCTTTAAAGCAGTTTAATCAGCTTTATACAGAGATGTTAGCGCTCAATGCGCAAATGGATGAGATCCGCCAAAAGAACCGTTCAGAGTTGAAACAAAAGCTTTAACTGACTGTCATCACTCTTTCAAATTTGCGCGATAAAGTGGCTTATAGCAGGGTTTTACATCATATAGAGGTCCATGCTCATGCGAGCTATTCAGATTTTTGATGATATTCAGCAGGTCTATATCGACTTTATCGCGAACCGCCAATATCCACGTTTGGAAAGTTTAAACAACTGGGGCAAGAACCGTTTTTTCTTTAGTCAGTATTTTCGCATGATTGAAGATTGGCATCTGACTGAACAGATTGTGATTGAATTTAATCAACAATTTTATAGTTTGGATACAGGGACGGCGCCTGACTTTATGGATCAAGACAAATACATGGCTTGGTTGATGGAACAATTACAAATATTAAAATAAGTCCTTCTCATTCAAATTATTCAGCACAGCTTCAAGACATGTTATACAAGTGAAAGCCATCCTTTAGCGGATGGCTTTTTTGTTGCTATCGAGCATCAATTTGGGAGCTGAGTTCCGAACTAGCATGAATAACGCAAAAAACATTGGCTTTAAAACAGTCTTTGATTGTTTAAATTGCAAATTTAATACAACTATTAATCAATAGTGTGACTTAAATCACTTAAAATACGCCGAAAATTTAAACATAAATTTTTAGCCAGCAGCCCATAACGCATAAGAAGCTGAGCTGTATTGAACTTGCAATCATTCTAACCTTAGACCGATTGGCTTTGAATGAAAGGTTTATCGCCATTTTTAGAGACGATTTTTTTAGCGTATGAAAAAATTAATACTGCTATGGCTTGCCATATGTGCGGTTTCATTGGTGTCGATAGGCTATACCTATGAATTATTTATTAGCCCTGTTTGGGTGGTAAATGCATTCGCTGCCTATGGCATGATTTTAATACGCAAGCATTTAAGCCACGATTTACTGATCGTGCTCTATGCTTTTAGTGCGATCTTTGTGGCTTCGCTGATGGTCGATCCCGCCAAAACCTTAGAAGATAAATTTCTCCTGTGTGCGATTTCAGCATTTCAGATTTGGGTATTTATTAAAGCCTATTTGGCACTGAGCCATTTAAAAAAACGACGCTTTAAGCGAACCCTGATGTTGGCTGTTCCGAGTATCGTGAGTGCTTTTGCAGGCAGTCTATTGTTCGTGGCGTGCTTTCAGATGGACAACCAATATTTTGCCTTTGTTGATTATTTTCTAGAGCAATTTGCAACAAGTTTGGCTGTGGTGTGTTTATTATTTGGTGTTCAGCGCTGGATGAATGTGCCGTGGATGGATTATGGCTATCTGATCGTGGCACTGGCCGTGCAATATGTGATCTCAAATGATCAGATCTTCTATGCTTGCATGGTCTTGCCTTTATTGATGTGTTATTACGCGATCAAATACGAACTCAAAACCTTTTGCTGGCTGATTGGTTTAATGACGCTGATCTGTGGCTGGTATGGTGCCATGCCATTGGCTGGGGAATATTGGTCGGATGCACAAGTACATATGCTCTCGCGGATCAGTTCTTATCGTTTGGCATTGGGTATTTATCTGATCATTTTTCTGTTTATTTGTGAGCTATATGCACGAAATAAACGCCTGTATTTGGCTTTGCAACGTGTAAGTTTTTGCGATGAGTTGACGGGGCTGAAAAATCGCCATGCTTTTAAAGAACAAATATTTATAGAGGGTGCGGTTGATAAAGGCTGTGTCATTTTGCTCGATGTCGATAATTTTAAAAAAATTAATGACCAATATGGACACCAAATGGGGGACAGTGTTTTGGTGCATTTGGCAAAAATCTTAAAAAATTGTAGTCCTCGCGCGAGTTTTATCAGTCGCTGGGGCGGTGAAGAATTTTTAATTTTGCTCGAAGGTGCCGATTTGGAGCAGGGTAAAATGTTGTGTGAAACAATTTTGGAACGCTGCGAACATGTACCGTTTCGAAAAGATCAATTAAGGCTAGATGTCAGCTTTAGTATGGGCTTGGCCGAGTTTCAACAGTTGAGTTTGTCCAATTACTCCACGACTCTACAGCATGTCGATGCCTGCCTATATCAGGCGAAATCACAGGGGAAAAATCAGTTTGTTTATCAAAAGATTATTCCGTTAGCAGAAAGCAGTATTGCAGTCTAAATGGGCAAAAAAGATGCCGTGAAGGCATCTTTTTTTAGCATTTAATCAACGATTAAGCTGCTTTTTTGAACCAAGAAAAGAAACCTTTTTTCTCAGCTTTTGCTGCTTCAGCTTTTTTCTCTGCACATTTTTTAGCGCAGTCTTTTTTCGCTTCAGCTTTTACTTCTTCAGTTTTAGTTTCAACAGCTTCTTTTGCATCAGTTGCTTTTTCTACAGCTGCATCTTTTGCTTCAACAGTTTTTGCAACGACAGCATCTTTAGTTGCTACAGTTTTTGCTACAGTCGCGTCTTTTGCTGCAACAGTGTTCGCAACAACAACGTCTTTAGCCGCTACAGTTTTTGCTACAGTTGCATCTTTTGCTGCAACTGCAGTTTCTTTAGTTGCTGCTGCTTTTTCTACAACTGCTTTTTTCATGTCAGCAGTTTTTGCTTTAGTGGTTTCTTTCACTGTTAAAGTTTTAGTTTGAGTTGCTTTTTCTGCAACAGCCACTTGAGTTTTAGCAGCATCTTTAGTTGCTTGAGCAGCAGCTACAGTTGCAGTTTTCGCTTGTGCAGCTTGAGCTTTTACAACTTCAACAGCAGTCGCAGGTTTTTGTTCTACAGCAGTAGTTGCCATAGCAGAAGTTGTAGCAGCAACTAAAGCAACAGCTAAAGTAGTTTTGATCGCGTTCATAGTCATCACTCTATAAAACTTAGTTAAAATAAGGCATTGTAAATTTTATGCCTTATCAACAGCGCTTAGGTTACACGGCACAGAGTGAGGGATTCGATTGTGTGAATATTCCACCAATGTTACAAACGGATAACATGGTGTTACGCAGAAAAACAAACAAAAACAGCGTGCATTGCACAGCATTCGAAATTTTCAATTCAAAGCTGATTTAAAATCACTGTTAAAGCCGTTATGGTGAATATACATTTCCGCCATTGGTATGGCATAAAAATAACGTCGCTTGAGGGATAACTACAGATGCAGCAGCTTATTTGTTATAAACAGCTCCCTGTGTGGACGCAGCAATCGATTCCACAAGGTTTTAAACAACAGCACAATACCAAAGCAGGGACATGGGCAAAACTCACCGTGCTGCAAGGTGAAGTAAATTTTGCCATGTTAGATGCGTCTGGAAATGTCCTCTCGACGCATGTATTTAGTCCAGACCTACCACCGCCGTTTATAGAACCACAGGCGTGGCACAAGATTATGTCTGCGAGTGATGATGTGCAATGTCAGTTAAGTTTTTATTGTTTAGCACAGGACTATTTTTATAAGAAGTATCAACTCAGCCCAACACATTCAGAAATTTTGGCTGCAACACCGTATTTGCATGGTGGACGTGCTTTGGATGTCGGCTGTGGTCAGGGGCGTAATTCGCTGTACTTAAGTCAGTTGTCTGAGCAGCGTTTTGAGGTGGATGCATGGGATGTCAATCCACACAGTTTGCACAAGCTGCAAGAGGTGATCGCTGCGGAAGGCATTGAAAATATTCATGTACAGCAGCGTGATCTAAACGCTGACCCAAGCATTACAGGTACATACGACTTTATTTGCTGTACTGTGGTGATGATGTTTTTAGAGGCCAATACAGTCAAGCCGCTGATTCAGCAGATGCAGCAAGCGACAAGTGTAAATGGCTATAACCTGATAGTTTGCGCTATGGATACGCCTGATTTACCTGCGCAGCCTGACTTTCCATTTAGCTTTAAAGCAGGGGAGTTAAGTACGCTATACGATGGCTGGAATATTGTGAAATACAATGAAAATGTCGGGGAGTTGCATCGGGTGGATGCTGATGGGAAGCGGATTAAACAGCATTTTGCAACTTTGTTGGCGCAGCGAACTGATTAACCTCCTCAATTTTTAGTTAAGTTATGGTTATATATTTTTTAATTTTAAAAATTAAAAAAATTCATATCGGATTTAGGGTGACAGCTTAGGTCGCTCATGTTAAAAATAGTATAGATATTTAAGTTATTCAGCCTTTATAAAAATATTGATTTATGGATAATACGTCGACACTTATTATATAAGTACTTTTGGGTTTTAAATTCGTTTTAGTGAAAATGGAGGTATGGTATGAATGCTCTAGCTTTTGCTAACTATATTATTTGGTTTGTTAATCAAAATTTTCCGAATACTAGCTTTACACACGTGAAATTACAAAAAATTCTTTACTATGTTTATTGTGACTTTTTGAAGAGTGGCTTCTCGATTTTTGATGATCAAATTGAAAAATGGCAATATGGGCCGGTGACGCCTAATGTCTATAGTACTTTTCGTTCGTATGGATTTAGTCGTATTACTACGCCTGAAACACCAGTTCGCTTTGTAAATGACGAAAATGGGATTCGCTTTGAAAGAGAGCAGTTTGATCCAGAACTCCTAGACCTAACGGTTGATCAAAGACAAAGGTTAAATTTTATAATTACAAATTTAGTAGATAAAGAAGCTTTTGAATTAGTTGAATTAACTCATAAAGAAGACTCTTGGTTAAGAGCACAACAAGCTATTAAGAATGGGGAAAAGAATATCCCATATTCTGAAGATGAGTTACGTAATGAAAGTTATGATATTGAAGATTTGATTAGCTAGGTACAGTGTGAATAGTAATTCTGATAAATTTCTAAAGTTAAATGAATTAATTGAATCACATCTTGACCCACTAAAAATGACTGTAGATTTGCACCAGCAAATTTTACAGTCATTTTTACTTATATGTCAGGAAAAGAACCTTGTAGATGATAGTACAGGCGAAACTTTTTATCCTATTCCATATCAAGAAATTACAGAATGTATTTATGCATCAGATTTTGAATTTTCAGATGAATTAAATAGTGTAATTGAAGGATTAATCGAGCCATTAAAGAAATTATTAAAATTAGATGGTTTGACTTCTGATGAACTGAAATTAGAAAAAAATAGGAAAGCAAACCATCAATTAAATGCATACAAGCGGTTTGTCTCGCATATTCAATTAGCTGTATGCCAAAAAGTTTTTATTAGTAAAGAGACATTAAAAGTATCAGGTCAAATATATGATTTAAAAAATAAAATATTTGATTTGGAAGGGGAGTTGAGAAGAGCAAAGGTAGAGTTAAGTGATTCGCGTACAATCATTGCTAAATCATTAAGATCAGTCAGAACTTCAAGTGAAATTGCTAAAGATACGCAAATAACAGTAGAGACATTAAATAGTACGATAACAAAGTTACAAGAAGATACTAACAAGGCACTGATTTCAGCTCAGAGGGCGCAAAAAGATGCTGAGGAGTCTAAAACTCAATTTGTCACAATTCTAGGTATTTTTGCTTCTATTATTATAGCCTTATTTGGGGGAATGAGCTTAGTAAAAGCAGCTGTAGAATTACTTACCAATGAGGGGAGTTTACCTGTCTTTGTATTTGCAGTATCAATTTTATTATTAAGCTTTACATTGCTTATTATGCTTCTAACAAGTTGGATATTGGCTTTAAATACAAAAAATGATCGTAACTATAATTTGTTTAAAGCCGGAATGATTGTAAGTTTGTTGAGTGTAATAGGAATTTCTTCATTAGTAATTATAACAAAGTGAAATATTATGATATGCCAAAAAGAAACCCCGCAATAAGCGGGGTTTCTTTTATCTCAGTATTTAATTAAGCATTAAACACGTTCGATAATAGTCGCGATACCTTGACCCAAACCGATACACATGGTCGCAAGACCGATTTGTGTATCTTGCTGTTCCATAACGTTCAGCAATGTAGTCGTAATACGAGCACCAGAACAGCCCAATGGGTGACCCAATGCAATCGCACCACCGTTCAAGTTCACACGGTCTTGTTGGTCATAAATGCCTAAGCCTTTAAGAACAGACAAACCTTGTGCTGCGAACGCTTCGTTCAATTCAAACGTTTGAATATCAGCAATTGACAAGCCAGCACGTTTAAGCGCTTTTTGAGTCGCAGGAACAGGACCATAACCCATGATCGCAGCATCACAGCCTGCAACAGCCATAGAGCGAATCACAGCGCGTGGCTTAAGACCAAGAGATTGAGCACGTTCAGCAGACATCAGCAACATTGCAGACGCACCATCAGACAATGCTGATGAAGTCGCAGCAGTTACTGTACCGCCTTTCGGATCGAATACTGGACGTAAAGCTTGGAATGCTTCAAGGTTTGCATCAGGACGAATCACTTCATCGATATCGCACAGAATTTTGAAGCCATTTGCATCGTGACCTTCAACGCCCACGATTTCATTTTTGAAACGACCTTCTTGTGTTGCAGCCCAAGCACGGCGGTGTGATTCAACACCAAACGCATCTTGTTCTTCACGCGATATACCGTTCATACGACCTAACATTTCAGCCGTTAAGCCCATCATGTTAGACGCTTTTGCATAGTGCTTAGACGCTTCTGGGTTGATGTCGATGCCGTGCATCATGCCAACGTGACCCATGTGCTCTACACCACCAATGATGAAGATATCACCTTGGTTGGTTGCAATTTGCGCAGCCGCTGTGTGGATTGCTTGCATAGAAGAACCACAAAGACGGTTCACTGTTTGACCTGCAACAGTCTTTGGAAGATCAGCCAATAACGCAATGTTACGACCAATGTTCATACCTTGCTCTAGGGTTTGGTTTACACAGCCCCAGATTACGTCTTCAACTTCATTGGTATCAAACTGGTTACGAGCAACAAGCGCGCGTACTAATTCAGCAGATAAGCTGTCAGCACGTACGTTACGGAACATACCATTTTTGGTTTTACCCATTGCTGAACGTACGCCATCAACGATGACAACGTCACGTGGATTTAAAGTAGCCATTCACGTTGCTCCTTAACCGTAGAATTTTTTGTTGTTTGCAGCCATGTCACGCAACATTTGTGGCGCTTCATAAGCCTTACCTAAATACGCATATTTGTCGCAAAGCGCTACGTATTCAGCGACACCTGTTTGGTCGATGTAACGGCATGGACCACCACGGAATGGAGGGAAACCTACACCCATGATCATCGCCATATCTGCTTCAGCAGCCGTTGCAACGATGTTGTCTTCTAGACAACGAACAGTTTCGTTACAGAACGTCAGCATCATACGGTCAATGATTTCTTGAGCATCAAATTCACGTTTTTCCGCAGTTGCAACAGAAGCCACAAGTTCGTAAGCCACAGGATCAACCACTTTGGCTTTCTTACCTTTACGGTCAAGTTCGTATTTGTAGAAACCAACGTCATTCTTTTGACCCAAACGTTTTGCTTCATACATCGTTTGAATTGAACCTTTGAAGTCAGGCTTCATACGGTCAGGGAAACCTTCCGCCATTACTTCTGCACCGTGTACGCCTGTGTCGATACCCACAACGTCGATGAGGTAAGCAGGACCCATTGGCCAGCCGAATTTTTCCATCACTTTATCAACTTGCTGGAAGTCAGCACCGTCTTTCAGTAGAAGGTCAAATGCACCAAAGTAAGGGAACAATACGCGGTTCACCAAGAAGCCCGGGCAGTCATTGACTACGATTGGGGTTTTACCCATTTTCTGAGCAAGAACCACAGTCGTTGCGATTGCCTCAGCAGATGTTTTCTCACCACGGATCACTTCAACCAATGGCATCATGTGAACTGGGTTAAAGAAGTGCATACCTACGAAGTTTTCAGGACGCTCTAGGTTTTCAGCCAAACGTGTGATTGAAATGGTTGATGTGTTAGACGCAATGATCGTGTTTTCACGAACATTCTTCTCAGTTTCAGCAAGTACGATACCCTTAACTTTAGGGTTCTCTGTAACTGCTTCAATCACGATGTCCACTTCTTTAAACTCGTCATAGCTTAAAGTCGGACGGATGCGCGCAAGAGTTTCACCCATTTTCGCCGCAGTCATTTTTTTGCGATCAACTTGTTTAGTCAACAATTTGTTCGCTTCAGACATACCTAACGCCAATTGTGGGTTACCAATGTCTTTCATGATGATTGGTGTGCCTTTGCTTGCCGCTTGGTAAGCAATACCACCACCCATGATACCTGCGCCTAGTACAGCAGCTTGGTTGACAGGGTGAGCACCTTTTTCATATTTCTTCGAAGTTTTCTTCACAATTTGGTCGTTAAGGAATAAACCAATTAACGCACCTGCTTGTGGAGTCACAGCCGCTTTAGCAAAACCTTGCGCTTCGATTTTCAATGCTTCATCACGTGGAAGGCTTGCACCTGCTTGTAATGAGTCTAGAAGAAGTTTTGGCGCTGGGTATTGAGCAGGATTTGCTTTTGCAAGAACTGCACCTTTCGCTGTATTGAATGCCATCATTTGTTCAAGCATGTTCAATTTAACAGGATCTAATTTTTCTTGACGTTTTGCTTTCCAGTCTACACGGCCAGCAATTGCTTGTTTCACAAGGTCAATTGCAGCGTCTTGTAGTTTGTCTGCAGCAACAACTGCATCAACAGCACCGTCTTTGAGCGCAGCAGCCGGCTTTTTCGGTGCAGCCATTGCCATCCATTCAACCGCATTGTCGATACCAATCACGCGGCTTAAACGAACCGTACCACCAAAACCAGGGTAGATACCCAGTTTGATTTCTGGAAGGCCAACTTGTGCAGCTTCTGACATCACACGATAGTCACACACTAAGCACATTTCAAAACCGCCGCCCAATGCCATACCATTGATTGCAGCAACTTTAGGAACGTTTAGATCTTCAAACGCATTGAAGATGTCGTGAACAGGCAATGCCCAATCCACAATCGCTTGTTCGCCTTGAGCGAAGTTGTCACCGAATTCAGTGATATCTGCACCCACGATAAATGTAGATTTACCTGAAGTAACGATTAAACCTTTGATGTCACCGTTTGCTTTAACAGCGTCAATTGCAGCTTTAAAATCTTCAATTGTTGCGCGGTTAAATTTGTTGACCGACTCACCTTGTAAGTCAAAGCGGAATTCTGCAATTCCGTCCGAAAGCATTTGGACGGTAATGGCATTGCCAGCGTGGATCATGCCTGATCTCCTTTATTTTGGAGGACTTCTAAGTTGATGTTGTGAAGCGAGTACGCGGTTCCTGCGTACACTTTATGCCTCGCTAATCTTACGATAACTATATCTAAAAAGAACATAACAAGTTGTATCAAGCCGTGACGCTAGGGTCATCAAAATTTCTTTTGGAAATAGACTTTGGATCTGCCTTTAATCGCTATCGCTCTAATTAAATATGTTGAAGCTTATGTTTCAGTTCACATTTTTTTATAAATGTAAGCTATAGATTGAGATGCGAAAGAAAAATTCAAGAAAAAAGCAAGTATATTTTTCGGCAGAATGGTCAATTCACTTTTAACATTGTCATCCATCTTTGCTGAGACACAGTGTTCTATGCTGCTTATTTAGGCATCACTGAGCACTATGCTATACTCGCCGCGTTCTCAAAAAAGTTAATTTTTCATTAAGCACAATGCTTATTAGCACGAGGTCCTCATATGATTAAGTGGATTATCCTGGCGGTCTTTGTCATTTCTGCGTTTTATATCCAGCAACGCGGTAAAGTCCGTCATTCATTTTATCGTCAGTTTTTTGATCATTCGACATTGCTCGCACCGATCAATTTTCTCATGTACATGTTTTCAAAAGTGCCGAGTCAACCCTATATCGACACGCAGCATTTTAAAGATTTAAAAGTCTTAGATGAAAACTGGGAAATGATTCGTGATGAAGCCAAGGCCTTGTATGAAAAAGGGGGCATCAAAGCATCGAGTACTTATGATGACCTTGGATTTAACTCGTTCTTTAAAACAGGTTGGAAACGCTTTTATTTAAAATGGTATGACTCAGCTCATCCTTCGGCTGCTGAACTTTGCCCAAAAACTACGGCCTTGTTAAAAAATTTACCCACTATTAAAGCCGCGATGTTTACTGAGTTGGCGCCCGACAGTCGTTTAGTTCGTCATCGTGACCCCTATGCAGGTTCGTTGCGTTATCACTTGGGCTTACTGACGCCCAATGATGACCGTTGTTTTATTGATGTCGATGGTCAGCGGTACTCATGGCGTGACGGCGAGAGTGTGGTGTTTGATGAAACTTATATTCACTATGCTGAAAATAAAACGGATCAGAACCGGATCATTTTCTTTGCAGATGTTGAACGGCCATTAAAGTCAAAGTGGATGGAAGCTTTTAACCATTGGTTTGGTAAAAATGTCATGACTGCTGCAAGTTCACCGAATGAAAGCGGTGATAAAACAGGTGGTTTAAATAAAGTATTTGGCTATGTCTATCAAATTCGCATAAAAGCCAAAGCCTTGAAAAAAACCAATCGTTCACTGTATTACTTTTTAAAGTGGTTCCTGATGTTGGGGCTGTTCTTCCTGATTTTTGTACGTCCATATTTATTTTAAAAGTGGAATAAATATCGAAAAAATGCGCCCTTAGGGGCGTTTTTTTATGCTGACAGTCAGTGAAATATCAGTTATCTTGCAAGCAGAATAAAAATAATTATGCAGAGCAAATCAGCTAAATACAGGAATCGTGTTAGCCAAAATAAGCCAGAATCAGAATAAGCCAGAAAAAATGAGCCAATAGACGAGGAATATGATGTTGACGTCCGAACTTAAGCCCATGCAAAACCGTTGAGCTGAAAGAAAAGCGTCATCATCAATGATAGCCAAAACCCAAAGGTGAAAACGGTGGAAGCTTTGCATGCAGGCATGAAGACCTACTGCATAGAAACCCTGTGTAAACGCCTGAAGGGATTGATTTGGCGGGAAGGGTATCCGATTCATGAAAGCAACCAACCAAACATTGATGCATCAAATGCATATTTCGATGCAAGATATAGAACGACGTAAACAGTTGCTTGGCTTGACTGATTTAGAGCTGGCGGAACTGGCTTCGATTGGTGGAATTGTGGCGCCAATACTCGACAGTATGGTCGATGAATTTTATGAAAATCAGACCTCAATTCCAGAAATTGCCACTTTGATTGGTGATCTTGATACCTTGAAGCGTTTGCAACGCGCGCAGCATCAATATTTATTGGATTTATTTTCCGGGCGCTATGACAGCGCGTATGTGAATAACCGTTTACGGATTGGTTTGGTTCATAAGCGTATAGGTGTAGAGCCGAAATTGTATCTCTCTGCGGTGCATACCCTAAAGACCATGTTGTTTCGCTTAATTCAGCGTACCTTTAATGATACGGAACAATATCAGCGGATTATTAACACCTTGGAAAAGCTCTTTATGTTCGACACTACATTGGTGGTGGAAACCTATGTGTGGAGTTTGATTAATGAGGTGAAGATCTCCCGTGAAAAAATGGAACAGTATGCGCATGCGCTAGAGTTTCGTGCACAAGAAATGGAAGAACTTTCACAGCGCGATCCATTAACAGGACTGTTAAATGTCCGGCATTTATCGACCTTATTGACCAGTATTTTATATACCGCACAGCGTAATCATGAACCCGTAACAGTAGTGTTTATTGATATCAATGATTTTAAAAAGATCAATGATGAACAAGGTCATCCACGTGGAGATCAGGTACTACAAACGGTTGCTGCGGCCATAAAGTCGGTTGCACGTTTAGATGATCATTGCTTCCGTTATGGCGGAGACGAATTTTGTTTGGTCTTGCCGGGATGTAGTGAAAAGCATGTGGAAGCGAGTTTTATCCCGCGTTTATTAGAAGCGGTGGCTGAAATGGAAGCAGGCTTAAGTTTAAGTATTGGGCTCTGTCAAACAGACCATCAGCAAGGCTATATAGATGCCATGAGCTTGGTACAACAAGCCGATGCTAAAATGTATCAAGAGAAAAAGAATTATAAACGTTTGCAGGAACAACCTATGTCGAAAGAAGCGTGATTCGAGCGTAAAGAACGCCAAAAATGACAATTGATGAATAGCGGTACTTGAGCGAAATGGTTCTCCATATTCTTGAAAATAATGTGATAAATACGCTTATTTCCTGCAAAAATAAAAGCTGAAATAGCAGATGCATCCTTCAAAATCTTGTATAGAATAAAAGCAGTTGATGGGGGATAAGATGCAAGTTTTTCGTTCAAAAAAAGATTGGTGGGTGGTGGCGTTTATTGTTTGTATGAGCGGTTTACTCATTCAATTATTACTCACCATGCAAGCCAAAGGCACGATGCAGCAATATCCTCTTCATACCGCGGTGTATATTTTAACGGTATTACTGCTGTGGTGGCCAATATTCAATACACGTTATCAAATTTCCGCTACAGAATTAAACATCCGTAGCATGTTTCTACATTGGCAGATTCCTTTGCAGAATATCCAACGCATCAGTGCAAGTCAGGATTTATCTGCGGCACCTGCGCTTTCCATTACACGGTTAAAAATTGAATATATACAGAATGGACAACGTAAATTCGTCATGGTTTCACCGAAAGATCCGCAAGCTTTTGCTAAAGCGATTGGTGTTCCAATCCAATAAATATAAGAATGCTGAATAAAGGTATGTGAGCATGCCTTTTAAAGACCAGAGAATTATTTAATAATAACCAATTGTCCAAGTTGTGCATCTAGGTGTATTTTAGTTTGTTCGGGATGATTCAAAAAATACACCGCCAAAATAGGTTCAAGCTCGACCCGCATTTTTCGTGCTAAATGCCGTGCGCCATACCGAATATCATGATTCTGATAAAAATGTGCTTTGGCTGCATCTGTGAGTTTGATACTGCGTTTTTGATGCTGTAGGCGTTGATTAAGTTTTTCCAGCTCAATTTCGACCAAACGAGGTAAAGCATCATCTTGAACGGGTTGATATTGCAGTACACGGTCAATACGGTTAATAAATTCAGGGTCGAATTTACGTTGCATGACTTTTTCAATAATGCTGCTGACTGGCACGCGCTTGAGACAAACCTTCTGTATTTTTTCGGGTAAAAAATTTAACTTATCTAGATATTGCTGTGCCGCTTGTGCACCGACATTGCTGGTCATAAAGACCATACAATTACGAAAGTCGATGGTTTTTGTACCTGAGGTTAGGGTTAATTTTCCGCTATCCAGCACATTCATTAAGCCGCGAAGAACTTCGGTTGACGCTTTTTCCAGTTCATCAAAAAGCACGATGCCCGGTCGGGTATGACTACCTGCAATGGCAACTTCATCAAATAAACTATGGCCTTCTTTCGAGCCGACATAGCCCGGAGGCGCACCAGTAATGGCAGCCGCATAATGTTCCTGTGCGAGCGTGTTCATATCAATGCGGCAAAAGGCATCAGGTCGGCCATAAATCACTTCACTGATTAAACGCACAGTTTCGGTTTTACCAACACCTGTCGGTCCAAGCATTAAGGTTACGGAGAGCGGTCGTTCAGGACTGGAAAAATCAGCCTTGACCACATGCAGCATTTTTTCAATTTCGTCTAATGCTGCTTCTTGTCCAATGATCCGTTGCTTTAAGCGTTGCATAACGTCATGCGGTTCAAAATGAAAACGCGGCTTACCCATCAAACGGTTTTTTTCAGCAGTGCTCTGCGTCGAAGTTGTCGGGTGTACGACATGGATGGCGGGATTGGCGTTCGTCATGCATCATGTTCCTAAAGCGTGATGTTTTGAGCATAGCAAATTTAGAATTTTGCATTAATAGCTTTTAGCAATCAGATCATTGCTATGAGCAACAATAAATTTGCGGGATTGCTTGAAAATGTAGGTAAAAGCATCACATCATGTCAAAGAGCAATATCGAAGACGGAACAAGGCAAAAGTGAACGAAAACGCACGCGAACATATTGAAAAAATTCTTGCCAATATGACGACTCTACCCGGTGTTTACCGCATGCTGGGTAAAGACGGTGAGTTGCTGTATGTGGGTAAAGCAAAGAATTTAAAAAATCGTGTGTCGAGTTATTTTGTGAAAACCATTGAGCATCCCAAAACGCAGGCTTTGGTTGCCCGTATTTATGATATTGAAACGCTAGTAGTGCGTTCCGAAACTGAAGCCCTATTGCTGGAACAAAACCTGATTAAGCTCCATCGTCCACCATATAACATCATGCTGCGGGACGATAAATCTTATGTTTATATCTTTATTTCAGCCGATAAACCCTATCCACGAATTGCCGCAGGGCGAGGCAAAGCCAAGCATCAGGCCGGTAAGTTTTTTGGGCCTTATCCGAGTGCTTATAACGCGCGTGATACTTTGGTGGTGCTGCAAAAACTGTTTAATGTGCGTCAGTGTGAAAATAACTATTTTTCGCAGCGCAAACGACCATGCTTGCAATACCAAATTAAACGCTGTTCCGCGCCTTGTGTGGGTTTGATCTCACCCGAAGATTATAAAGAAGATGTCAATAACTCGATTCGGTTTTTACAAGGCGACACTAAAGAGCTTAATCAAGAGCTGATTGGGAAAATGGAAGCTGCGGCCGAAGCACTCGAGTTTGAAAAGGCAGTGTTTTATCGTGATCGTATGGCACTGCTGCGTGATGTACAAACTCAGCAAGCGATTTATAAAGTCAAAGGCGAGGCAGATATCATTGCCATTGCTTATCAAGCTGGTGTGACCTGTGTGCAAATCATGCATGTGCGCAATGGCAAAATGCTCGGCGGAAAGAGTTATTTCCCTGATATGCAGGGTGATGATCTAGGTCAAATGCTCTCTGACTTCATTGCTAATTTTTACTTTCAGGTGGCAGACGAAATCCCTGCAGAACTCATCATCAATGTCGATATTCCAGATCGCAAAGACATGGAAGATGCACTACATCAGCACTTTGATAAAAAAATTCAAATCAAACATAAAGTGCGTGAAACCCGTGCAGAGTGGCAAGAGCTTGCACAAATGAATGTGCAGCACGCCATTAAAGGTAAACTGGCTGACCATTTTGAATTGAATGAGCGCTTTCATCAGTTAGAGCAAGTCGTTGGGCGGCCGATTGACAGTATTGAGTGTTTTGATATTTCTCATACTATGGGTGAGGCGACCATAGCGTCTTGTGTGGTCTTTGATGCGGGCGGCGCAAGAAAGCGCGACTATCGCCAATTTTCCATCAATGACATTACCGAAGGCGATGATTATGCTGCCATGCGTCAAGCGCTGACCCGCCGTTATAAAAAGCACATGTTGCCCGATTTGTTGTTAATTGACGGGGGTAAAGGTCAATTACACATGGCGATGGAAGTCATGCAAGAACTCGAGCTCGATGCCTTTATGGTCGGGGTGTCCAAAGGTGAGGGGCGTAAACCAGGTTTGGAAACCTTGCACTTTACCGATGGTGAAAAAATCCAATTGCCCGAAGACCATAAAGCCCTGCATTTGATTCAACAGGTTCGTGATGAAGCCCACCGATTTGCCATTACCAAACACCGAGCGAAACGAGATAAAAAGCGCGGCTCATCGGTACTTGAGGTGATTCCGGGCTTAGGGCCAAAACGTCGTCGGGATCTTTTAACCCATTTCGGCGGCATTCAAGGGGTGTTGAAGGCTTCTGAACATGATCTAAAACTTGTACCGGGTTTAGGTGATGTGATGGCGCGCACCATTTATAAAATCCTGCATGAATAGCGCGAACTAAGCCCAATCGATGACGGGTCAATCCTGAATTTGCCAAAATGATCATTGACGCATGAGTCACTGATCATTCACATCATTTAATTTTTATACAATGATATAAAAATCAAAAATATGATCAGGGATGATGATGTCACTCGCACAGTTGTATCAACATATTGAACACAATGAATGGGTTGAGATTCCAGAAGGATGGTTGCAAGGACGTACGATCTATGGCGGCTTAGTGGCTGGCATGATGATGCACAAAGCCGTTGCCACCATTGCCGATCCGCAGCGACGTTTACTCAGTTGTAATGTGACCTTTGTTGGGCCAGTACAATTGGCGCCCGTGCGTTTAAGTGCTGAAATTTTAAGACAGGGCAAATCCGTCACCACTATCGAAGTTCGACTTTGGCAAGATGATGCCGTACAAAGCATTTTATTGGCGAGCTTTGGTGTTCCACGTGAATCAAGCATTGCCGTCAATCAGGAGCGTCAAGCACCCGATTTTCCTGAAGTGAGCAGCTTAAAGATTGCCGAACATCATCCACTTGCACCCCAGTGCTTTCAGCAAATGGATTTGGTCTGGGTAGATGGGCAGTATCCATGTACAGCAAGTCAAAAGCCTGACTTTAGTGGTTGGATGCGTTTTAACCCAGAACGTCATGATAACCGTAAGATGACTGTTGCTGACCTAATGGTCTCGATGGATATGTGGCCGCCCGGTGTACTGCCTATGTACAAAACCATGGCACCTGCGAGTTCTTTAACGTGGACATTGACTTATGTACATCCCTTGCAATCAAACTTACATAATTGGTTTAAATATAAAGTATTTACCGATTATGCAGCGGATGGATACGCTACAGAATATGCTCATTTATGGGATGAAAATAACCAGTTGATAGCGATTGCGCGACAGACTGTTACGGTGTTTGCCTAGTGACACTGCGGGGCATTTCGTATAAAGTGAGTGCAACTAACGATGGATAAATCCTCAAATTATTTTGCATTTTCATCGTGCATGAGGGGAAAACTGGGGTGTCTATGACAACAGGTCGAATCCTGAATATTCCTAATATTTTAACATTGGCACGAATTGCTTTAATTCCTGTGTTTTTGTTGGTGGCGTACTGGCCACCTGCAATGGGCGTGGGTGAGCATGCTGCCAGCATGTCACGTCATATATTGCTGACTGCTATTTTTGTGATCGCAGCTGTCACTGACTGGTTTGATGGCTACCTTGCAAGAAGTTTAAATCAGACTTCAGCATTTGGACGTTTTCTCGATCCTGTTGCAGATAAATTGATGGTTGCAACAGCGTTGATCGTTTTGGTGCAATGGCAACCTACCATTTCGATGGCCTTTGCAGCGATTGTAATTATTTCACGTGAAATCACGGTGTCTGCCCTACGTGAGTGGATGGCTGAATTAGGCGCGCGTACCAGTGTTGCGGTTTCAACCGTTGGTAAATATAAAACAGCATTCCAGATGATTGCGATTTCAGTATTTTTGCTAAATTGGCAGCCCCTAGAAATGTTGGCGTATGGATTGCTCTATACAGCCGTGGTTTTAACGTTATGGTCGATGTTTATTTATTTGAAAGCTGCATGGCCGTATTTAAAACAACCTTGATTTAAAAGTAAGTTACTAAAAGCTCCGTGATCGGGGCTTTTTTATTGCCGAGCTTTTAGAAAAAATTGAGGGTTTGTCTAGTTTGAACAGCGCTTCATTTGATTAGAGCTTGAAGTTAAATGTGAGACGTTAGTGCAAATTTTGGATAAAAAAATTCCCAGATTTTGGGGGAAATCTGGGAAGGAAAATCGGGGTTACTTATCGCTATTATGGAAGATGTTTCCATCTTCTTGATTGCTATTATAGGAAAGCAGATTTAGAAATACATGGAGTTTATTGTAGTGTAATGTTGTGTTTTATTGAGAAATGTATCACAAATTTACATTCAGAATTTTTGATACAAATTGGCCAGTAACTTTGGTAGGTTTTGTTTGGATTTAAACGATAAAAATCGATATATGTAATGGAAAAAATACAATTAACATTATTTAAATAATAAGTTCATTTATTTAAGTTTAAATAAAATTGATCAATGGATAAAAGATATTTCAGCAATGATGAAGATCATTTCCCAATGAAAGCTTACACAGACGTCATCTTTGTTTTGCGGAAATAGCAGTGCTCCGAAGCAAAAAAAAGAGTCCTTTCAGACTTTAGTTTGAAATTACGCACTTCGCTTGTCTTGCGTAATTTTTAGAGCAATAAAAAAGAATCCCCAAGATTGGAGATTCTTTTCAATTCAAGCCTACGCGCAGCATAGCTGCTTGTCTTGCGGCGTGGCGGAGTATAAAAATAGGAGCCCCTTTGGGACTCCTTCATGACATTTGAAACTACGCGCTTCGCTTGTCTTGCGTAAAACTTAAAGCAACGCTTTAAGTTTTACTCAGGCTTTAGGCCTTCGGCTTTTTCTAAAGATTCATCATTGCTGAAGAATTTTTCACGTTGCTCTTCAAGGAACTTTTTCGCGTTAGCTTCAAACACGTTTAAACGTTTTTCATTGATCAACGTGGTTTGGTGTTTTAGCCATTCTTGCCAAGCTTGTTTAGATACCGTATCAAACAATTCTTGTCCCTTCGCACCCGGGAATGGTGCAAAGTCTAAACCTTCCATTTCAGCCTGATATTTACGGCAAAAAACTTGTCGAGACATATCAATACTCCATTTAACTTGAAAAAGTTATGCGTAAAGTTTTTCTAAACGTGCGTGTGCGCGTTCAATTGCTGCTTCAACTTGAGCTGGTGCAGTACCACCAATGTGGTTACGTGCATTGACAGATGCTTCAAGTGTTAATGCTTTTTCGAAGACATCGGCCTGAATCAAGTCAGAGAACTGTTGAAGTTGCTCAAGGGTTAATTCTGAAAGATCTTTGCCTTCTTGAACACCGAGAGCAACTGCTTTACCCACAATCTCATGTGCATCACGGAATGCCACGCCATTTTTAACTAGGTAGTCGGCAAGGTCAGTTGCAGTTGAGAAGCCACGCAGCGCTGCTTCACGCATTATGTCAATGTTTGGCACTAGTGCAGGGATCATGTCGGCAAATGCCATGAGTGAGCCACGAACAGTATCGATTGCATCGAATAGTGGTTCTTTATCTTCTTGGTTGTCTTTGTTGTATGCCAATGGTTGACCTTTCATCAGGGTCAATAGGCTCATCAAGTCACCATATACACGGCCAGTTTTACCACGGATCAACTCAGGAACGTCTGGGTTTTTCTTTTGCGGCATGATTGAAGAGCCAGTGCAGAAACGGTCAGGGATGTTCACAAATTTGAACTGAGCCGATGTCCAAAGAATCATTTCTTCTGACATGCGTGATAAATGCATCATGATGAGTGATGCTGCCGCATTGAATTCAATACCAAAATCACGGTCAGATACGGCGTCTAAAGAGTTTTCAGCGACAGCTTCAAAACCTAGTAATTCGGCAGTGAATGCACGGTCAATTGGGTAGGTTGTTCCTGCAAGTGCAGCAGAACCTAAAGGCATACGGTTGGTACGTTTACGGCAGTCGATTAAACGCTCTGAGTCACGTACCAACATTTCAAACCACGCCATTAAATGGTGACCAAAAGTCACTGGCTGTGCAGTTTGTAAATGCGTGAAGCCTGGCATGATGGTATTGGTATTTTTCGCCGCTAAGCCTAGGATGCCTTTTTGTAATTTTTTCAATAATTCTAAAATCGCATCGATTTCGTCGCGAACATACAGACGGATATCGGTTGCAACTTGGTCATTACGACTACGACCGGTGTGTAGTTTTTTACCTGTAATACCGATACGTTGAGTCAAGCGTGACTCAATATTCATGTGCACATCTTCTAGGTCAATGCGCCATTCGAAGTTACCCGCTTCAATTTCTGCTTTAATGGTGTTTAAGCCATTAATAATATCGTCACGCTCTTGTTCAGTTAGAACGCCAACTTTTGCAAGCATGGTTGCATGTGCAATTGAACCTGCAATATCTTGTTTATAAAAGCGTTGGTCAAACTGTACAGATGCTGTAAATTCAGCAACAAAAGCGTCAGTAGCTTCGGAAAAACGACCGCCCCACATGCCTGAAGTTTGGGCTTGTGACGGATTTGAGGAATTAGAAGATGTGGTCATGTCGGCTCAATAAGATAAAAAGCATAGAACTGAGCAAGAGTATAGCAAATTCGAACCCAGTTGCCGAAGGGCAAGTTGATCAAACTTTTAGACAGGGTTTAGGTCTATGACAATTTCTGTATTTTCAGGAAAAATGGGCCGTTGGCACTATCTGTGGGAGCTGTTTCTTGCGGGCAATATCTTGGCTTTGGTTTTGGTCTTGGCACAAGCTCAATCGTGGCAAGCCTTAAGTGTTTCCAGTGTCATGCAGCATGTGTTGTTTATTAACTGGATATTATTGGCATTTGCAGCATTTTCAGAGCTTTTGCAGAGCAAGACGCGTGGTTTAAGCATGAAAATGCTCATGTTTAGCGGGTTTGTTTTATTGCAAGCTTTGGTGTTATTCACCACCATAACTTTAAATGTTTTGATCTATTTTGGTGAAAATTTCAGTTTAGCTGGTTTGAGTGCAGACGTTTTAACTGCTGGTGTGGTTTTAAATCTGAGCTATGGGGTATTACTTGGGGCATTTTGTTTTCGATATTTATATTTAAGAGAACAGTGGGGTCGACAACATCATAGTGAATTAAACTCACGCATTCAGGCTATGCAAGCTCGGATTCATCCACATTTTTTATTTAATAGCTTAAACAATGTGATTAGCTTGATTGCGATTGACCCAGATAAAGCGGAGCAAATGCTACTGAATTTATCTCGATTGTTCCGTGCAAGTTTTCAAGAATTGAAGTTGGTAAGTCTCAAAGATGAGATCGATCTGTGTCAGCGTTATTTGGCCATTGAACAAATGCGTTTAGGTGATCGGCTTAAGGTGGAGTGGAAACTAGAAGGTATTGAACAATACGCTCAAGTACAAATTCCACTATTAACTTTACAACCTTTATTAGAAAATAGTATTTTTCATGGAGTTGAAAAGATTTTGACAAAGAGTACGATAAATATATTGATTGAAATATTACAAAATCAAATTAATATCGTTATTACAAATCCCTATACACAGGATACAATTAAATTACGTCAGGGGAATGGTATTGCCATCGAAAACGTGAAACAGCGACTTGAGGCATATTATGGTCAGCATGTCACTTTTCAAACCTACGCAGGCGAGGGAATGTATACGACTGTGGTGCAATATCAATATAAATAGAAATCTCAGTTGACCAATAAAAATAAATGACGTTAACGAGATAAGGAGGAGAAATGGACATCCTAATCTGTGATGATGAGCCTCTAGCAGTAGAGCGATTGTCACGTTTAGTCACTCAACTTGGACATCAAGTGGTTGCGAAAGCTTCACATGGTCAACAAGCGATTGACTTGGCTCAAAGCCTCGAGCCTGATGTCATCTTACTAGATATACAAATGCCTGAAATGGATGGGTTGACTTGCGCGAAATTGTTGCGTGAATTAGACCCCATGCCCGCTATTATTTTTTGCACTGCATATGATCATCATGCACTTGATGCATTTAAATCGAATGCAGAGGGATATTTACTAAAACCGGTTATGCAACAGGAATTGCAGCAGGTTTTAGATCATTTAACTAAATTAACCCAAGCTCAATTGAGCACGATAAAACAAAAAGAAAATATGGACGAAATTAAAATCAGCCGCCATCAAATCGCGGCAAAGACCTATCGTGGTGTAGAGTTGGTACCTGTGGAAAATATTTACTATTTTCTTGCAGATCAGAAATATGTCACTGTTCGGCACAAAAATGGCAGCGTACTCATTGATGAAACGCTGAAAGATTTAGAGCATGAATTTGGTGATCGTTTTATACGCATTCATCGCAATGCCTTGGTGTCTGTGAGCTTTTTAGATGGTTTGGAAGTCGTAAGCTCGGGGCAATATCAGGTGCGTTGTCGAGATTTGGAAGAACGTTTGGCGGTCAGCCGTCGACATTTACCGAATTTGCGTGAGCGAATACAAAAATTATAGGGCAAGGGTCAAAGTACATTGCGAATTAAGCTTGCATTTTCAACTGAGCAAGTTAAGTTTAGAATAATAGCCCTATAGACTGTATTTTAAAATTTATGAATATCCTTAAGATCGCAACTCGACAAAGCCCGCTTGCACTTTGGCAGGCGGAACATATTCGTGCACGCTTAGAAGCACTTCATGCAAATTTGAAAGTTGAGTTGGTGACCTTTGTGACCCAAGGTGACAAGATTCTAGATACCCCTTTAGCCAAAATTGGGGGAAAAGGATTATTTGTAAAAGAATTAGAAGCGGCGTTGTTGGATGGTCGTGCAGACTTGGCAGTTCATTCGATGAAAGATGTGCCAATGGCTTTGCCTGAAGGTTTAAGTTTGGCCGTGATTTGTGAGCGTGAAGACCCATTAGATGCTTTCGTTTCAAATACCTATAACAGTTTTGATGATTTACCACAAGGTGCGAAGGTTGGGACATCGAGCTTGCGCCGCAAATGCCAAATTTTAAAACAACGTCCTGATCTTGAGATTATTGATCTGCGTGGCAATGTGGGTACGCGTTTATCTAAACTTGATGCGGGCAACTATGATGCGATTATTTTGGCCAGTGCAGGGTTGAAGCGTCTGGGTTTAGGAGAGCGTATTCGTCATACTCTTGAGCCTGTTGTGAGTTTACCTGCAGTTGGACAAGGTGCATTGGGCCTAGAATGTCGTAGCCAAGATCAAACTGTATTGGATTTAATTTTGCCCTTAATGCATACAGAGACCAATGCCTGTGTACGCGCAGAACGTGCATTTAATGCATATCTAGAAGGTGGCTGCCAAGTACCGATTGCAGGTTATGCAACCTTAGAAAATGGTCAGATTCATTTGGAAGGTCGTGTCGGTAGTGTTGACGGTCAAACCTTGTTGAAAGCACAGCAAGTAGGTTTTCCTGAACAAGCTGAACAGCTCGGTGTCAAATTGGCACAAGACTTGTTAGCCCAAGGTGCAGGTGAAATTTTAAAGGCACTGTATTAATACATGCTTTTTATCAATACACGTCCAGCAGATCGTGCAACGCAGCTTAGCTTGACGCTGCGCTCTGCGGGTGTCGCTGTGGTCGAGCTTCCATTACTTGAGCTCAAGCCACGGGCATGGTCAGAAGCATTGGCAGCGTGCTACGCCCAGTTGAGTGCTGCTGATGTATTGGTTGTGGTGAGCCCCTCTGCGGTTACCTTTGGAATGCAAGGTTTGCGTAAGGCAGGCATTTCACTTGATCAGCTCGAACATATTCAATGGGTTGCAGTCGGTGATGCAACTGCAGCAAAGCTGGCTGATTATGGCATTCACAGTGTCGTACCGCAGGTGGAAACCTCGGAGGGAATGCTCACCTTAAGCCATTTAGAACAATTAGAGGCCGGGGCTTGCGTTGCATTTTGGCGCGGTGAAGGTGGTCGTCAATTTATGATGCAGCAGTTGCTAGCACGTGGCATTCAGATTCTCAATTTTGTGCTATATGAACGGCATCTACCGGAAGAGACCACTCAAAAAGTAAAAACACTCATTTCTGAACATCAGTTGTCATCTCCATATTGTATGTTGATCACCAGTGAGGCCAGTTGGCTCAATTGGCTTGACCTGATTCAGTCGCATTTATCAGTACTGCGCCATGCACATTTTTTAGTTTTAGGTGTAAGGTTGTTCGAGCTACTTGAGCAAAGTCGTATAACACTGAACAAAGATTTTAAAATTATTCAACTCGAAGATTTAAACGCGACACACATATTGCAGCATGTGCAAGTCGTGCAGGGAAATACATGAAGAAGTTGTTTGTCGTTGTGGTCATTGTCGCCGTACTTTGGTTGGCTAAACTCAGTTTTGACCTATTTCAAGTCAATGCTCAACAAACCGAACTGATGCAACAGCAAACTTTATTGCAACAGCGCAATGCAGGTTTGAATGATCAGGTCGTGGCTTTGAAACGCCAGTTGAGCGGCACAACGACCGAGATGTCGGCTTCAACGACATCGAATGCTTCGATTGCTGCTGAGGCGACCCATAGTATTGAGCCGATGTTGGTTGTGGGCCAGCAACTTGATTTGGTTGAATTTGCCATGCAGCAACAACAATTTGCTGTTGCTTTGGAAAAATTAAACCAATTAGACCAACAATTAGATCAGTTGAGCTTGGCACCTGCACTGCGCATGAGTTTGCATCAGGTAATTCAAAAAGACCGTGAAACCTTAAAGCAATATGTGACAGAGCGTCAGTTGCAGTCTGATAAAGTGAAAAATACTCTGCAATCGATCGATCAATTGTTAGAAAAAGAAATATTAAAGCCCTATAGTTCAAAAGAGCAGCAAAAAGGTCTTTCTTTTTGGCAAAAATGGATTCAAGTCGAATCAGTCGAACAACCGAGTCCCGTATTAATGCAGCGTAGCTTGGTATTAAAAGAAATGCAGTTACGTTTAATTTTGGCTCAGCAGGTTTTAAATCAAGGACAATATCCTCAATTTCAACAAGAAATCACTGAAATTATTAAAATTATGCAGCAATTGCCAGATGCTTCATTAAAACTGATACGCCAACGTTTAGAACAATTAAAGGACATTCCGGTTATTTCTGTACCGCTATTAAATACTCGGGCACTCATAGGATAATCGACTATGAAACATATTTTATTGGCCTATTTATTTATTAGCTTATTGGTTGTTGCCATTATTAGTTTGCTGAGTTTTGGACATGGTGCAGGCTATGTCTATTTATACTGGCGTGAATGGCAAGTTCAATCTAATATTTGGTTTTTAGCATTATTGCTGGCATTACTGAGTTTAGTCGTGCAAATGCTTTGGTATGCGGTTAAACGCTATTTAAGTCGAGAACAGCGTAAAGCTGAAACAGTCTTTAGTTTTAATAAACTACATCCCTATGAGCAATTGGCTGTCATTTGGCTTTTAAATGCTGCGCAAGATCAAAAAAACTTTATTCAGCAAGCTTTTACTGAGTCTGGATTATTAAAAGGGGTGATCGATGCGCGTTTATATTGGATTCAGCAGCAATATGAAACAGCATTAAATGCATTAACTCAGACCAATCCAATGGCTTTTGAACTTGCAGAATTGCAACGGATTGAAATTTATTTATCTCAACAAGAGGGTGAAAAGGCTTTAACGCATCTTGAATTTTTAAATCAACATGAACTATCGCCATGGTTGCAAAAAGTCAGTAGTGCCTATGAGCAGCGCCTAACCACGCTATGGGGCATGTTTGCGTTGCAGTTTCCTTGGTTGTATTTGCGTTCGACACGTTATGGACATTTAGATGAGCTGACAAAACAAGCTTGGTTGGAACAATTATTATCAGCGTTTGATCAAGCTGATGTCGATGACTTACAGCATTTAAAGCAGCGTTATTTGGATTTGCAAGATCAAATTACAGAGCGTAAATATGCGGTCAAGGTGCTTTGGTTAAAAGTCTTGTCTCGTATGCCAGAGATGAGTCAGGAGCATGAGCAATTGGCCATTCATTTGCTGGAACAGCAATTTAACAAAGAAGTGTTCTTTTTGTGGTTCCAGCAAAAAATGCTGAAGCAAAACCCTGACTATGTGGCTGTAGAACAGCAGATTCAACGTTGGGAAGAAAAGTATCCTGCGCTGCCTGTTTTTAGTTTTGCAAAATGGAATATTTACCAAGCGACAGCACGTCAAGCTGAAGCAGATGCATTGTTAGAATTATATCCAAATGATGTATTAATGAGTTATTTACGCATCAAGTCAGCCTTAAATCAGCAGGATGACTTGATCAAACAATTAAATTTAATATTTGAAAATAATGCCAATTTTATGGAAATTCGAATATAAGGACATTATATGCGAGAAGATTTAGCTCAATATTCATTGGTTCATACTCAACACGTCGCTTGGGGGGATATGGATGCTTTTGGTCATGTAAATAACGTGCATTATTATCGTTATATGGAAAGTGCGCGGATTGGTTATTTAGATCAGTTGGATATATTTGATCAGTCTGTGGTTACGGTTGTGGCTTCAAGCCAATGTAAATATTTAAGCCCCGTGGTTTATCCTGATATTTTAAAAGTGGCAACGCGCGTTGAAGAGTTAAGGAATAGTGCATTTCGTATGAGTTATATATTATGGAGTGAACAGCAACAAAAAATCGTTGCAACAGGCGATGCAGTTATTGTGTGCGTGGATAAAACTACCCTACAAAAAACTTCAATTCCAGAAAGTATAAAGACCAAAATAAAAGCTTTAGAGATTTCAGTGGGAAATAATATTTAAATACAATTTAACTTTATATATTTTAATGAGTCGTGTTAAAATATTGTAGTAAAATGAAAGTTATTTATTGAATAAAAATTTTATTATAATATTATGAGCGAGTTTTCATAAGCATTATTAAAATGAAATTTCGGAGTTAAAGATTATGCCTGATATTAGTAATTTATCAGTTGAAGAGTTAAAGAAGCTTCAAGTAGAAGCTGAAGCGCTGATTGCATCTAAAAAAGATCAAGCGATTGAAGATGCGTACAACCGTATTGTTGAAATTGCAGAAAATTTAGATTTAAGCGTTGAACAAATCCTTGAATTTGGTTCAAGCAAACGTAAAAAATCAACTCGTAAAGCTGTTGAGCCACGTTACCGTAGCAAAACTAATGCAGATGACACTTGGACTGGTCGTGGTAAACAACCACGTTGGTTAGTGGCTGAGTTAGAAAAAGGCGCGAAACTAGAAGACTTCTTAATTTAAGAACAATTCATGAAATCGTCATATCCTGAGTTCAGGATAATTAAACCAGGCAAATGCCTGGTTTTTTTATCTCTTTGAATTGGCTATGCAGAAAAAGTATGCATAATGTGTCTATAAAGAAAAATGTTTAAATGATGGAAAAAAATTGATGGATCGGTTGTGGTGGGATGATCAATAAAACTAATAATATTCGGTGGCTCATTTTTGCTGCGATCAGTTTTTTAATTTTCGTTATGCTGCAAGTACCAGCAGCGTGGCTCATTACAAAGTTTTATAAAAATAACCAAATGCTACATAACGTCAGTGGCAATATTTGGCACGGGCAAGCAGATTGGACACGAGGAAACTTGAAAGGCTCGTTAAACTGGAACACGCGCCCGTGGGATTTGATTTTATTGCGCTTGGGTGCAAATGTTGAAATTCATAGTGGCAATACCAAACTACAAGGTGTGATGGGTTATGGTTTTGGTAAAAGTATTAGTATTAAAAACTTAGAGGGTCAAATTGCCCCTGAAACCTTAAAAAGTTTTGCCGATTGGCAATGGCCAACGAATGCCATTCAATTAAAAGATGTGCAGTTTAAATATAAGCCACAACAGGGATTTAGTCGTTCATCAGGTGAGATGCAGTGGGCAGGCGGGGATTTATCCTTTAGCTTTGCACAGCGTCAAGAGTCAATGAATGTGCCTGCCATGTTGGCCCAATTAAAAGATGATAATGGCAAATTGTCGATTGATGTTCGAGATCAACGTGAACAAAAAATGATGAATTTGTCACTTGAGCCAGACCTCATGTTGGATGTGCAATTAACCCAGCGCTTTTTGATGAATGTTGCTTCCTATGAAGGTAAGGCTGGATTAGATACGTATGTGATTAGTTCGCGTCAACCTCTATTGAGTGGGGTGAACTGATGGCTGACTATTTAGAAAAAATCCGCGAGATCAATTGGAAGCAAACAGATCGACTTGCACCTGTGGTCTTGGTTTTAATAATTTTGTACCTGTGCTGGAAGTTAGCCGCTTTATTTTGGTTATTGATTGCACCGCCACAAGCCATGCAGTTAGACCGAGTTGAATTGGGTTCACAGCAAACGCAAGTTCCTAATATTAGCTCTTTTGCCTTGTTTCAGGAAAACCGCAGTTCAGCAGCTGACGCGCAGTTAAATATGGTGTTACAAGGTGTGGTGGTTGGACAGCCAAGTCGCTACTCGTCGGCAGTGATTAAGGTCAATGAGAGTTCAGATCGCTACTTGGTTGGAGAAACCATTCAAGGTTCATCATATCAACTGGCTGAAGTTTATTGGGATAAGGTGATTTTAACGCAGGGTAATGGTGCACGGCGTGAATTGGCGTTCCAAGGTATTGAAAACGGATTAGATCAACCGATTGTCCCTACAGCCAATGCAACATCAGGCGGATCTTTGCAGAATAACAGCATGCAAAATACAACTGATCCTGCAAATTTAGGGCAAAGCACAACGCAGTCCGCGATTGGTCAGGCCGTACAACGCATGACTGAAAATCGTGAACAATATATGCAGGAAATGGGGGTAAATCCATCAGTTAATGGTGGGTTTGAGGTTTCAAATCGAACACCTGCAGCCTTAAGAAATAAATTGGGTTTGCAGCCGGGTGACCGCATCATGTCTTTAAATGGGCAGGCGGTCGGTGCGGGACAATCTGAGGCGCAATTATTAGAACAAGCCCGCCGTGAAGGGCAGGTGAAACTTGAAGTCAAACGTGGTGATCAAGTGATGACCATACAACAGGATTTTTAGTGATGTCTCATCACTTTATAGGGTTAGGAAACACAGGCGTATATGGCTTTATTTAATAATAACCGTTCAACTTTAGCTGCCTATGCCATGGTGCCCTTGGTTGCTATGGTCAGCACAGCAAGTTATGCACAAACTTGGAAAATCAATTTACGTGATGCAGATCTTACGGCATTCATTAATGAAGTCGCAGATATCACGGGGAAAAATTTTGCAGTTGATCCACGGGTACGAGGAAATGTAACGGTTATTTCCAATAAGCCTTTAAATAAAAATGAAGTCTATGACCTGTTTCTCGGTGTGTTGAATGTGAATGGTGTAGTGGCAATTCCATCGGGCAACACCATTAAACTGGTTCCAGACAGTAATGTAAAAAGCTCGGGCATTCCTTATGATGCGCGCCACCGTGCGTCTGGAGACCAAATTGTCACCCGAGTAATTTGGCTCGATAACACCAATGCGAATGACTTAATTCCAGCCCTACGTCCCTTGATGCCACAATTTGCACATTTGTCGGCAGTGGCAGGGACCAATGCGCTGATCGTCTCAGACCGTGCTAGTAATATTTACCAGCTCGAAACGATTATTCGTAATTTAGATGGAACGGGTCAAAATGATATCGAAGCAGTGACGCTGCAATCGAGTCAGGCCGAAGAAATGATTGGGCTGTTAGAGTCGATGAGTTCGACCGGCGCATCAAAAGACCCGAAAGGGTCACGAATTCGTATTATTGCGGACAATCGAACCAATCGTATTATCATTAAAGGTGATACAGCGACACGTAAGCGTATTCGTAAAATTATTGAAACCTTAGATGTGCCTGCGGCAGATCGATTGGGTGGATTGAAAGTTTTTCGTCTAAAGTATGCAAGTGCCAAAAACTTGTCGGAAATCTTACAAGGCTTGGTCACGGGGCAGGCCGTTTCGAGTACGAATTCATCGAATAGCTCAAATAGCAGCACGATGAACAGCTTAATGAATGATAATAACAGTTCAAATTCACAGTCATTCAGTTCACAAAATAACACCAGTTCAGGTATTAACCTCAACAGCAATAACTCTTCCAATAATACGCAAAACGGTATTTCAAGTTTTAATGCCAATGGCGTCAGTATTATTGCCGATACCACACAAAATGCACTGATTGTGAAAGCAGATCCGCAGCTCATGCGTGAAATTGAATCTGCGATTCAACAGCTCGATATTCGTCGTCAGCAAGTGCTGATCGAAGCGGCGATTATTGAAGTCGAAGGCACGGATACCGATCAACTCGGTGTGCAATGGGCGTTGGGTGATATCAGTAGTGGTATCGGCTTAATTAACTTTGATAACTTTGGTTCGAGTTTAAAAAATATTGCCGCAGGATATTTAACTGGCGGCGCTGCGGGTGCAGGTAGCGCGGTGAGTGCCGGTACTTCTTTGGTCCTTGGTGATTATCGTGAAGGCAGTGATGGTTCACGCAAACTCTATGGTGCGATGATTCAGGCCCTAAAAGAAAAAACCAAATCCAATTTATTATCTACACCGTCTATTGTGACGATGGATAACGAAGAAGCCTATATTGTGGTGGGTGAGAACGTTCCATTTGTGACAGGCTCGGTCACCACCAATGGTGGTACAGCCAATCCATATACATCGATTGAGCGTAAAGATGTCGGTGTAACTTTGAAAGTTGTACCGCATATTGGCGACGGCGGCTCTGTGCGTTTAGAGGTAGAGCAAGAAGTTTCTGATGTAAAAGACAATAAAGGTCAAGCTTCGGATTTGGTTACGACTAAACGCGCGATCAAAACCTCGATCTTGGCAGAGCATGGTCAAACAATTGTGTTGGGTGGTTTGATCTCTGATAATACATTGCATGGGCGTCAATCCGTTCCGGGGCTAGGGGCTATTCCTGTACTGGGTAAACTTTTTAGCTCGGAAGGAAAGTCCAACAGTAAACGCAATTTACTGATCTTTATTCATCCGACTATTGTTGGAAATTCTGCTGATGTGAAGAAAATGTCTCAGCAGCGCTACAGTCAGCTCTATAGTCTGCAACTGGCACTGGATAATGATGGTAATTTTGCGAAATTGCCTGAAAATGTTGATGATGTGTATCAGCAGCGCATACCTGTTTCAAAGGGTATAGCACCAGCCCCTGTGTATAAGACGGTACCCACAGCACCACAAACGACACAGCCAGCGGCAGTGGTCTCCACGCCAGTCGCCATTGAGCCTGCGGTGAAGCGCCAAACCATTACCGTACCGAATGGCAAAGTGGCGGGCATGCCTTAGGTGATACAGCAGGGTGGTTTAGCTTTAAAACCACAGCATGCTATGATGAAAAAAACGAGCAATAGAGAATTAACTTCATGACTTGGAAAATTCAAGCAATTTCTGGTGATTTAACAGGACAAGAAATTAGTATTGAACGAGATATGTTGGTGGGTCGCCACCAGCAAGCAGATATTGTTTTGCAAGAATCTGATGTGTCGCGTAAACATGCTGCTTTTATACTGAAAGATCAGGCACTCTGGTTGCAAGATCTTAATTCATCCAATGGGACGTTTATTAATGATGTCCGTTTGACTGGTGAATCACTTTTAAAAGAAGGTGATATTGTACAGTTTGCCAGTGTGAAGTTTAGTTTATTGGCTCCAGCTAAAGCTGTTCAGATCCCAGCGGATATTGAACAAAGCATTGAAGCGTTGCAAACAGAAGAAATTACACCTGTTCAGCAGCCGTCTGAAGCTGTTGCAGTTTCTGAAACTGTGGCACAAGAGTCTGTAGCAAACACGTCTGAGACTAAGGCACAAGAGCCTGTTGTTAAAACCGCAGCACAACAAATGAATGATCAAGGTATGCCTGAGTTGAAAGAGCGAGATGGCTCGGTTCAATTGACTCGTGATGGTATGCCGACCAATGTAGGTGTGCCTAAACCTGCACCAATTCCTGAGGGAATTGATATTACTGCTGCTTCGAAAAATGAAGCATGTGATGTAGAGATTCCAGCGACATGTGTAGAGCAAGAGCGTGAAGCGCAAAAAAATGCCTCTGTGGGTTTAATCTCAGTCATTGTTTTAATCATTCTTGCAATTATTGCATGGGTCTTGTTTAAATAAACCGAGACATTCCTCAAAAGGCATGCATGGGCATGCCTTTTTTATGGGGAAAATTTACAAAAAAATAGAGGGACATTATGTTTGAAGTTCGTTTAGCAGAACGCCAAATGATTTTATTTGATCTGGATGGAACGCTAGTCGATTCAGCATCTGACTTACATCGTGCGATGAATATGAGTTTAAATGCGTTGCAATTACCGTTGGTCACAGAAGCGCAGGTGCGAAACTGGATTGGGAAAGGAACTTCATTGTTTTGTCATAGCGTACTTGAATACTTGACCGGGAAGGTGGATGCCGCACAGCACCATCTTTTACTGGAAACTTTTCTAAAGATTTACAATGCAGATCCTTGTGTTTTGACGCAGCCCTTTGACGGCATTCTAGAGTTCTTGGATTGGGCAAAAGCAGAAGAGAAAATTCTGATTTGTGTGACCAATAAACCAGAGCAACCGGCACGCAGTATTGTGCAGGCACTAGGTATGCATGAATACTTTGATGATGTGATTGGCGGAGATCGTTTTGAAGAGCGTAAACCACATCCCAAGCAGCTAGAGTATTGTGCGGAGCATTATGCCTTGCCGAAACAGCAAATTTTGATGGTGGGTGATTCTGTCAATGATGTAGAGGCAGCACGTCGTGCGGGTATTGATTGTATTGTGGTCAGCTATGGCTATAATCATGGTGAAAATATTCGAGATTGTCAGCCGCAGCACGTGGTTGATAACTTAAAAGAATTATTGGGTTGAAATAAGTAGGGTTAAGGAAGTGAAAATGAGCAAGTGTGTAGGTTTTCGATGGCGTCACTCAATCAGCATGAGAAGAAATTAACTGAAATTGACCACGCGAAATATAGAGAAACCGAAATGACTACACAAACTCAATTTGAACAACTGAAAACTGCTGGATATAACTTGATTCCAGTATATCGTCAGCGTTTGGCAGATACAGAAACTCCACTTTCTGTCTTTGCGAGATTAAAACAACATAAACAAGCCTATTTATTTGAATCTGTAGAGGGTGGCGAAAACTGGGCGCGTTACTCCATTATTGGCTTGGGCGAGTCCACCGTATTTTCGTGCAATGAAGGGCAGTTGACCGTTCAACATGCTGATGGCTCGGTTGAAAAACAACAATGTGCTGACCCATTTCAATACATTCGTGACTTCCAAGCACAATATAAAGTGCCTACACAGCAAGATTTGCCAGCGTTGCCGAGCTTTACCGGTGGATTGGTTGGATACTTTGGTTATGATGCTGTACGTTATATCGAACCAAAGCTCAATAATGTTCCAGAAGCTGACCCGGTCGGGATTCCGGATATTTGGATGATGCTATCAAAAACCGTCATCGTCTTTGATAACCTTAAGGATACCTTATTCTTAATTGTGCATGCCGATGTAAATGATGCTGAGGCCTATACCAAGGCGCAGCAACAATTGGATGAGCTAGAAGAACTTTTGGCAACCCCAATTGCACTCAAAGCAAATAAGCATACTGCACCACAGTTTGAATCCATCACCGGACACGATAACTTTATTGACTCTATTGCAAAAGTAAAAGAGTACATTAAAGCCGGTGATGTGATGCAGGTTGTGCCAGGTCATCGTATGGTATCCGATTTTGATGGTGAGCCTTTACAGGTCTATCGTGCACTACGTCACCTCAATCCATCGCCATATTTGTTCTTGGTGCAAGGGCAGACACTTGAAAATGACATTCCTTTTCATATTGTTGGTTCATCACCTGAAATTTTGTCTCGTTTAGAAAATGGTGTGGCAACAGTTCGTCCTTTGGCGGGAACGCGACCACGGGGTAAAACAAAAGAAGAAGATTTAGCGCTAGAAAAAGATTTGCTATCTGATGAAAAAGAAATTGCAGAGCATTTGATGTTGATCGATTTGGGGCGAAATGATGTTGGACGCGTTTCTAAAATCGGTAAAGTTCACGTGACTGATCAAATGGTGATCGAACGTTATTCGCATGTCATGCACATTGTGTCAAATGTGCAAGGTGAAGTACGTGATGATGTCGATGCTTTGGATGTTTTTAAGGCAACATTCCCTGCGGGTACGCTTTCAGGCGCACCAAAAATCCGTGCTATGGAAATTATTGACGAAGTTGAACCAGTAAAACGTGGAATTTTTGGTGGTGCTGTTGGTTATTTAGGCTGGCATGGCGAAATGGACATGTCGATTGCGATTCGTACCTGTGTAATTCGTCAAAATAAGGTCTATGTTCAAGCTGGAGCAGGGGTGGTGTACGACTCAAATCCTGAATCAGAGTGGAATGAAACCCAAATAAAAGCTCGCGCAGTGATCAAAGCGGTTGAATTATCGTCAAATGGATTGATTTTATGAGTTTTTCACGTTTTTTTTAGAAAAAACACTTGCAAGGATTTCAAGATTTGCTAAACTGCACACCGTTCCGATACGAAACGTACGAAACACTAAGAAACGCCGGCATAGCTCAGTTGGTAGAGCAACTGACTTGTAATCAGTAGGTCCACAGTTCGAATCCGTGTGCCGGCACCATCTTAGAAAGTTTGAGAGTGAGTAGAGAGAACAACACTGAAGTAAGTGTAAAATGGTGAGGTTCCCGAGCGGTCAAAGGGGGCGGACTGTAACTCCGCTACGAAAGTTTCGAAGGTTCGAATCCTTCCCTCACCACCAATTTTAAGACTTCAATAAGTGGTTTGTACCAACATCGTGCGGGAGTAGCTCAGTTGGTAGAGCGGTAGCCTTCCAAGCTACATGTCGCGAGTTCGACCCTCGTCTCCCGCTCCATATCTATTGAAGTGCTTATATTTGCTCTTATAGCTCAGTGGTAGAGCACTCCCTTGGTAAGGGAGAGGTCTCGAGTTCAAATCTCGATAAGAGCTCCAGATTTTACAGTTTAGCAACTTTAAATGTTGCGCAAGATTCCAGAAGCAGGCTTTTTAGTCTGCTTTTCAAGTATTGGGTGTTTATTTTTTTTAGGCGATATGTCGGAGCTGGGTTTTACTCAGAATTGTGTTCGACGTAAACGAGGAAGAAAAGCATGGCTAAGGCTAAGTTTGAACGTAATAAGCCGCACGTTAACGTGGGCACAATCGGTCACGTTGACCATGGTAAAACGACTTTAACAGCTGCAATTGCAACTGTATGTGCAAAAAAATTCGGTGGTGAAGCGAAAGATTACGCTGCAATCGACTCTGCACCAGAAGAAAAAGCACGTGGTATTACAATTAATACTTCACACGTAGAATACGATTCTCCAATCCGTCACTACGCTCACGTAGACTGCCCAGGTCACGCCGATTATGTTAAAAACATGATTACTGGTGCTGCGCAAATGGATGGTGCGATCCTTGTTTGTTCGGCGACTGATGGTCCAATGCCACAAACTCGTGAACACATCCTCCTTTCTCGTCAGGTAGGTGTACCTTATATCGTTGTATTCCTAAACAAATGCGATATCGTAGACGACGAAGAATTAATTGAATTAGTAGAAATGGAAGTTCGTGAACTTCTTTCTACTTATGACTTCCCAGGCGACGACACTCCAGTAATCCGTGGTTCTGCTCTTGCAGCGCTTAATGGTGAAGCTGGTCAATACGGCGAAGATGCTGTAGTTGCTCTTGTTGAAGCTCTTGACTCTTACATCCCAGAACCAGAACGTGCTATCGACCAAGCATTCCTTATGCCAATCGAAGACGTATTCTCAATTTCAGGTCGTGGTACAGTAGTAACTGGCCGTGTTGAAACTGGTATCGTGAAAGTAGGCGAAGAAGTTGAAATCGTTGGTATTAAAGATACAGTTAAAACAACTGTAACTGGCGTAGAAATGTTCCGTAAACTTCTTGACGAAGGTCGTGCGGGCGAGAACTGTGGTGTTCTTCTACGTGGTACTAAACGTGAAGACGTTCAACGTGGTCAAGTACTTGCTAAACCAGGTACAATCAAACCGCATACTAAATTCGACGCAGAAGTATACGTACTTTCTAAAGACGAAGGTGGCCGTCATACTCCATTCCTTAACGGTTACCGTCCACAGTTCTACTTCCGTACAACTGACGTAACTGGTGCGATCTCGCTTAAAGAAGGCGTTGAAATGGTTATGCCTGGTGACAACGTAGAAATGTCAGTAGAATTAATCCACCCAATCGCAATGGACGCTGGCTTACGCTTTGCGATCCGTGAAGGTGGCCGTACAGTTGGTGCGGGTGTTGTTTCTAAAGTAACTGCATAATATAATACAGTTATCTTTGTACAGATCGAGAGTTTCGACTCTCGATTTGCTCTGCAGGTCAGTAGTTCAATTGGTAGAGCGTCGGTCTCCAAAACCGAATGTTGGGGGTTCGAGTCCCTCCTGGCCTGCCAAATTTTTTTAAAAAGAAGCTTGATGCTGGCTCAACTGGTCATATAATAAGTCGCGAATCCTACGACGAGTACAAAAATGTCGAATGATAAATCGCGTGACGCATTAAGCGACGCGCCAATTCCTCAAAGAAATAATCCTGCTGAAGTTGTTAATTCTGGTTCCCCTTTAGACTATGTTCTGTGGGTTATCGCGTTGATTTTACTCGGTAGTTCTATGATGGTGAATCAACATTTGCCAGCATACTGGGCACCAGCGAATGATGTTTGGGTCCGTGTTGGGGTAATTTTGGCTTGTATCATCGTGGCTTTAGGTTTATTATACGCCACCCATCAAGGCAAAGGCTTTGTTCGATTGTTGAAAGATGCTCGAATTGAGTTACGTCGAGTGACTTGGCCAACCAAGCAAGAGACCATGACCACATCTTGGCAGGTACTTGCGGTAGTCTTAGTGGCATCTATTTTATTATGGTGCTTTGACTATGCTTTGAGCTGGTTAATGAAGTTTATTATCGGGTAAGAGAGCTATGAAACGTTGGTACATTATTCATGCCTATTCTGGTTATGAAAAACAAGTGTTACGCTCACTTAATGATCGAATCCAGCGTAGCGCTGTAGCCGATAGCTTTGGTGAAGTCCTTGTCCCTACTGAAGAAGTAGTGGAAATGAAGGATGGTAAGAAACGTAAATCTGAGCGTAAATTCTTTCCCGGCTATGTGTTAGTCGAGATGGAAATGAATGATGAAACTTGGCACATTGTTAAAGAATGTCCAAAAGTATTAGGTTTCATCGGTGGTACTGCAGAAAAGCCTGCACCAATTACGCAAAAAGAAGCTGATGCGATTCTTGCACGTGTACGCAATACTGGCGAAGCACCTCGTCCTAAGACGATGTTTGAACCAGGTGAAGAATTACTCGTAATTGACGGTCCATTCACCGATTTTAAAGGCGTGGTGGAAGAAGTTCTATACGATAAGTCACGTTTGACGTTGACGATTAATGTATTTAATCGACCAACTCAGGTTGAGCTGGAATTTCGCCAAGTCGAAAAATCGGTTTAATTTAACTTGGTTGATAAACGCCCGATTTGTTATGAGTCGGGCATTGTTGTTGTAACGGTATCGTTACTTATATGTATGGGGAGCCTAGCGGCGTTAGTACCCAGAGGTAATTGAAATGGCTAAGAAGATTGACGGCTATATCAAGCTGCAAGTTCCAGCTGGTAAAGCAAATCCATCTCCACCGATTGGTCCTGCACTAGGTCAACGTGGTGTTAACATCATGGCATTCTGTAAAGAATTCAATGCTGCGACACAAAAAGTTGAAGCTGGTCTTCCAATTCCAGTAGTGATCACTGTGTACAACGACAAGTCGTTCACATTCATCATGAAAACTCCTCCTGCTGCGATTCTTCTTAAGAAAGCTGCGGGCATCCAAAAGGGTTCAGCTGTACCTAACAAAACTAAAGTTGGTAAGTTGACTCGCGCTCAATTAGAAGAAATTGCGACTACTAAAGAACCAGATCTTACTGGTGCTGATTTAGACGCACGTGTACGTACCATTGCTGGTTCTGCGCGTTCTATGGGCTTGGAAGTGGAGCTATAAGACATGGCTAAATTAACTAAACGTCAAAAAGCCATTGTTGCTGCTGTTGAAGCTAACAAAGTTTACACTTTGGAAGAAGCAGTTGCAGTTCTTAACGGCCTTCCAGCAGTAAAATTCAAAGAATCTTTGGATGTTGCTGTAAACCTAGGTGTTGATCCTCGTAAATCTGACCAAGTTGTTCGTGGTGCGACTACACTTCCTGCAGGTACTGGTAAAACTGTACGTGTAGCTGTGTTTGCTCAAGGCGCTGCTGCTGAAGCTGCTAAAGCTGAAGGCGCGGACGTTGTTGGTTTTGATGATCTTGCTGAAAGCATCCAAGCGGGTAACCTTGACTTTGACGTAGTAATTGCAGCTCCGGATGCAATGCGCGTTGTTGGTAAGTTAGGTACGATTCTTGGTCCACGTGGCTTAATGCCAAACCCTAAAGTGGGTACTGTAACTCCTGACGTAGCTTCTGCTGTTAAAAACGCGAAAGCTGGTCAAGCACGTTACCGTGTAGACAAAGCGGGTATTATCCACGCTGCGATCGGTCAAGTGGGTTTTACTGCTGAAGCTGTTCGTTCAAACGTTGAAGCTCTTGTAGCTGACCTTAAGAAAGCAAAACCTGCTACTTCTAAAGGTGTTTACATCCAAAAGATCACTCTAAGCTCTACTATGGGTCCTGGTCTTGTTGTTGATGTAGCAAACGTTTCTAAATAAGTTTCGACTTATTACAGAATTTTAAAGCCCTGAGTAATATTTAAAGCGCTGCTTTAAATATTACGCAAGAAGCGCTTCGTCGTATATTGCGTAATTCAGGCAAACTTTGAATTGATAAATTTAGATTTATCAGCGTCAAAGACCTCAGGCGAGGGGAGTTTTATGCTTTCTTCTTAATAGCCCAGCCTGAGTAGACGCGGTGGTGTGATTTGTTCCTCCTCCGCGTGTTGGTTCAGTGATGAGCTAACGAATTGGGAGTGCATCTGTATAGGTGCATAAATCACCGTTAGGAGGTTTTACAATGGCTCTTCTTATCGAAGGCAAAAAACAGATCGTAGCTGAAGTAACTGAAGTTGCTTCTACTGCGTATGCTGCTGTTGTTGCTGACTATCAAGGTTTAACTGTTGAGCAATTAACTGCTCTACGTGTTGAAGCTCGTAAACTAGGTGTTGCTACTCGTGTAGTTCGTAACACTTTGGCTAAACGTGCTCTTCAAGATACTCAATTCAATATCTTGAGCGACAACCTTGTTGGCCCAACAATCTTAGCTTTCTCAACTTCTGAAGACGACATGGGCGCAGCTGCTCGTTTGTTCGAAGAATTTGCTAAAACTAATAAAGCATTTGAACTTAAAGCTGCTGCATTTGACGGTAAGGTTTATCAAGGTGCTGAAGTTAGCGTTATCGCGAACCTTCCAAACCAAGAGAAAGCGCTTACTATGCTTGCAAACGTTCTTCAAGCTCCTATTTCGAAATTGGGTCGCCTTATTACTGCGCTCAAAGAGAAAAACGAGTCAGAAGCTGCTTAAGCTTAAATCAATTTACACACCATTCAATACCCATTTGGAGTTACTCTCATGGCTTTAACAAACGAAGAAATCTTAAACGCAGTTGCTGAAAAAACTGTTCTTGAACTTGTTGAACTTATTTCTGCTTTCGAAGAAAAATTCAACGTATCTGCTGCTGCTGTAGCAGTTGCTGCTGCTCCTGGCGCTGCTGGTGCTGCTGCTGAAGAACAATCAGAATTCAACGTTGAGTTGACTTCTTTCGGTGCTAACAAAGTTGCTGTAATTAAAGCAGTTCGTGAAGCTACTGGCCTTGGTCTTAAAGAAGCTAAAGATCTTGTTGAAAGCGCTCCTTCAGTTCTTAAAGAAGGCGTTTCTAAAGAAGAAGGCGAAGAACTTAAGAAAAAACTTGAAGAAGCTGGTGCTACAGTTACACTTAAGTAATCTTAAGGGGAGTCGATTTTTTTATAATCGGCTCCAAAAAATGGCTGGTGGCCCTTGGGTCATCAGCCTTTTTGCGTTACAATAATCGGCTCGATTTTTGTTTGCATGATATAAAAATCATACAAATTAAAAATAATTTATAAAACCAAACGCTTACCAATATTTTTCAGTAAAAAAATATTGTTAAGCGTTTTAATACCACTAAAAATTGCAGCATTTGTGAAAGTGGTGGCCATATCGGCCTGCGTAATTCCTTCTAAGTTCGTTCTGCAGGCGGACTTAGTTTACTTTCCGAGGACTCCAGATGGCATACTCATATACCGAAAAGAAACGGATCCGTAAGAATTTTGGTAAATTGCCCAAGGTAATGGATGTTCCGTACTTGCTCGCGATTCAAGTCGACTCGTACCGAACTTTCCTTCAAGACGGCAAAACTCCAAAAAACCGCGAAGATATCGGTCTCCAAGCCGCATTTCGTTCAGTTTTTCCTATTGAAAGTTATTCTGGCAATGCTGCTTTAGAATTTGTTGAGTATAGTCTTGGTAAGCCTGAATTTGATGTGCGCGAATGTATTCTTCGTGGCTCAACTTATGCGGCGCCAATGCGTGTAAAAATTCGTCTGATCATTAAAGATCGCGAAACTAAAACAATCAAAGATGTGCGTGAGCAAGAAGTCTACATGGGTGAAATGCCACTTATGACAGACAACGGTACCTTTGTGATCAATGGTACTGAGCGTGTAATCGTATCTCAATTACACCGTTCACCAGGTGTATTCTTTGACCACGATAAAGGCAAAACTCACTCTAGCGGTAAAGTTCTTTACTCTGCTCGTATCATTCCTTACCGTGGTTCATGGTTAGACTTTGAATTCGATGCAAAAGATCTTGTATATGTTCGTATTGACCGTCGTCGTAAATTACTTGCGACTGTTGTGCTTCGTGCCTTGGGTTATAACAACGAACAAATCCTAGACATGTTCTACGAAAAAGTACCTGTATATCTTGATATGGGTAGCTATCAAATTGACTTGGTTCCAGAACGTCTACGTGGCGAAATGGCACAGTTTGATATCGTGGGTACAGACGGTAAGACAATTGTTGAACAAGGTAAACGTATTAACGCGCGCCATGTTCGTCAAATGGAAGCAGCAGGTCTTGAAAAACTTTCTGTTCCTGATGAATACCTATATGAACGTATTGTTGCTGAAGATGTAACGTTACGTGATGGCGAAGTAATTGCTGCAAATACAGTACTAAGCCATGAAATTATGGTGAAATTGGCTGAAGGCGGCGTTAAACAATTCAACGTACTTTATACCAATGACATCGACCGTGGCCCATTCATTGCGGACTCTTTACGTGCAGATACTACAACTGGTCGTGAAGAAGCACTTGTAGAAATCTACAAAGTGATGCGTCCGGGTGAGCCACCAACAAAAGAAGCTGCTGAAAACTTATTCAACAATTTATTCTTCTCTTCTGAACGTTATGACTTATCACCAGTAGGTCGTATGAAGTTCAACCGTCGTTTGGGTCGTCCTTACGAAGTGGGCACGGATCAGAAGTCTCGTGAAGTTGAAGGTATTCTTTCGAACGAAGACATCACTGATGTATTGAAAACATTAGTTGAAATCCGTAACGGTAAAGGTGAAGTCGATGATATCGATCACTTGGGTAACCGTCGTGTTCGTTCTGTTGGTGAAATGACAGAAAACCAATTCCGTGTTGGTCTAGTTCGTGTTGAACGTGCTGTTAAAGAACGTTTATCTCAAGCTGAAACTGATAACTTGTCTCCGCAAGATTTAATCAATGCGAAACCAGTTGCTGCTGCAATCAAAGAATTCTTTGGTTCAAGCCAGTTGTCTCAGTTCATGGACCAAAACAACCCGTTGTCTGAAATTACACACAAACGTCGTGTATCAGCATTGGGCCCAGGTGGTTTGACTCGTGAGCGTGCGGGCTTCGAAGTACGTGACGTACATCAAACTCATTATGGTCGTGTATGTCCAATTGAGACTCCTGAGGGTCCAAACATTGGTTTGATCAACTCACTTTCTGTTTATGCGAAAGCGAATGATTTTGGTTTCTTAGAAACGCCTTACCGTAAAGTTGTTGATGGTCGTGTAACGGATGACGTTGAATACCTTTCTGCGATTGAAGAAGTAGGTACTGTGATTGCACAGGCCGATTCAGGTGTAGATAAAGACGGTAATTTAACAGAAGAATTTGTTTCTGTACGTCACCAAGGTGATTTCGTACGTATGCCTCCTGAAAAAGTGACGCATATGGACGTATCTGCACAGCAGGTTGTATCTGTTGCTGCATCACTTATTCCATTCCTTGAACACGATGATGCCAACCGTGCATTGATGGGTTCAAACATGCAACGTCAGGCAGTACCTACGTTGATCGCTGACAAGCCGCTTGTTGGTACAGGTATGGAAGCAAACGTAGCGCACGACTCAGGTGTATGTGTTCTTGCGAAACGTGGTGGCCGTATTGAATTCGTCGACGCGTCTCGTGTTGTTATTCGTGTAAACGAAGACGAAATGATCGCGGGTGAAGCAGGTGTAGATATCTACAACCTGATCAAATATACACGTTCTAACCAAAACACTTGTATTAACCAAAAAGTGCTTGTAGGCCTTGGTGATCAAGTGGGTCGTGGTGACGTATTAGCTGATGGTCCATCTACAGATGGCGGTGAATTGGCATTGGGTCAAAACATGCGCGTAGCATTCATGACTTGGAACGGTTACAACTATGAAGACTCGATCTTATTATCTGAGCGTGTGCTTCAAGAAGATCGTTTAACATCAATCCACATTCAAGAATTGTCATGTGTAGCACGTGATACTAAATTGGGTGCGGAAGAAATTACTGCCGATATCCCGAACGTGGGTGAAGCAGCACTTTCTAAACTTGATGAGTCAGGTATTGTTTACATCGGTGCAGAAGTAACAGCGGGCGATATCCTTGTAGGTAAAGTAACACCTAAGGGTGAAACCCAACTTACTCCGGAAGAAAAACTTCTTCGTGCAATCTTCGGCGAAAAAGCGGCTGACGTTAAAGATTCATCTTTACGTGTATCTTCTGGTGTTAAAGGTACTGTTATTGACGTTCAAGTGTTTACACGTGATGGTCTTGAAAAAGACGAACGTGCTCAAGCAATTGAGAAAGCACAACTTGATGCTTACCGTAAAGATCTGAAAGAAGAATTCAAAATCTTTGAAGAAGCAGCTCGTGAACGTATTGTTCGTTTGTTGAAGGGTCAAGAATCGAATGGTGGCGGTACAACTAAACGCGGTGACAAATTAACTGAAGAGTTATTGTCTGGTCTTGAGTTGGTTGATCTTATTGAAATCCAACCAGTTGACGAAGCGATTGCTGAGCGTTTAACTCAAATTCAAGTGTTCTTGAAAGAGAAGAGCCTTGAAATTGACGAAAAATTTGCAGAGAAAAAACGTAAATTGTCTACAGGCGATGAACTGACAACTGGCGTATTGAAAGTTGTTAAAGTTTACTTGGCTGTAAAACGTCGCATCCAACCGGGTGATAAAATGGCGGGTCGTCACGGTAACAAAGGTGTTGTATCAAACATCCTACCTGTAGAAGACATGCCACACGATGCAAACGGTGTTCCAGTTGATGTTGTACTTAACCCACTGGGTGTACCATCACGTATGAACGTGGGTCAGATTCTTGAAACTCACTTAGGTATGGCGGCTAAAGGTCTTGGCGATCAAATCGACAAGATGATGAAAGAGCAACGTACTGTACTTGAGCTTCGTGATTTCTTAGACAAGATTTACAATAAAGTTGGTGGCGAACAAGAAGATCTTGATAGCTTGACTGATGAAGAAATCTTGGTGCTTTCAGGTAACTTGCGTAAAGGTGTTCCTTTAGCAACACCGGTATTTGATGGTGCTGAAGAATCACAAATCAAAGAATTGTTAGAACTTGGTGGCATTTCACGTACTGGTCAAACAGTATTGTATGATGGTCGTACAGGTGAACGTTTTGATCGTCCAGTAACTGTGGGTTACATGTACATGTTGAAACTGAACCACTTGGTTGACGACAAGATGCATGCGCGTTCTACTGGTTCTTACTCTCTAGTAACTCAACAGCCGCTTGGTGGTAAAGCACAATTCGGTGGTCAGCGTTTCGGTGAGATGGAAGTATGGGCACTCGAAGCTTACGGTGCAGCATATACACTTCAAGAAATGCTTACTGTGAAGTCGGATGACGTTGAAGGTCGTACCCGTATCTATAAGAACATTGTAGATGGTAACCATTACATGGACCCAGGTATGCCTGAATCGTTCAACGTATTGACCAAAGAGATCCGTTCTTTAGGTATCAACATTGAACTGAAAAATGGTGACTAATTAGCTCCATTGAATCTCCCTTGTGAAGCAGTGCTTCTCACCTCTTTAATCAAGAGGGGCAAGGGGGATTTCTCAGTTAAAAAAACAATATTTGTGACCCAGTTGTGAAGTGAAAATCTCCACAACACACGGAGAAAAAAATTGAAAGACTTGCTCGATATCATGCGCAAAAAGACGGATTCAGACGGTCATGCTCCTGTAGAGTTTGATCGCATCCGTATTGGTCTTGCGTCACCAGAAATGATTAAGTCGTGGTCTCATGGTGAAGTTAAAAAGCCTGAAACCATTAACTACCGTACGTTCAAACCTGAACGTGATGGTTTATTCTGTGCCAAAATCTTTGGTCCAGTAAAAGATTACGAATGCTTGTGTGGTAAATACAAGCGTATGAAATACAAAGGCGTCATTTGTGAAAAATGTGGCGTTGAAGTAACAACTGCAAAAGTACGTCGTGAGCGTATGGGGCATATTGACCTTGCTTCTCCAGTTGCACATATTTGGTTCTTAAAATCACTTCCTAGCCGTATTGGTCTGCTTTTAGACATGACTTTACGTGATATCGAACGTGTATTGTATTTCGAATCATACGTTGTAACTGACCCAGGTATGACTCCACTTGAGAAATACCAACTTCTAAACGATGAAGAATACTTCACTGCTTTAGAAGAACACGGTGATGAATTCACTGCGAAAATGGGTGCAGAAGCAGTTCAAGATTTGTTGAAAGACATCGATCTTGAAGCTGAAATTTCACGTCTTCGTGAAGAAATTCCAAATACAACTTCAGAAACGAAGCTTAAAAAAGCTTCTAAACGTCTGAAATTGATGGAAGCGTTCAAAGAATCGAACAATAAGCCAGAATGGATGGTGATGAATGTACTTCCAGTACTTCCACCTGATCTTCGTCCGTTGGTTCCTCTAGAAGGTGGTCGTTTTGCGACTTCTGACTTGAACGATCTTTACCGTCGTGTGATCAACCGTAACAACCGTTTAAAACGTCTACTAGACCTTGCAGCACCAGACATTATCGTACGTAACGAAAAACGTATGTTACAAGAGTCTGTTGATGCATTGCTTGATAACGGTCGTCGTGGTCGCGCGATTACTGGTTCGAATAAACGTCCTCTTAAATCTTTGGCAGACATGATCAAAGGTAAACAAGGTCGTTTCCGTCAAAACTTATTGGGTAAACGTGTCGATTACTCTGGTCGTTCGGTAATTACTGTAGGTCCAACTTTACGTCTGCACCAATGTGGTCTTCCGAAAAAAATGGCACTTGAATTATTCAAACCATTCATTTTTGCGAAACTACAAGCATCTGGCCAAGCGACAACCATTAAAGCTGCGAAGAAAATGGTTGAGCGTGAAACTCCAGAAGTTTGGGACGTACTTGCTCACGTAATTCGTCAACATCCAGTGATGTTGAACCGTGCGCCTACACTTCACCGTTTGGGTCTTCAAGCATTTGAACCAACCCTGATTGAAGGTAAAGCGATCCGTCTTCACCCGTTAGTTTGTGCGGCATTTAACGCCGACTTCGACGGTGACCAAATGGCGGTACACGTACCATTAACACTTGAAGCTCAGTTAGAAGCTCGTGCGTTAATGATGTCAACAAACAACATTCTTTCTCCTGCGAACGGTGAGCCAATCATCGTACCTTCTCAGGACGTTGTCTTAGGCTTGTACTACATCACTCGTGATGCGATCAATGCCAAAGGTGAAGGCATGGTGTTTGCGGATACTGACGAAGTAAACCGTGCACTTGCAACAGGTCAAGTTGATTTACACGCTCGCGTAAAAGCACGTGTACACCAAACTGTCATTGACGAAAATGGTAACCGTGAACAACAAACCATTGTTGTAGACACAACTCCAGGTCGTTGTTTACTTTGGGAAGTTGTACCTGAAGGTATGGATTTCCAACAAATCAACGTTGAGATGACTAAAAAGAACATCTCTAAATTGATCAACTCTTGCTACCGTAAATTAGGTCTTAAAGATACTGTTATCTTCGCTGACCAATTGATGTACTTGGGCTTCCGTCAAGCGACTCACTCAGGTGTGTCTGTTGGTATGGAAGACATGTTGATTCCGCCACAAAAACAAGCAATTATCGAAAAAGCTGAAGTTGAAGTTCGTGAAATTGAACAACAATTCGAGCAAGGTTTCGTAACTGCCGGCGAACGTTATAACAAAGTTGTCGATATTTGGGCGCGTACAAACGACCAAGTAGCGAAAGCGATGATGGACAACTTGTCATTCACAACTGTTAAAAATAAACAGGGTGAAGACGAGAAACAAAAATCATTCAACTCGATCTACATGATGTCTGACTCAGGTGCCCGTGGTTCGGCAGCTCAGATTCGTCAGTTAGCGGGTATGCGTGGTTTGATGGCGAAACCAGATGGCTCGATCATTGAAACACCAATTAAAGCAAACTTCCGTGAAGGTTTGACCGTACTTCAGTACTTCATTTCAACACACGGTGCACGTAAAGGTTTGGCCGATACTGCATTGAAAACTGCGAACTCAGGTTACTTGACTCGTCGTTTGGTTGACGTTGCACAAGACTTGGTAATTACTGAGCCAGATTGTGGTACTTTCGACGGTCTTGTAATGACTCCGTTCATTCAAGGTGGCGATGTCATCGAGAACTTAGGTACTCGAGTATTGGGTCGTGTACTTGCTGAAGATGCGAAGAAACCAGGTTCGGATGATGTGATTCTTCCACGTAATACTTTAATCGACGAAAAACTTGCAAACTACTTAGAAGAGCAAGGTGTCGATGAAGTGAAAGTACGTTCAGTTGTAAACTGTGAATCTACTTTCGGTGTATGTGCGAAATGTTACGGTCGTGACCTTGCTCGCGGTCACTTGGTGAATCCAGGTGAATCTGTGGGTGTAATGGCTGCTCAATCAATTGGTGAGCCAGGTACACAGTTAACAATGCGTACGTTCCACGTAGGTGGTGCTGCGAGCCGAACTTCTGCTGCTAACAGCGTACAAGTTCGAAACAAAGGTACAGTACGTTTCCACAATGTGAAAACAGTACAACACGCTAAAGGTCACTTGGTATCAACTTCACGTTCAGGTGAAATCGGTATCGCAGATGACATCGGTCGTGAACGCGAACGTTACAAAATTCCATACGGTGCTTCAATCATCATTAAAGATGGAGAAGCTGTGGAAGCTGGCGGTATCGTAGCGACTTGGGATCCGCATACACATCCATTGGTTACCGAAGTTGCAGGTAAAGTGCGTTTCAGCCAAATCGCTGATGGCGTAACTGTGACATCGAAAACTGATGATGCAACAGGTATGACGACTATTGAGGTACTTCCAGTAACTTCACGTCCAGCATCTGGTAAAGATATGCGTCCAGCTGTTGTATTGGATACAACAGATGGCGGCGAACAGTTCTACTTCCTACCACAAAACACGATTCTGACTGTGCGCGACGGCGAAACAATTGGTGTCGGTGACGTTATTGGTCGTGTACCACAGGAATCTTCACGTACACGTGATATTACCGGTGGTCTACCGCGTGTAGCTGACTTGTTCGAAGCACGTAAACCGAAAGAACATGCGATCCTTGCTGAAATTTCAGGTATCGTAAGCTTCGGTAAAGAGACCAAAGGTAAGAACCGTCTTGTGATTACTCCGGATGATGGCTCTGAGATTTACGAAGAGCTAATTCCGAAATGGCGTACGATTAACGTGTTCGAAGGCGAGCATGTGAACCGTGGTGAAACCATTTCTGATGGTCCGCAAAACCCACACGACATCTTGCGTTTGAAAGGCGAAGTTGCACTGACAAACTACATCGTGAACGAAGTTCAGGACGTATACCGTCTGCAAGGTGTAAAAATCAACGACAAGCACATTGAAGTGATCGTACGTCAAATGCTTCGTAAAGTTGAAATCACTGACGGTGGTGATACAAGCTTCATCAAAGGCGAGCAAGTGGAATACATCCGCGTTGTTCAAGAAAACCAAGCTGTGGCAGCTCAGAACAAGTTCCCAGCGAAGTTTGAACGTCAATTGATGGGTATTACCAAAGCGTCGCTTTCTACTGACTCGTTCATTTCTGCTGCATCGTTCCAGGAAACAACTCGTGTGTTAACTGAAGCTGCTGTAACAGGTAAAGAAGATGAATTACGTGGTCTGAAAGAAAACGTAGTTGTAGGTCGTCTGATCCCAGCGGGTACAGGTTTGGCTTACCACTTAGAACGTCGTCGTCAAGAGTCTGAAGCTGCAGAGCTTGAGCTTCACAATGATTTCTCTGATGTAGATCAAGCATTAAGCCAAGCATTTAGCGATGAATTTAACGGTCTTTAATTAGCCCTTAAATCATTCCAAAAAAGCCACCTTCGGGTGGCTTTTTTTATGCGGATGAATTGAAAATTAAAGCTTTCCTAATGTTGATTTATTTCCTATAGTAAAAATAGAACATAACAAATCTCTTGATTTTTAAACTTAAACATAACGGGGTCTTTTGATGAAATTCGCACAGCAATTATTCGCAGTTTCTGCATTATTCAGCTCATTGACAGCGATTGCTGCACCTATGCCCAATTCGATTGTGGTGGAAGATAAAGCTGTAGTTCCAGTACTAAAAACAGAAGTGATTCGCCGTGTTGCAGGTCAAGAACCTGTACGCCAAGTGACTGCAACAGTGTTAGAAATGACCAATAAAGGTCAGGATGTCGTGGCACGTGAAATTGAACTTTCAGACCATCAAAGTGATTTTTCTGAAAAGAAATTATCGATTCCAGTACTACAACGTGGTGGTGTCATCGTCCCGACTTCTAAAATTGAAACCAAGACTACGGTGAAGCAGGACGGTCAGATTATTCGTCAAAACACCAATATTGATGCAGAAGGTGTAGAGTTTAAGAAAGGGCAAGACCCGATTAAACGCACGCTAAAACTAGATCAGGCAACAGATCCAGAAAGCAAAGCCAAACTCTCTCATGCTGTGCTGACTGAAAATGGTGAAACCACAAAAGATTTGATGATTTTGGATGAAAACCCTGAGTGATTCGTGAGCGATTAGGCGTGATTTTTTACAAAATGCAGCATTTATGCTCCAAGCCGTAACAAGCTATGTTTAATTGTTTCATACAATGGTTTTAGAATCATAGGTATTGAAGAAGACAAGGAACATCACAATGAAAAAAGTAATGAGCGTATGCGCAGTCGCGATGATGTCGACCCTAATGCTTGCTGGTTGTGAAAGCATGTCGCCAAATGAACAACGTATTGGTGCTGCAGCTTTAGGTGGTGCCATAGGTGGTGGTGTGGGTAATAATGTCGGTGGTGGTGTAGGTGCAGCCGTTGGTGGTGGTGCTGGTGCAGCTGTCGGTAGTAAAACTCAAAACGGTTCAAACCGAAATGCCACATATAGTGGTGTAGGTGGTGCGATTGGTTCTGCAGTCGGTAAAAGTATCTTTGGTGGTAACACTGGTGCTGCGATTGGTGGTGCAATCGGTGGTGGCGCAGGTGCTGCAATTGAGCAAAATCGCTAATCCAATCCGATAAATTTGAATGAAAAGGCGCTTAAAGATAAGCGCCTTTTTTATTTGCGTGGACGGGGTTGCTTGCGACGAATGTATAGGGTTTTTTGAACTTCAGCGATACGTAAGCCTGCTTCATCAAAAATATTTAAGCTATAGTTCCGTAGTACAGGTGCGTGGTTATCTGCTAAGTTTTTAATATGGTTGATTTCATTTGGGTCGAGCTGGATGTCAGCGTATACCGTTCCACGCCCAGGGGATAAAAATTGGATATTTGCAGCTTTGTCCCACACGATATAACGTGAGCCAAGGTGATGCATCAAAATCAACATATAAAATGGGTCAACCATTGAATAAAGACTACCGCCAAAATGTACACCGACGATATTTTGATTTTTACGAGTTAATGGCATTTTGACGCGAATGTGATAATTGGCGAGATCAATTTTATCAATCGAAATGCCAGCACCTTTATAAGGGGCATAATGATTGAGTAAGAATTTAGAGACAATAGGCATTGTCATTATTTTCTGGATTATGCTCATACTGGGTCAATTTTTTTTTATGCTGAACTTTGCATACTAAATGAGTTTCAAAACTGTGGCATTGATCACATTGCCCATGTTCACAAATAAAACGTCAATTCGATGGAATCGATAAAAGGACTAGAAGAATGCAACCACTAAATACGCAATGGGTGAATACCACAGATCAACAACGGCTCTATGTAAAGACATGGGGTGATGAAACCAAGCCCGCTTTGGTTTTGGTTCATGGTTATCCTGATAATCAGGAAGTATGGGAACCGGTTATTGAACATCTTGGTTCTGAATTTTATATTGTGAGCTATGACGTGCGAGGTGCAGGGCAGTCATCTGTGCCCCGTAAAGTACGAGATTATCGTTTGGAGCAATTATCACTTGATTTGGATAGTGTAACGCAAGGGGTATTAGGCGAACGTAGTTTTCATTTGGCCGCGCATGATTGGGGCTCTATCCAATCTTGGGAATCGGTGACTGAGCCAAAATTTCGCTCACGTATTTTGTCTTATTCAACTATTTCTGGGCCATGTTTGGATCATGCGGCATTTTTGCTCAGAAATAGCTTTAAGCATCAGCAGAAAAAATTACTCAAATTATTAAGTAAGTCATGGTACATCGGGGTATTCCAATTACCATTTTTGGCACCGACGGCGTGGCATTTTTTGAATGCTGAACGTTGGGGAAAAATTGTGAATGATTTAGAACGTACTCAAGAATTGCCTTTGAATCATAATATTCAGCATGATGGTAAACACGGTATTGCGCTTTACCGTGCTAATTTTATTCCCCGCTTAACTCAGCCTAGACAACGTCATGCGGTCTGTCCTGTACAAGCGATTGTGTTGAAACATGATAATTTTGTCAGTCCAGATTACATTAAAGAATTACCTAAATGGGTTGAGGATTTATCTGTAGTTGAAGTCAATGCCAATCATTGGGCCGTGCTGAGCCAACCCGAAAAAATTGCAAGTTACATCGCTCAATTTGCGCAATCACAGCAGCTTTAAGTAAATCGTTCAACAGTGGCAGTTTCATCGATAGGGGGCTAAATAGCGAGCAAATTCTGATAAAATACGGTTTTTTGTCAGACTCCCTTTTTTTCTTATGTTTGCTATTCTTGCCGCAATTACAGTCATGTTTGGACTGTCGCTGGCACGCGTGCCTGTTGTATTTGCGCTGATCATTGGTGCAGTAACAGGTGGCTTGTTAGCTGGTCTTGGTATTCATGGCACCATCGAAGCGTTTAATAGTGGCTTAGGCAACGGTGCTCAAATCGCACTTGCTTATGGCGTGTTGGGGGCATTTGCTTTGGCACTTGCGCGTTCAGGTTTGCCAGATTTACTGGCTTATCAACTCATTACTAAACTCAAAGGTAACAGTAATGTGAAAGCCCAGAATCGCGTGAAATACGTAATTTTCGCTACTATCGCTTTAGCCGCCGTATGTTCACAAAACGTGATTCCAGTGCACATTGCGTTTATTCCAGTATTAATTCCACCATTACTCAGCGTATTTAATCATTTAAAACTTGACCGTCGTTTGATTGCTTGTGTTCTGACTTTTGGTCTTGTGGCGACTTATATGCTGGTACCTTTTGGTTTTGGTGCTATTTTCCTTAATGATATTTTAGGTCAAAACATCAATAACTTTGGTAAGCCATACGGTTTCAACATCAGCTATGATCAAATTCCAACTGCTATGGCAATTCCAGTATTTGGGATGTTTGTTGGCTTATTAATTGCTGTTTTTTATAGCTACCGTAAACCACGAGAGTATGCTGACGTTCAGATTAAGGAATCACAGCACACCATCTCATCTGATGTAAAAGCAGATGAAAATGGTAAACCACAAGTCGCTAAATTTACTTTGATTATGGCTGCGGTTGCAGTGGTTGCTACGCTTTCTGTTCAAGTCATATCTGAGTCGATGATTTTGGCCGGTCTCGTTGGTGTTGCGATCTTAAGCTGTGCAGGTATCTTTAAGTGGAAAGAAGCCGACGATGTCATTATCAGTGGTATGCGCATGATGGCACTGGTGGGTTTCATTATGATTTCTGCGCAGGGCTTTGCATCTGTGATTGAGGCTACGAATCAAGTACCAATACTGGTACAAGCTTCGGTTGAATGGATTGGAAACAGCCGAGGTTTAGCTGCATTTTGGATGCTATTGATAGGGCTATTAATTACCTTAGGTATTGGTTCTTCATTCTCAACAATCCCAATTTTGGCCATTATTTATGTACCACTTTGTATTCAATTTGGTTTTAGCCCAGCGGCAACGATTGCCATTATTGGTACAGCAGCAGCTTTAGGAGATGCAGGTTCTCCGGCATCAGACTCAACTTTAGGCCCAACATCAGGCCTTAATATGGATGGTCAGCATGACCACATGAAAGACAGTGTGGTCCCGACCTTCATTCACTACAATATTCCATTAATGATCTTTGGTTGGATTGCCGCAATGGTACTCTAAAAAATTTTCAAAGATAAATAAAAAGGCGATTATATAATCGCCTTTTTTATTATTTAATTCTGAGGATTTTGGTTGGATTAAAATAATTCATTTTATTAATTCTGATTAAAAAGGTTGGTATATTATGAATAATAAATTAATTATAATGGTTGATAAATAAAACCAACCTTTGAACTATGATTAAAATAAATATAGTTAATTAATAATAACTTATATAATAGTGTAATAAATTATTAAATAATGTTATTGCATAATTTTAATACTAATGTTTAATATTAATTATTCATTCTAGAAGGTTGCTTAAAAATGTTAAAACAAGCTGCTCTTATTGCATTATTGGGTATGTCTGCATCAGCTATGGCTGGTCAATGGCAAGTGAAAGTTGGTGGTTCTGTGGTAGCCCCTACTTCCGACACAAGTATTTTAAACGGCGCAGTAAATGTTGAAGCAGATCATGAATATGCATTTACACCATCAATTGAATATTTCTTTAATGACAACATTTCAGCTGAATTACTTTTGGCAACGCCAATAAGTCATGATGTAAATGTTACAGGTGCTGTAGATGCTGGTGTGAAGGTTAAACATTTGCCACCTACAATTACTGCAAAATATAACTTTAAAAATTCAACACGTTTCACACCGTATATTGGTGTAGGTGGTACAGCATTTGTTGCGTGGGATGAAAAAGCAAGTGGTGATTTAGCTGGTGCTAAAGTAAAAGTAAAAGAAGACTTTGGTTTTGCAGGTCAAGTCGGTTTTAACTACCAGCCAGCTGATGCAAAAAACTGGGGTGTTTTCTTTGATGCGCGTTATGCACAGATCAGCCCAGAAGTTGAAATTAAAGATGTTACAACTTTTGATTTAGATATCGATCCAATGGTGTATACAATTGGTTATAGCTACAAATTCTAAGCTGTAGCTAATTTTAAAACCCTGTCGAATGGCAGGGTTTTTTTATGCAGCATATTCCATCCATCAGTTGATCGAATTGAACAAATAGGCAATAGAAAATTTAGGTAGAACTGTTAGAGTCGAAATAAATCAGCAGGTTGGAAGAAGAGAAAAGACGATGAAAAAAATTATTCAGGGTATGCTGGTCTTGGGCAGTGCTTATTTTATTTCGACAAGTTATGCCGCAAGTTTTGATTGTAAAAAGGCGAAAACCATTACCGAACATGCGGTTTGTGATAACCGGAGTATTAATGATGCCGATGTCAAAATGGCCACGACCTATACGATTATTCGTCATTTAGTTCCCATGGGGACACGTGGTGCAATTCAAGATCAACAAATAAAATGGCTACAACTACGCGATCAGTGCCGTGACAATGTCAGTTGTTTAAGTGATGTATATAAAATGCGGCAGCAAAAACTGGATCTCTACATGGACCGCGTTTATAAACAAGGACCTTTTTAAACCTTAAAATTTAGTGCGACAGAATAAAAATTTTCCATTCACACTATTGAAAAATAGTGAAGTCCCTCCATTCATATAGGCAATTGATAATTTTACTCAGTATGAACGGAGAGACTGATGAGCGAACAACAATCTCAAAAACACAGCTTCCAAGCGGAAGTGGCTCAGTTACTGCATTTAGTAACACATTCTTTATATTCAAATCCTGAAATTTTCCTTCGTGAGTTAGTATCAAACGCATCTGATGCCTGTGATAAATTACGTTTTGAAGGGATTAACCATCCTGAATATTATGAAAATGATCCAGATTTACATGTGCGTATTCATTTAAATAAAGAGCAGAAGACAATTACCATTTCGGATAATGGTATTGGTATGACACAACAAGAAGCGATTGATCATTTGGGTACGATTGCTAAGTCTGGCACTAAAGATTTTATGTCGAAGCTTACGGGTGATCAAAAGTCAGATGCACAATTGATTGGTCAATTTGGTGTGGGCTTCTATTCAGGTTTTATTGTTGCTGAAAAAATTACAGTGGAATCACGTCGTGCTGGGGTAAATACCGCTGAAGGGGTACGTTGGGTTAGTAATGGTACAGGTGAGTTTGATGTAGAGCCAATTAATAAGGCTTCACGTGGAACCGACATCATTTTGCATTTACGCGAGGATGCTTTAGATTATTTAGATCGTTACAAAGTTAAGCAGATTATTAATAAATACTCTGATCATATTAGTTTACCAATTGAGATGCAGAAAGAAGTTTGGCAACAAGAGGAAGCTGCCGAAGGCGAAGAAGCAAAACCTGGTCAATATGTACTGACGGATGAGTGGGAAGCGATTAACTCAGCAAGTGCATTATGGACGCGTAATAAAAATGAGATCAGTGAAGAACAATATACTGAGTTTTATAAAAACCTGAGCCATGATTTTGAAGCCCCGCTTGCATGGACACACAACCGTGTAGAGGGAAGTACGGAATATACACAGTTACTTTATATTCCATCTCGCGCACCAAGCAATATTTTCACACGTGAAGCTAAAGCAGGAATTAAGCTGTATGTGAAACGTGTATTTATCATGGATGATGCGGATAATTTGATTCCAAATTATTTACGTTTTGTTCAAGGTGTGGTTGATAGCGCAGACTTACCACTTAATGTAAGCCGTGAATTATTACAAGAAAGTCGCGACGTTAAAACGATTCGTGAAGGTAACGCCCGCCGTATTTTAACGGTGCTAGATGGTTTGGCGAAATCTGAAGATGTTGCTGATCAAGAAAAGTTTGCAAAATTCTACGCTGAGTTTGGTTCAGTCTTAAAAGAAGGCTTAGGCGAAGACATGGCGAATCGTGAGCGTATTCTAAAATTATTACGCTTTGCTTCGTCAAATAATGATGAAGTGAAAACATCATTTGCAGACTATAAAGCCAATATGAAAGAAGGCCAAAAGGCAATTTACTATGTGACTGCTGATAGTTTAAATGCTGCGAAAAACTCACCACAACTTGAATTGTTCAAGAAAAAAGGTATCGAAGTGCTGCTCATGACTGAACGAGTGGATGAGTGGGCGATGGAATTTGTTTTTGAGTTTGATGGAACACCATTACAGAATGTATCAAAAGGTGCAGTTGATTTGGGTGATCTACAAGATGCTGAAGAGAAGAAAGCACTTGAGGAAGCTGCTGAGCAGTTTAAACCTGTTGTTGAAAAACTGTCGGATGCGTTAAAAGATAAGACCTCTGAAGTGCGTGTAACAACACGTTTAGTGGACTCTCCTGCGTGTTTGGTGGTGGCTGAGGGTGAGTTATCACCGCAACTGGTCCGTATGCTAAAACAAGCAGGACAAGCGGTTCCCGAGTCAAAACCAGTCTTGGAAATCAATCCATCCCATCCGTTGGTACAAAAATTAGAAGGTTCAGCGCAATTTGATGATTTGGCGAATGTGATCTTCGATCAAGCGTTGATTGCTGAAGGCGGTTTACCCGAAGATCCTGCCCAATACATCAAACGGATTAACAGCTTATTGCTGAAGTAATGGTAGATATGAAATGAACCTCCTTCGGGAGGTTTTTTTATTTGGTTTTTCGATAGAGCATATGAATAAAAACGTCCATGTCTTAATCTTTAAAATGAATTAAAAATAAATAATTAATCCATAATAACGATCGTTAAGTATTGGGAATCTTAAGATGAAAATTTTAGTGATCGCTGCAATGGGCTCGCTGCTGTCTATGGGCCTCATGCAATCTGCTCAGGCAGACAGCGCTAAGCAAAAAATGGTGCGTAATGACCCTGTGCAGGTTTCAAAACAGATCGCACAATATGATATTAATCCTTTTGTAGATAGTCGCCGTGTGATGCGAAATGATCGTGTTCAGTATAGTTTTCCTAAAGTGAAAAAAGTCGCTGAAAAACAGCCGAGTATTCTACGTAATGATCGTGTGCGTGTGATTAAGAAAAATTGAAGCTGAGTTATTTAAAAAAAGCCCATCCTGTTGAAATGGGCTTTTTATTCGCTGTGAAATAGCGGGTTCTAGAACAAGGCTTCAAGGCGCACTAAAGCGCCCACAAAGTGGCTTTTATCGTCACGATGGTTGTTGAGGTAGTTGAGATCACCTTGGATATAAAACCATTCCCGTAGGAAGGGCTGTCGCCATGATACATAGGGTCCCCAACTGTTTAAACGCAGTTGATCGTTATTGTAAAAACCACCTGTATATAGGCCGTAGTTGAATCGGTTACCTTTAAAAAATTGGTGTTGGCGGTAACTGAAGTTATCCCATTTCAGATCATCATCCTGTGCATCTGCATAGGTTAGGTTGAATTGGTTTGAGATAAAGGGTTGGCCTGGACGGGCATGGGTTAATTCTAAATTGGTTCTTAGATAATTTTCACTATCGATACCATAACGATAAATTTGTTCGGCTAAAAAACTGTAATCATTGTCGAGTTGCCATTTTTTAGCTGCTTTTAAGCGGACATATAGGTCATCACCAGAACGTAAACCGAGATCAACGTCAGTTTCGAAGGGCAGTCGATCTGAAATTTCTGACCAACGTAAAGCCAGTGAACTGTTATCTTCACGGGTTTGCTTATTGTCATAATTTTTATCACTACGCCCCGCAGGGTTTTCATTGGTAATTGCAGCATTATTTTCTAATTCATTATCAAGTGAGTCATCACCAAAGACCACACTCAATTTTTTTTCTAAAGTGGGAAGCTTAATTTTACCGCGAATACGTGGCTTAATTTCGTATTCATCGTGCTTATTCCAACTGTTGTCTAAAATCACCCTAAGGGTAGCATTGGCTGGTTTATCAGGCTCACTTTGCCCAAACCAGTTATCCATGCGAACGGCCGTTCGATCTGCCCAATTTCGGACTTTCTTCTGTTGTCGATCGGTCCAGCTATTATTTTCCGTTTGTTCTATTGTCGGAACAATGGGGTGATCTGATTGTTCAGGTAAGAAGGTCGGTGTTGCATCAATCCAACGTGGAATTTGATCTAAAAAATCATAGGTCTTTGGCGTGATATACGGTGAATTTTGGTCAGTTACAGGCACATCCTGCGAATGTTCACCCTCAGTTTCATTGACGACAGCATCAGTTTCATTGGCCCAAGCAACTTGATACATCAAGCTCATTGATGCGGAAAAAAGCAAAGTCCGAATAAAGTACTGTTGTTTTTTATGCATATGTTTTGGCTCTATTTAATTATCATCTGAGTATCCTGCATCTGTAGTTTTGTTATTTTTGTCGGATAAATGCAAGCCAAACTACAAAATAAATGCAATTATTCTTCGGTCATTTGCTTAAGTGCTTGATAAAGCGAAATCACATCAATGGGTTGAGGCAATTGTTGGATCACATTTTGGATGCTTTGCCAATTTAAACCTTGCTGTCGATGAAGGATCAAATAGGGAAGGGCTTGTTCGGTACGCAAGAGTGCCATGCGTTTTTGACCGTGGATTAACCGTATTTTTTGACGTTCTTGTAATAATAATAACGGAGTATGTAGCGTCGGTTCAGGTTCATCAAAATGAATGAATTTTTGCGTATGAACTAACTGTGCCGGGATAAAGGGGTAATAGTCGTTTTGCGACCAAATCATTTCAGCCTGCTGAGAATGTTGATAGAGCTGATCAGGTGCAGCACAAAGTTGCTCTAGATTGTCCCATGTCATGACTTTAATCGCAGCAAGTTCATGTTGGTGTTGTTGGCAAAACAGTTGGGAGAGTCGAATGGCTTCCATCTGCGTTTGCGCACCAAACAACAAGAGATATTTGATGAAGCGACCTTCGGTATTGATTTGCTCTGCTAAATACAGCGGCTGGTTTTTCCAATCTGTACCATCTGTCGTATGCAATAGAACATCAAGCTGTGTTGTGAGTTCAGGTTGATCCATAAACTGCAATTCATACAAGGCCAATTGCGCATCGATGTTTTGCAACGTTTGAACACGAGCGGTGTATTGAGCGATTTGAATCTGTTCAGGAAGTTCAACGACTGCCGCTGTCGAGTTGAGATGTTCCTCTGATGGCGCATGTGTTGGCTGCTCAATTAGAACAAGAGGAGCGGTATCAGGTGCAGAAGGCTCCGGTTTATTTGTATTTGAGTTATCAAGCAACGTATCTGCTTCATTGATTTGCTTATCGCAATGATCTGGATCGACAGATACGTCATTATTTATCGTTTCAATCGGCAGTAGGGCATCCACACTTGCTGCAACAGTGTTTGGTGCTGTGCTGACTTCTTCTTTTAGGAGTACGGCATGTAGGCGTAGATCAGTATCACTGATTAAACATTTATATAGCTGTTGTTGCTCAATTAACCAATCATAGCATTCGCTAAAATTGCCCCATTCACTGAGTAATGCCGTACGCTGTTTGGCTGGAATCATCCATACTTGCCAACCTAACTCATGGTCATGCAGCAAGGCCCAACCCATCTCAGGATATTGATATAAAGCACTTTCGAGTGCAGCGTCATGGTTAAAATAGCCACGAAATAACCATGAATATGGCGTCTGTTTGGCAAATTCAGTGGCAGCCATCTGTGGTTCAGTTAATGCGCGATAACTTAATATTTGCTTTTGAAAAATCGGTTCGTCACATAAGGCAAAAATTTCATGAATCCGACGTTTAGAAAGCGCAGTTTCATAAAAACTCAAAGCACGATGTTCAAGTTGATGGGTCAGTACATGGATTTCTTTTATTAATTGTACTTTCTCTTGTAGATTCATTTGTCCGCTTCCTAAAGGACTTTTTGTGCTTTTTCTAAATATTTAGCCAATACAATATTGGTTGCAAGTTCCACTAATTTATATTCAGCCGAGTTCGGGTTTCGATATGTATTGGCCAATTCAATCAGGCGTTCAATATCGATGACCTGCGGTGAAATTTTTCCTTGTATCAGTGCCTGAAGTTCTTGCATAGGACAATGTAAATTTAAAAATAAAGAAGTCGATTAGTTCATTTGATTATAGAGATTTCATTAAAAAAAACATGGAAATAAATGTCAGCTTCTACAAATTAAGCGTTAAATATGACAATTAATGCGCATTTTGTTTAAAAATAATACCAAATCATTAGCTTAAAGATAGGTTTTGCAAAAGATATAGCGGTATGGTTTGATCAATTTTTTTGAAGTCATCATCAGCGATCGAGCGCTTTTAGATGTTCATTTTTAATGTTAAGTAAAGAATAAAGCCCAAAGTAAAGGCACATAAAATAAAAAACCGATGGTGGGAGCCATCGGTTTTTTTATGGAAAAATCAGCTAAAAATTAAGCTTTTTTTTCTGTGTTTGTTATAACTTCAGTTGTATCAGCAGCTGGAGCTTGGCTCTCTGCATTGGCAGTTTCAGCAGTTACAGCTTTTTTTACTGGAAAATCTGGTACGTAAACGATTTGTGCAGAAACAGTTGCAGAAAGCGCCATCACAGCAACAGCCATAGCATATTTGATTGCGTTCATTTGTGTATTCCTATCAATCATTAGTAACTCAAAAATTGAGTCAGGGAGAAAATTAATCACTTGAATTTATGTGAAAATAATATCAAAAAATAATCAATTAAAAATGATCGATTCGGCAACACAAGATAAATGGTAGGATTCAATATTTATATAAAACAATATATTAGAGTTATTGCTCTAGAGTTTTTAGTGGCTGAGTGACAGCGGCGTATCACTCAGATATAGATGAAAAATCTATGAATGTTTGGCACATTTCTTTTCATAGACTTTGCCTGCGATACCACCAATAATGGCACCACTAATCGTACCAAAAACAGGCAAAATACTGCCTGCAACAGCGCCGATCGCAGCACCTTTGACGGTCGGAGAAAAACGTGAGAGAAAGCTATTCTTCCCTGTTTGGGACTTGTTGGTGGTTGTTTGAGGGGGTGTATTGGTAGATAGTTCGGTTTCAGCAGAAGTTGCTTGAGGTTCAATAGTCATGACATTACTCCCGAGCATGATCGTTTGAAGAATGAAGCTTTTAGCCTAATCGGTAGTGGCCTTGGCTTAAACAGAAAGCATGTAATAAATGATGGTCAGTTTGTAATCCCTCGAAGTGGAATTCACTCCTGTGTAAGACATGTAATATTTTGCTGTTTTGATGTTTAAAAAATAACCAAAATAAGTGACTTAATCATATGATGAAGATTCAAAATCATAACAATGAGGATAAATACAATGTCTGTTGCTAAAGTCGTTGAAGTAAATGCAAGTAGCACAAAAAGTTTTGAAGATGCCATCCAAACGGGAATTAATAAAGTCACTGAAACCGTAAAGAACGTTCAGGGTGCATGGATTAATGAACAAAAAGTTGTGGTGAAAGACAATAAAATTGCGGAATATCGAGTGAACTTAAAAATCAGCTTCTTGGTGGAATAAGTTTCATTTTATTGATGTTAAAAACTGATCATAAAAAATCCCCGAAGTTCGGGGATTTTTGATTGAACGCGCTGAATTATTTTTCAGGTGTTTCACAGCTTTCATCATTACAGACAGGTGTAGGAGCAAGCTCAGGGAGTTCCGCAGCTTTGTCCATCACTTTTTTAAATACATCTTTCGGTTGAGCGCCTGCTAAAGCAATGCGTTGCTCAAATACAAAGAACGGTACACCCGTAACTTTAAGTTGATCGCGTGCTACTTCTTCGTCGTATTTGACGAAATCAGCAAATTCATCTGAGTCTAATAAGTCATCGACTTCAACAGGGTTTAGACCAATACGAGATGCAACGTCTTCTAAGGTTTCACGTTCACCAATGGCCAAGCCTTGCGTCATATAGCTATAGAAGAAAGCTTCTTTGGCTTCACTGCCGAGACCTTTGCTTTGTGCAAGATGAATCAAGCGGTGCGCGTTGAAAGTATTGCCTGAATTAGCTTTTTGCCAGTTAAATTCAATACCTTCAGCTTTTGCCATTTCGGCAATATTGCGCTGCATTTCCTCTACTTCTTCAAGACTGCGGCCATATTTTTGAGCTAGACGTTCAGTATTAGAAATTTCTAGGCGAGCGGGCGCATCTGCATCAAGTTGATAGCTATGCCAAAACACTTCAAGCTCTACACCCGATTCTTCGGCAGCAGCTTCAAGGCGTTTTTTCGCAATATAACAAAATGGGCAAACCACGTCTGACCAGATATCTACACGCATGGGAAATCTCTTTTCTATGTTCTGGGAAAATGATGGGGGCAAATCCTAAAATTTAAAGCCAAGCAATGCAATCCATTTTTGTTTCGATGGCGCAATGTCGGTTTTTTTTGATTTTGTTACAAGGATTGAATGAAGATTTGTCGAACGATTAATCCGTGATTAAACGTTTACCCAAACAAATCACTTCAACCTCTTCATAGCCCAATTGTTCATAAAAATTTTGTACGTCAATGTTGTCTTGGCGAATCAGTAATTGAAGTTTTGGGCAGCCTAAAGCAATTAAGCGTTTTTCTAATTGTTGAATGAGGGCGGTAGCGACGCCATTACGTTGAAAATGTGGATGTACGGCAAGATAATTGACCCAGCCTCGGTGTCCATCATAGCCACCCATGACAGTTGCAATCAGTTGATCATCTTTGACCGCCAACAAGAATAATTGATCACGTTGAGCCAATTTTCGAAATATATCAATTTCAGGGTTATTCCATGGGCGGGTCAGATCACACAGTTCCCAAAGTGCAATCACATCATCTAAATCAGATTCGAGATAGGGGCGGATAATAAACATAATTTTTGTTTTAGCATGTATTTTGACCAATTTAGATTAGTCGAGTTTTGCAGACTTGATAAGTCATATTGAAAAATAAAAGCCATAAAAAAACGCTCCGAAGAGCGTTTTTTATTTCACTGTCAATTAAGCCGTTTTCACTTCAGGTTGAGCAGCTAACATATGGCCGTTCTCTTCGAAGTTGATGTGCCAAGACAATGCTTCACGTAGAAGGTGAGGTGTTTGACCACCTTTCGCACAAGCACGGTCGAAGTAATCGTTTAATGCTGCACGGTAGCTTGGGTGTGCACAGTTGTCGATTACAGCACGAGCACGTTCACGTGGAGCAAGACCACGTAAGTCAGCAAGACCTTGTTCAGTTACCAAGATGTCAACGTCGTGTTCTGCATGGTCAACGTGAGAAGCAAATGGAACAACAGAAGAAATGTCGCCACCTTTTGCAATTGATTTAGTCACGAAGATCGCCAAGTGCGCATTACGTGCGAAGTCACCTGAACCACCAATACCGTTCATCATTTTTGTACCGCAAACGTGAGTTGAGTTCACATTACCGTAAATGTCAAACTCAAGTGCTGTGTTGATACCGATAATACCTAAACGACGTACAAGTTCTGGGTGGTTAGAAATTTCTTGTGGACGTAATACAAGTTTGTCTTTGTATTGTTCAAGGTTATTAAATACTTTTTCGCCATATTTCGCAGAAAGCGTAATAGAAGAACCTGAAGCAAATTTCATTTTGCCTGCGTCGATCAATTCAAATGTACAGTCTTGAAGTACTTCAGAGTACATGATCAAGTCTTCAAAGTTTGAATCTTTAAGACCAGTCAATACTGCGTTTGCAATTGAACCAATACCTGCTTGTAATGGACCTAGGTTTTTCGGTAAACGACCTTCAGCGACTTCTTTTTCAAAGAAAGCGATAAGGTGGTTTGCAATACCTTGAGTTTCATCATCAGGGGCAGTAACTGTAGATGGAGAGTCATGCAATTCGTTGTTAAATACGATACCTACGATTTTTGAAGGATCGATGTTGATTGCATGTGTACCAATACGTTCGTCAACATGAGTCAATGGAATAGCTTGACGTGTTGGACGATATGTTGGGATATAAATATCGTGTAAGCCTTCAAATGCTGGGCTTAAGTTGGTGTTGATTTCAACAATCACTTTTTCAGCAAAAATTGCGAAGCTTGCAGAGTTACCTACAGAAGTTGTAGGGATGATGCCACCATCTTCAGTGATCGCAACAGCTTCAATAATTGCTACATCAGGCTTTTTAAGCTGAAGGTTACGCATTTGTTCAACTGTTTCAGACAAATGCTGATCGATGAACATTACTTCGCCTTTGTTGATCGCTTTACGTAATGTATTGTCTACTTGGAACGGTAAACGACGAGCAAGAACACCTGCTTCAGTCAATTTTTTGTCCAAATCGTTACCCAAGCTCGCGCCAGTAATTAGGGTGATTTTAAGAGGATTAGCATGAGCCTGTTGAACCAACGCTAAAGGTACAGCTTTCGCTTCACCTGCGCGTGTGAAACCACTCATACCTACCGTCATACCATCCTGAATGAATTCAGCAGCTTTTTCTGCGCTGATAACTTTGTCGTGAAGGGCAGCTAAACGGATGCGATCTAAAGACATCATATACTCTCGTGAAATTCTCAAAACTGATACGGATTGTACCGATCAAAAAAGCCATTTTGCATCCCTGTTAGGCTAAGGTCTAATTTTTTGAAAAAATGTGGGTATAAGATTTTATTATGATTTCTAAGTTGATGAATAATAAAGTTAAAAATACCAATGATTAAGGATTGAACAAAACTGTTCGTTGCTTTTTTGAACGCTTGTTAAAAGCGTTCAGTTAAACTTTGCTTAATTTTTTCCAATGGGCTGTTGTTTAATATTTCATCATTTTCGAGTTTTTGCAGTGGTAAAGAAATGATCGCTTCGAGTCCACCTTCTGCTCGATTGTGAATTGAAAGTTGACCTTCGTGAATATCCACAATACGTTTTACAATGGCTAAACCGAGTCCACTGCCTTGAATGGTACGTGCATCATTACCACGTACAAAAGGTTGCATCAGGTCTTCAATTTGGTCTTCAGGAATCCCTTCGCCATTATCGGCAACGCGAATTTGAATATGGTCACCTTCATATTCGGTAGACAGTTCAATCGGCTCGGCACCATAGCGTTTTGAGTTATTGATTAAGTTGCCTATTAGTCGTTTTAAGGACAGGCTACGTGCTTGAATAATCGGTAAGTCTTGAGGTTCAAAGCGAATATCTAAAGGTTTAAATTGAATCACTAATTCCTGCAATAGCGCATTTAAATCAGTATCTTGCGGAACTTCATCAGAGCCATCTCGCATATACGAAATGAACTGATTCAGAATCGCATCCATATCTTCAACATCGTAAATCAGACCTTCTTTTAGGAAGTCATCATCAGGCATCATTTCTGCGCTGAGTCGAATACGGGTCAGCGGAGTACGCAAATCGTGGGAAATACCGGCCAACATGATGCGACGATCACGTTCAGTTTGTTCCAGCGTGTAGACCATGTGGTTAAAGGCTTGGTTTACTTCACGGATTTCTTGTGGCCCATGGTTGGTTTCTAAATAAGGAGCAGTGCCTTGTTTACTATAGTTGTTTGCCGCATCTTGTAAACGTTTTAGTGGACGGTTGAGCTGACGAACCAAGGTTAAGATAATGATGCCAGCAATCAGCGGAATACCCAATAACCAGCCTAAAATCAGCTCTGCGCTATAGTTGGCATAGGTTTTTAAAGGCTCGCGAACCCAGTTGCCATTCATTTCTGGAGTTTGAATCCAGATGCGTGGGTCAGGTTTAAATTGGAAATACACGGTCGCATTATCAATGCGCATTTCTTTGGCCAGTTTCTTTTCAATTTGATTGGTAAAGAACTCTGCAATGACTTTGTCTTTGACATTGGGGAATTCTTTCGGATCGGTCACATATTCGATCCCGACGCGATTGCGCATCCAGTCGTCGACATCTACTTCGGCATTGTTATGAAATATCCGTAAATCTGGATTGTTAATGATTTCAAGCTCGACCGCGAGGTAACGAGCATGTTGTTGAATTTCGGGTAAATAGAGTGTGCGCCAAAAGAACCATAAGGACATAAACAGGCTAAAAAACACCACAAATAAGACCAATACGGTGGTCCGCATGGCTGCAGAGCGGGGTTTGATTTTATCGAGGAAGCGTTCCCAAGGTGTCCGTTTTTTTTCGGAGTAGGTAACGTAGTCGGTAAATTCCTGTGGGTCGATGGGTTCGAGTTTCACGCAGAATCCTTTAAGCAAATTTTTTGAAAGGCAGTTTTTATTCTTTGCGATGGAATCTTACTGCTGGAACGTTCTTCGGGAGGAGTTCGTTATGTTACTTTTTAAAAAAGTAACCAAAATTTTTGCCATTCGCTGAACTCGCGCACATTACTTTTATTCATTCAATTTCAAGTGGCTCAGACAGCAGCGAATGGTATTTCCGGACATGAGGTACGGTGACTCGATTCTCAGGTCTTATTTTATGGCTTATTCAGCACCATCTGGAACAAAGACATAACCTACGCCCCAAACGGTTTGAATATAGCGCGCACGTGCTGGGTTTTCTTCAACCAAACGACGCAGGCGAGAAACCTGAACGTCAATTGAACGTTCCATCGCGCCCCATTCACGACCACGAGCAAGATTCATTAACTTGTCGCGTGTCAGTGGTTCACGTGGGTGTTGAACTAATGCTTTGAGTACGGCAAATTCACCCGTTGTTAATGTGACGACTTGACCTTCACGGGTTAATGTACGAGTAGACAGGTCGAGTGACCAAGGACCAAAAGACACCACTTCCATTTGTTGGCTTGGTGCGCCCGGAACTTCACGCACTTGGCGACGTAGGACCGCACGAATACGAGCTAATAGCTCATTCGGGTTAAATGGTTTTGGTAAATAGTCATCTGCACCGGCTTCAAGTCCTGCAATACGGTCTGAATCGCTACCACGAGCGGTCAGCATAATGATCGGGGTATCGATGCTAGATTGGCGCAGACGGCGGCAAATACTCAAGCCATCTTCAACAGGCAACATAAAGTCGAGCACAATCAGGGAAAAGAGTTCCCGCTGCAACAGACGATCCATCTGAGTCGCATCATGTGCGGTTTTGACCACAAAACCTTTATCTTCTAGGAAGCGTTGTAAGAGGGTGCGTAGACGCACATCATCATCGACAACTAGAATGCGTTCGACTCGGTCGGTTTCGGCTTGTACGGCATCTGTTTTTTCAGCAGGTACAACTAAACTCATGACGTGCTCCTTATTCTTTATTGTCATCGTAAACAAAAAGTCGATTTCACTTGAGTATACGATTCATTTATATAAATTTACTATGCTCTAAAGCAACAAATATTGCAGTTAAAATCAAGACATAGATACCAAATGTATACATGTTGTTCGAATCAGTTTGCTTATCTAAGTCTCGCTAATTTGCTGTTTCATAGTCAGTTTCGTAAAAAAATGTGTATTTGAGATGAACTGGCATTAAAAACCACGAATAAATTTATAAAAACAATTGTGGATTTTATGGTCTTGGTCTTTATAATCATGGCTTTTAGAACTTATCCTTGCAGGGATCTAATACGATGACTGACTTAGTTCAGCAGTTGGCAAAAGAAATTGCCGTACGTCCAAATCAAATTGAAGCTGCCATCAAGCTCATTGATGAAGGTGCCAGTGTTCCATTTATCGCACGTTACCGTAAAGAAGTGACGCAAGGTCTGGACGATACTCAATTACGTCAGCTTGATACACGTCTGACTTACCTGCGTGATTTATTTGAGCGCCGTGAGAAGGTAATCGAATCTCTAAAAGAACAAAACAAGTTATCTGATGACTTACTTGCTCGCGTGAATGCAGCAGAAACGAAAAATGCTTTAGAAGAGATTTACGCGCCGTACCGTCCAAAACGTACCAGTAAATCATTTAAAGCCAAAGAAGCGGGTTTAGGCCCAATCGCTGAAAAAATCTTTAATGAAGCGGTTGATCCAACCGAAGCTTTAGCTGGTTTTAGTCATGAAGATTATGCTGATGTTGAAAGCCAATTAGACGCGATTCAACACATTTTAATTGATGACTGGGCACAAAATATTGCATTAACCACTGAGCTAAAAGCGACATTTGCGAAAACTGCAGTGTTGAAAAGTTTAGTTGCAAGTGATGAGAAAAAGGAAGTCGGTAAAAAATTCCGTGATTACTTTGATTTCTCTGAAAGCTTAAACAAAGTCCCTTCACACCGTTTACTGGCGATGCTCCGTGGCCGTCAAGAAAATGTCTTGGGTTTAAAAGTCGATGGTGAAGATGATGCACCATTGGCACGTATTGAAACTGAATATAATATAGAAACAGCTCAGCCACAAGCGCGTGCAGATTTCTTAAAACAAACAGCAAAACTGTTCTGGTTGGGCAAAGTACGTCCTGCTATTGAGCATTCATTATTGACTGAAAAACGTTTGGCTGCCGAAGCTGAAGCGATGGATGTATTTGCTGAAAACCTACGTCATTTATTACTTTCTGCACCAGCAGGCGCGCGTACCACTCTGGGTGTTGACCCTGGTATCCGTACGGGTGTGAAATTGGCTGTTGTCAATGCATCAGGTGATGTACTTGCACACAGTACTATTTACCCGTTTGCCCCGAAAGAAGATAAAGCTGGTTCAGTTGCTGAACTTGCGCGCCTTTGCCGCGAATTCAATGTTGAATTAATTGCGATTGGTAATGGTACTGCAAGCCGTGAAACTGAAGCGGTTGTGGCCGAAATGATGGCTGCGAATACGGATTTGAATTTGATTCGTGTGTCTGTCTCTGAAGCGGGTGCATCTGTTTATTCAGCATCTGAATTGGCATCTCAAGAATTGCCAGAGCTAGATGTATCTATTCGCGGTGCAGTGTCGATTGCTCGTCGTTTACAAGATCCATTGGCGGAGCTTGTTAAAATTGATCCGAAATCGATTGGTGTAGGTCAATACCAACATGACGTGAACCAAACCGGTTTAGCAAAAACACTAGAAGCAGTAGTTGAAGACTGCGTGAACTCAGTTGGTGTAGATGTGAACACAGCATCATCTGCAATCTTGGGTTATATCGCGGGTTTGAATAAATCAATTGCACAACAAATTGTGGATTTCCGTAAAGAAAATGGTCGTTTTGACAACCGCCAAAGTTTGAAAAAAGTTCCTCGTTTAGGCGAGCGGACCTTTGAACAAGCAGCAGGCTTCTTGCGTATTCAAGATGGGTCTGAGCCACTTGATGCTTCTGCTGTTCACCCTGAATCTTATGGTTTAGTAGAAAAAATTGTGGCAGCGAAAGCAACCACAGTCAAAGATATTATTGGTAATACTGAAATTATTCGCCAAGTAAACGCCGAAGAATTTGTGAATGACCAATTTGGTCTACCGACAATTCAAGACGTTTTATCTGAACTTGAAAAACCAGGCCGTGACCCACGTCCAGAGTTCCGCACGGCTAAATTCCGTGAAGACATCACAGAAGTGGCGCAGTTGACTGAAGGTTTACAGCTTGAAGGTGTGGTTACGAATGTAACCAACTTCGGTGCATTTGTTGATGTAGGTGTTCACCAAGACGGTTTAGTGCATATTTCTGAACTTGCAAATGAATTTGTTGCAGATCCGCACAAAGTCGTGAAACCAGGTCAAATTGTTCAAGTTCGTGTCTTGAATGTCGATGTTGAACGTAACCGTGTCAACTTGTCTATGCGTGCAGAAGGTGCTGCTGCAGCGAAACCACAACGTCAACCACGTCGTGACAATGCGCAGCAAGAACAACGTGGTGAGCGTAAGCCACATGCGAAACGTCCACAGCATGCTCGTCCGCAAGGCGACCGCCCACAAGGTCATAAAAAACCTCAAGCAGCGAAACCACAAGAAAATAAAATTGGTGGTTTAGGTGCGTTGTTATTACAAGCAGGGATTAAAGGTTCGAAGTAATCTTGAACTGTTAAAAAAACCTCCCATTTGGGAGGTTTTTTTTATTTTCTTTTACGACCTATCAAAGATAAATGAGCTGAATCTTAAACTTCGCAATAAAGTGTAAAAATCACACAAATCACGTATCAAAACACACTATAGAATCGTTCGATTGTCAGACAATATAAGTCACGCCATAAAGTGGTCACAAACTTTAGGCTTTACATACTTACATCTAATTATTTGATATTTATTATAAACGGTAAAATGATGACATCTAAAATTCAACGACATCGATTTCATATTCACGACTTTTTATCTGGAACAGTGGTATTTCTCGTGGCTTTACCACTATGTCTAGGCATTGCATTGGCTTCTGGCGCACCGATTCTCTCTGGCATTATTGCCGGCATTGTCGGTGGTATTTTAGTTGGGGCACTGAGTGGCTCACATATCAGTGTTGCAGGGCCAGCAGCAGGTTTAACAGCAGTCATTTTGGTACAGCTTGAATTACTGGGCGGCAACTATGCCGCCTTTTTATTGTGTATTGTTTTTGCCGGTATCTTACAGATTGGATTTGGCATATTTAGGCTCGGTTTCTTTGCCAACTTTATTCCGAACAATGTCATATTGGGTTTATTGGCAGCCATTGGGCTGATCTTGATTGGGAGTCAAATGCCTTATCTGTTTGGCTTGAACCAATTTTCATGGTCAGTGTTGTGGCAGTCACAGCCGCTCAATTTGCAATGGGATGTGGGTGCCATTTTGATCGGTATCGGTAGCCTTGTACTGATGTTGCTTTGGGAGCAGAGCCCATGCAAAAAATGGGTTTTGCCTTCAGCCTTGGTTGCTGTAGTCCTCGCTGCACTATGTAATGCCGTGCTGGTGCTTAGTGGCTCGTCTTTTGCAGTTCATCCATCAAATCTCATCCAACTTCCTAACCTTTGGGATCAGCCACAAAATGTGATGATCTTTCCGGATTGGACCGCATTAAATAATCCTCTGATTTATACGGGCGCTATCACTTTGGCGGTTGTGGCGTCATTAGAAACTCTATTGAATTTAGAAGCAGCAGATAAATTGGATCCGCATAAGCGCTCTTCACCCCCCAACCGAGAGTTATGGGCGCAAGGCATCGGCAATGTCGTTTCGGGTGCTATAGGCGGGATGCCGCTAACGTCAGTAATTGTTCGTAGTTCTGTCAATGCCAGTGCTGGAGCTAAAAGTAAATGTTCTGCCATCTTTCATGGCGTATTGCTCTTGTTTGCCGTACTATGTTTAGTGCCTTTGATGAACATGATTCCGCTTTCAGCATTAGCCGCAATTTTAATCCTCACTGGGTTTAAACTGACACATCCCAAATTGTTTAAACAGTTGTATTTAAAAGGTTGGAAACAATTTATTCCTTTTATCATTACCTTACTGGCGATTTTATTCACAGACTTATTGCTCGGAATCTTGATTGGTTTAGCCAGTAGTGCGGCCTTTATTTTATATGCCAATTTTAATAAGGGACTGAAGGTGTATAAAGAGCATCATTTACATGGGGTGATTACACGGATTGAATTGCCTTCACAAGTCAGTTTTCTCAACCGTTCGGCATTAATATCTGCATTGGAACATATCCATCGCGGCGAACAAGTGGTGATTGATGCCACACATGTGAGTGATATGGATGCTGATATTTTCCAACTCATTCAAGAGTACCAACAGGAAAAGGCTGTGCAGCGTAAAGTGCAAGTGCAGTTGATTGGTTTCAAGGCACACTATGCCGATGCGCAGGAGGCGGCATTAGATATAGATATCAGTACCGCAGCTTTACAGCAACGTTTGACTCCGGAGGCCGTGCTCGCTTTGCTTAAAGCCGGCAATGAGCGGTTTGTACAAAATGAGCGTTTGCAACGAGATATCTATCGTCAACTGCGGGTGACCGCAGAAGAAGGACAGCATCCGATTGCGGCAGTGTTAGGTTGTATGGATTCTCGTGCGCCGACTGAAATGATCTTTGATGTTGGAATTGGCGATTTATTTAGTTTACGTATAGCGGGGAATGTCGCGGGGCAAAAAGTTTTGGGTTCATTAGAATTTGCCTGCGAAGCCAAAGGCGCCAAAGTGATCGTGGTGCTTGGTCATACGGACTGTGGTGCGGTTAGCAGTGCTTGTCAGTTGCATTTAGCTGGTCAATCGATTCAGAGCCTGACGCGTATGCCACATATTCAATATGTGCTGGGGCCACTCAATGAGTCTGTATCGCGTGTTGCCGAATTGATGCAACCACAAACGCTGAGTCCGGCATTTTTAGAGCAAGTGACGCAAATGAATGTGCATTACAACATCCGCTATATTTTGCAAAATAGTGAAGTGCTACAGCAGTTGGTGCAAGAAGGTAAAGTGGCGATTGTTGGTGCAGTGTATGATGTAAAAACTGGACGGGTTAATTTCTTCGGATAAATAAAATCCGATGACATAAAAAAGGATCATCATGAACACATGATGATCCTTTTTATTGAACTAAAATACATTAGCGAATCATCGGTACAATCCAACTGGTAATGATCAGCAAAATACCGAAATGTCCCAATTTACGGGTGACATATACCAATTTTGACGGCTTTTGTTCCAATTGTTTCGCATAGTCTTCGATGCTAATGCCTTGTTTTGCATTACTGGTAAATAAAAACACCGCCAAATCGATACAAATTAAAATGGTACCGACATCTGCCACCACTTCCATTAAATCGTATTGGCCGCTGATCAAGGCAGTTGACACTTGATAAACAAGGAAAAGTGCAAAAGCGATGCAGGCATACTGCAAAACAGTTAAAAATATCCGCATAAATCTATACTAAATAAGCTCAAAATTCTGAAATAGGATTATAGCGTCCCTCGCAAGAGATTACTGTAACGCTTAGAGTGCTTGCATGACTGCTGGAAAGTGTTGCTTCTCAACCATTTCCAAAAACTCATCGCCCATACGCTGACTTTCAGCCACACATTGGTTCCACATTTTAATCCGTTGTTGGTTGTCTAAGCCTTTGAGGGTAAAGTCTTTACGGTCAGGCAGTCGGCCAAGCGGCAAGCTTGCAAGGTATTCTTGTGAAGGTGATAGTAACAAGGTACGCGCTTGATTGTCTGGATTAGCCTGACGTTTAAATAATTTATCAAACCAACCGGGGGTGATGCTATCTGTGAAATGCGGATACAGCACGATGCCCTGACTTTGGAATGGCAGGTCAATATGATAGTCGATTAGGCCGCCATCGCGGTAACTGCCTTGTGGTGCATCAGGGATATCACGGATCGCGGCCATAACACCAGGAATAGATGCAGATGCCATAAGCCACGGCATGACACTATTTTGAGTCAATGCATGATAATGCGTGGTAAAGCCATCATCTGCCACAGTAAATTGATGACCTGACACAGGCTGACTAATCACACGCTGCATGAAATAACGACTGTGTTTACGTGCAAGCGCTGTCGTGCCCACGATCCCTGCGACAGAGGCTAACAGCGGCAGGGCTTTATCACTTTGGAAAATATGCTGAGCTTTGACTGAAAGCACAGTGAGGTGATAATCAGGATGATTAACCAGTGCAGCTTCTTGACCTTGAATCAAATCGATCAGCATGCCACGACACACTTCGCTGACTTCTTGACGACTCATCTTTTTATGAAAGCTCAGATTGGTATACAGCTCAGAGAGGCGTTTCGTGCCTTCGATAGCTCCCCAAGCAGCAATACTGGCAAAGCGCCAACTGCCAATCGATGAACCAATTAAAGTACGCTTTTGTTGCGCACGTGGCAAAAAGTCAGCAAAAATCGCCTGATCTAAACCTTGAATACCAATGCCTTTCGGGCCACCAGCAGCACCGGGCAGGATATCTACTTGAGCAGCGTTTAAACCTTCTTGTTCAATCAGTTGGCGGGCTAAATGGCCAGCACGGATATTGAGCGCAGGCGGTTTTTTTTGCAAAATTTGAGTCATGGCAGTCGCTTAAAATACAGTCGTAGAATTATTCTAGTGCGTTTTTGCACAGACCCAATGGCTGAAACTTACGACAAATGACTTCTCAGTCATATCAGGGTATCACTCAGGAATGCTGTAATAATTGTTCATTATGCCGATGCAATTGAAACAAACTGAGGCAGACGATTGCCCATGTCGCCATTGGAAAGACCGCCCAAGCAAATAGATTAATGATAAAAACCATGGCCCCAGCTAATAACCAATAATTTAACCCGGCTATCAGTTTTTGCTGTCGCAAACAAAGTAGGAATAAACAGGGAAGTGCATTAAAGAGAATGATCCACCAAAATGCAGCGCTATGTTGCATCCGATACAGGGTGGTGTTGGCTGTCGGTTGCCAGTTTAGAAAAGGCATGTGCATATTTAATTGAACCAACACATCGAGCAGGGTCGAAAAACTATACAGCAAGGCCGTTGCACAAGCTCTGAGTGGATTTCGACCATACAGTACCCCTAAAGAACTGTATGACATGGCGTTCAGCCTTATTTAATTTTTTGTTTTTATAGCTTTAAGCCCTTTATTGTCAAAGGGCTTAAAGGGGCTATGGATACAACATATTGTTTAAATACAAAGATTATTTAAACACACGCCAAATGGCAAGTAAGCTTGAAAGTGCAATTAATACGATGGAAACGTACCATGGCGCAATTATCGCAATGGAGAGGAAGATGGCCATAACACTGCCAAAGACCCAACTACGCTTTTGCTGATGTTCCATTTGCAAGCGCATGCTTTGCAGTTCATTGAGTTGTTTAGCATGCCAAGCCGACTGATTTTTTAAACCATTCAGACTGTCGATCATCAGCGTTGGTAAATCTTGCGCACCTAAAAGTAAGTCTGGAATTTTTTGTCCGAGTTCTTTTAAGTTTTTCTGCGGATTCATTTGCGCTTTAATCCAATCGGTGAGGATTGGTTTTGCTAAACTCCAAATATCCAATTCAGGATAGAGATCCGTTCCTAAACCTTCGACATGGACCAAGGTTTTGAGCAGCAACATCAGTTGTGGCGGAATCTCTAAATGGAAACGACGCGCAATATCCATCACTTGAATCAGAATGCCGGCGAAGTCCAATTCATGCATTGGTTTAGAGACCATTGGTCCAACAGTGCGACGCATTTCACGTGCTAAGGCATCTTGATCTGTACCCGGTGGAATCCAACCCGCTTGATGCACGATTTGAATCAGCTGCATAAAGTCGCTGTTCATCACTGCAAGCAACATGCGTGCAACGGTCATTTGGTCGTGCTTTGAAAGCTCACCCATAATCGCGCAGTCCAAGGCAATAAAGCGTGGATTGCTAGGATTGATGGTTTCGACGAAGACATTCCCCGGATGCATGTCTGCATGGAAGAAGTTATCGCGGAACACTTGGGTAAAGAAAATGGTGAGCCCTTTTTCGGCTAAATCTTTACGATCCATACCCAAACGATCAAAGGTCGCAATATCTGAAATAGGCACACCGGTAATACGTTCTTCGACCATTACATCACGGCTGTCCATGTAGACTTCAGGCACGTACATCATGCTTGAACCGGTGAAGTAATGACGCATACGACGGGTGTTATCCGCTTCTAAAGTCAAATCCAATTCATTGAGAATAATTTGACGGTAGTCCTGAATAATTTCAGATAAATGCAGGGCACGAGCGGCTTCTAGACGTTTTTCAAGGAACTGACCAAGCCACTCTAATATTTCAAAATCTTCCAGAATTTGATTGCGAATATTTGGGCGAGTCACTTTTACCACGACTTCACGGCCATCATGCAGGGCAGCAGTATGCACTTGTGCAATAGATGCTGCTGCTAAAGGCTGCTCGTCAAAGCGTGCAAATAAGGTATTCACATCCGCTTTGAGTGATTCCTGAATACGCATTTTGGCAACGTCATTCGAAAAAGGTTTTACACGGTCTTGTAGTAGTACCAATTGCTGTAAAACTTCAGGTGGAATCAAGTCACGACGGGTAGACAGTAATTGCCCCATTTTAATGGCCAGCGGGCCCATCTCTTCCATGGCTTCTTTGAGCTTGAGCGGATTTTTACGCTCGCGGCTTGACCATGCCGCAGGGTGCATACGAATGAGAGAAAGAATATGACGGGCTTTTTCCGGTAATTCTTCCGCAGGAAACAACGTGTCGAGTCTATAGTGCGCAGCGATGCGCCAAAGGTCGAGTAAACGTGAAACGTGCGGAATCATATGTGCAATTACCTAGTCTTAAGTGTTGTCTTGTAATGAGTCAATTTGGCTATGCAGTTGCTGAATTTTTGCTTCTGCACGGTCCAGATTTTGATTCAAAATTCGTGTGTCTTGATTCAGGTCATCCATCTGCCAACGTGGGGCAAACAAGCCAGAATCTTCTTTTAACGCGTCTTCAGCAAAGAACAAATGGCTTTGTAAAGTACGTTTGAGATATTTGGGTGCAAGTTGCAACTTACCAATTTCATGCGCAAGGCTTGGACCTATCCAAGGGCTTAAATGCGAAGCTAAATCGGGCTCAGCTTGCTGCATAATGCGTTGGATATCCTGCAATAAATGATAATCACCTTGCAATGGGATATTGCCGACATCTTCAGCCAACAGCAGTTTAAGGAGCTCGACGACCGTTTTGACATGCAAGGTCGCCGTTGCTTCGGTCGTACTTGACTGCTGCTCGAAAGGGCGTTGCTCAAAGATAGATGCGGTTTCAGAGTGTCCTGTTGGCGTCGGTTCTAAGCGAACTTTCTGATTGTCAAAAAACACATCCACCGACAACTGTGGTGAATCGATCACCACACGAAGCATTTTGCCTTGCAATTCATTCAGTTGGATGCGAGTAATAGCATCCAGATCAATGAAATGATGAATTAAGCGTTCAACTGCACCAAGTGCGAGAATCGACCACATAGTTCAGCCTGCAGTATTAAAGTTTGAAACCACGATGTACGGCTACGATACCACCCGTTAAGTTGTGATAATCACAGTTTTGGAAGCCTGCATTTTCCATCATACCTTTAAGAGTACGTTGGTCTGGGTGCATACGAATTGATTCTGCAAGGTATTTATAACTTTCAGAGTCATTTGCTACGATTTTGCCCATAATTGGTAATGCAGTGAATGAGTATAAGTCATACAGTTTTGAGAATGGTTCAAATACCGGTTTAGAGAATTCTAAAATCAGTAAACGACCACCTGGCTTAAGAACGCGGTACATTGCAGCAAGAGCAGCATCTTTGTCAGTCACGTTACGTAGACCAAATGAAATGGTTAATAGGTCAAAACTGTTGTCTGCAAAAGGTTCTAAAGTTTCAGCATTGGCCAAAACGAAATCGACATTGGTACAACCAGCATCAATTAGGCGGTCACGACCGACATTGAGCATCGATTCGTTAATGTCTGAAAGCACCACATGACCTGTCGGACCAACTTCACGACTGAACACTTTAGCAAGGTCACCTGTACCGCCTGCAATATCCAGTACGTGCTGACCGCGACGAACACCTGACATGTTAATGGCAAAACGTTTCCATAGACGGTGAATACCAAATGACATTAAATCATTCATGATGTCGTATTTCGCAGCCACTGAGTGGAAAACTTCCGCGACTTTTTGCGCTTTGTCTTCGCTGCTCACGGTCTGATAACCAAAGTGTGTAGTTGGCCCAACATTACCTGTGTTCGCGCCACGTGGCAGATTATATTTGGGTACTGAACCTGTCACAGGTGTGTCGGCCAGACGTTGTTCTAAAGATTGTTGCTGACCTTGCGCTGTCCCTTGTGGTAAAGGTTCAGTTAAGAATGGACTCGCTTTGTCTGTATTTTGTGCCGACTCAGGTGTAGGGGCAGGCGTTTGATTCTCGTTAGACATTAGAGTCACTCCTAACTTATAAATAGGGTTAATGTTGCTTTGCAAGCATGATGACAGATTCTCTGCTGTTATACAGCAGTCATTTGCATTTGTTGTGAATAATATACAGAAAAAATAAGGGGCTGCTGTAATTGCTTTGCAAAACCCCTATAAAAAATCTGAATTCAGCTTTGAGCGCCCTGTTTGTTTTATATCAAATAAGGGCTGAATGGGGATGATAATTTTGTTAGGCCGCAGGCTGAAACGGGTTCGGGTCTCCAGCATGTACACGATCAATGATTTGACGTTCTACAGTGGTAAATTCACGCACAAATTTTTCTGCTGACTTAAGTGGTTTCATTGCGAGAAAGCCATCTTGCATAAAGTCATACATCACTTCGAAGTTATATTTTATTGCTGCACCTTTGCACATCTTAAAGGCGGTATAGACCATAAATGAGCGCATATATTTATCTAGATTACGACCTAAATCGTCCAATAGTTGCAGCTGTAACATACGGTCCTTGCCCTGATCAAGCTTAAGATAAGTCTGGCGCATCATTTCATCGGTTAGGGTCAGATTGGATGGATAATCTTCTAATAATTGCATGGCCACTTGTTCATCAAGCTGTACGGCCAATATCGCAAGTTGTACGCCCGAAGTACCAGTCTTTATAGCATTGTCTGGAATCAATTTTTCAGCTTTGTGTGCATAGCGCGTGAGACGAGCAATTTGTGCTGCTAATGCATCAAAATCAGGACCGCCATATAAACGATTAATAAAATATTCAGACATCAGCACATTGTGTTTTTCAGCAAATTGTATGGCATGTGTGCGTTGCATACGCTGTTTTTGCCACTGCTGGACATCTTGTAAACGCTGTAAAATTTCTGGCTTTTTGTGGTAGTTCAACTGGTAATACAGTTCAAGTAAATCATCTAATACTGCAAGTTTGGACATTGAGTGTCTCAATTATTTTTTAGATGTTTGAATCTTAGTGGGTGTTGTAGCTTAGGGCTATGACAAAGTGACGAAATTACAGGTTAATCTGAGTCAGTTTGTTGCAGAAATGGTCATATTTTGCATTTCAGCATATACATGAAAGCATTGTTGTGTGATGAACGGCATGGTTATACTCAAAACAGAATAAAACCAAGGGTCCGCCATGAGCTTAAAAGAAACAGAATTTCAATTGATGGATGAAGAACAACTCTCGGTTGAGCTAATTGAAGCGCAATATCAACTGAAAAATACCAGCCGTCAGCCTAATGCCAAAAGCGTGTTGATTTTAGTCAGTGGAATCGAGCTTGCGGGTAAGGGCGAGGCCGTCAAACAGCTCCGCGAATGGGTCGATCCACGTTACTTAAGGGTGAAAGCGGATGCCCCGATCATATTTAATCCAAAACAAACCTTTTGGCAGTCTTATGCACGGTTTATTCCTGCCGAAGGGCAAATTATGGTGATGTTTGGAAACTGGTATAGTGATTTGCTCAGTACCGCCATGCATGTGTCGAAGCCTTTGGATGAAACCTTATTTGATGAATATGTCGAGAACATGCGGGCTTATGAACGAGACCTAAAAAATAATCATGTCGATGTGATTAAGGTCTGGTTCGATTTATCTTGGAAATCTTTACAAAAACGTTTGGATGAAATGGACCCGAGTGAAGCGCGTTGGCATAAATTGCATGGTTTAGATTGGCGCAATAAAAAACAATATGACAACTTGCAACGTTTACGTCAGCGTTTTAGTCATGACTGGATCATTATCGACTGTGAAGATGAGCAAGTCCGTGATCAGCAATTTGCACAGTATATTTTACGCACTTTAAAACATTGTCCAACACATGAAACTAAAGCGGTAGGGCGTTGGAAACAAGCCAAAACACCACAGGCTTTATTGGAGCCAAGTACAGCAGTCGCTGATGAAGCCGATTATAAAAAAGAATTAAAAAAATTAAGCCGTAAGGTGGCTGAAGCTTTACGTTTTGATTCACGCAACGTGGTGATCGTGTTTGAAGGGATGGATGCCGCAGGGAAAGGCGGAGCAATTAAACGTATTGTTAAAAAGTTAGACCCACGCGAATATGAAATTCATACCATAGCAGCACCTGAAAAATATGAACTACGCCGTCCTTACTTATGGCGCTTTTGGAATAAAATTGTCCCTGAAGAGAAAATCACGATTTTTGATCGCAGTTGGTATGGTCGTGTTTTGGTTGAGCGGATTGAAGGATTTGCTAATACCGTTGAATGGCAGAGGGCATACGATGAAATTAATCGCTTTGAAAAGGACCTATATAACACTCAAACGGTTGTCATCAAGTTCTGGTTAGCCATAGATAAGGATGAGCAAGCTGCGCGGTTTAAAGCCCGCGAAGAAACCGCACATAAACGGTTTAAAATTACTCCAGATGACTGGCGGAATCGTGACCGTTGGGATGACTATCTCAAAGCTGCTGCAGATATGTTGCAACGCACGAATACAGAATATGCGCCGTGGCATGTGATTGCGACCAATGATAAGCATAGTGCTCGTTTACAAGTGCTAAAAACGATTTTAGCGCAGTTGAAAGCAGATTGATTTTATGAAAAAAGCCACGCAATTCGTGGCTTTTTTCTTCATTTTCAAAACTCGCTCATTTTCAGATTTACTTAATCTTTAGATCTATGGTTTAAATCACTTTGATTCTTAAATCTTGTTGATGCGCTATACATCGTTTCGTTAACCATTGTTAGGTGTTGGGACAGGTTGGTTCGGAAATTTCTGTTGAATACGTTTCGCCAATTGGTAGCTTTCTTCTACATGGGTTTCAGCGACTTTTTTCATCACAATATAACCCAAACTGGCTGCCACCAATTGTCCACCTAATGGAATAAATTTAGTGACTTGTTTGGTAATATATTTTGCTGCAATGTTATTTAGCGATTTTTTCATCGCGGTTCGTGCAACCACTAAACCAGAAAATTCGACACCACGTTTACGCAGTTCAGTCCAATGAATTTGTTTGGTTTTTGGATCATACACACTAATTTGATCTGGCGCTAAACCAAAACGCGCATTAATTTCTGGAATGAGCTGTGACAAAATTCCGACATCAATCACCACATCCAAAAATGGCACAGGAATAATGGCTGCACCTGCTGAAAAATAAGCACGTTTTTTAACGAGCTCTAAGCATTCAGCGCGAATAATGTCCAGATTTAAGTTAGGGTCGATGGAATCAGGAATGTTATCAATTTTCATAAGCAAATACCCTTAATACTGGATTGGTTTTTTTCTCATAAAGTATCATTAAGATACTTGTTTAAAAGCATTTTTTGCAATCTATTCTCTTGTCAAAGTCGCATAGACAGCCCAAGATGTATAGTAAATAATCATTGTTGTTTTGTAGTAGTTGGTCATTCAGGCTGTAAAGGTAATCCATGGCAATACATGTAATTCAGAGTCAAAGAATCGAAGTTTTGGTGGATTGTCTAATCAAAAAATTGAAATCAAATCAGTCGACTAATGCATTATCTGTCTTGCAAGAACGGCATATCGTGGTACCCGATCAAGCCATTGCAGCATGGTTAGAAAAACAAGTTGCTGAAAAAATCAGTATTAGTGCCAATATTAAGCATTATCGTAAAATTTTAGGGTTGCAGTGGAAAGCCTACGATTGGGCCTTGCCGAACAAACAAGACCGTGAGCGAATTAAAGGTATCAACATGCCGCCATTGATTATGCAATGGCGTATTTATAATGCTCTAGCCGGTTTTATTGCGGCTGATAAGTTTGATGCTGCTCAGATTCCGACAGACGTGCAGCCCTTAGTTCAGCGTATTTTTGACAGCACAGCACAACTCTCAGATCAAAAAAAACGTGAGCAAAAGCGCCAAGAAATGTTGTACTGGATCGCTGCTCAAGTCACTCGGCTTTTTACCAACTACATGGCCTTTCGTGGCAGTTGTATTCATACCCCGGATGAAGGTGTTGAGCAATGGATTTGTCCACATTGCGATACCGACTGGCTAAAAGCGTGGAGTCATAACCAGCCATTAAATATTATGCAACTCACAGGTCTGAAACCTGAACAAGCTGATGAATATTTACCGACGCAGGCTCGACAACTAGAGCAATGGCAGCGTTGGCTGTGGCATCAAGTATTCAAAAAAGATTTTAATGACCGTCAGGAAATAGATAATAAATTTTGGTTTGCCTTGGCGCATGCTGAGCAAAATCGGCAGCAGCAGTTTGATTTGGATGCTGAGGATGATGAACGCGATGATGAGCGTCATCAAACCTATAACGGTTTACCTGAACAGATTTTCGTCTTTACTACCTTAGAACTACCACCTGCACAACTCAAATTTTTGTATCGTTTGGCGGCGTATACCGAAGTACATTTGTTGTATTTCAACCCATCGCGTGAGTATTGGGCAGACATGGTCGATCCTGTTTGGAAAGATCGTTATAACCTAAAATTGCAACAGCGTTATATTGAACGAAATCCTAATGTCAGCACAGCGCAAATTCAGGCCTATCTGAGTACGACCAATGCGGAATTTCGTGAATCACAGCATTCATTATTGACTCGTTTAGGCAAACGTGCGCGGGATAACTTTGCATTATTGGTGAATATGTCTGGTGGCGAAGGCTGGGAAGATATTTTTCCAGATACTGAGCCGACAACGCTGCTCGCTCAAATTCAATATGACATCATGACTCTAGAAGAGCCCGAACAGCATCAATATGCACTCGCGGGTTCAGATGAATCGATTCAATTTCATGTCTGTCATTCTAGCCTGCGTCAGTTAGAAGTTTTACGTGAGCAGTTGGTACATTGGTTGGCCGAAGGCTCGGAACAAGAGCCACGCCATCCGAGTGATATCTTGGTATTGGTGCCAAATTTAAAAGAACTGGAACCGCATATTCGGACGGTCTTTTCGACGACTCGAGGCATGGGTCGCAGTGCTGTGGATTTACCTTATATCCCAGTAAAAATTGCAGGAGTGGTTAGTCAAGATATTCAAAATGCATGGAAAGCCTTTGTTGGACGCATTGAAATTAGCCAAGGTCGTTTTACCGCCGAAGATTTTCACGATTGGTTGAATTTGAATGCGGTGCAAGAACTGTATCAGCTCGACCATGTGCAAATGGAACGTATGATGGAGCTGCTAATTCAAGCCGGTTTCCGTCGTGGTTTAGATGAACAGCACATGTTGGCTTATTTGTCTGAGCAAGACCGAGATTATCGTTATACCTTTAAATTTGCTTTAGACCGTTTGGCGTTAGGGATTGCGATTCCACAGCATGCCGTATTTGAGAATACCTTAAGTTTCGTAGGGGTGCAGAGTAGTGATTTTGAGTTGGTGCAAACCTTAATTCAGATCTATCAAGATATCAGTGCGCGTCGAGATTGGCTTAATCCGAACCTCAGTGCACAGACGGTCAAAGCGTGGTTGCAACAGCTAGATGCAGATTTAAAACCTTTTGTTGAAGCCAGTGGTCGAGCATTTGAAACCATACGCGGTGTGATGCGTGCAATGACACAACGACTGAAAAATGCCCAAAGTGAAAAAGTTGAGTCGCTACCAAATAGCTTTAATTTACCGCTATCTTTATTGCTCAAGGAGATACAACAAGGCATCGATGGTTCTGTCGATCAGATCGAACCAACTGGTTCAGTGACCTTTGCAGACATGGGTAAAATCCGTCAAGTCCCATTTTCACTGGTGGTGTTGTTGAACATGGATAGTGGAAAATTCCCACGTCGTGATCAGAAAGTACCTTTTGATTTAATGGATGTGTTTAAGCCAGTATTGGGTGATCGCTCACGTTTGGAAGATGATAAAGGTGCATTTTTAGATGCCTTGTTATTTGCCCGAAAGTCCTTATGGATTTTCTATAATGGCTTTGATGTCAATGGAGGTGAAAGTCGTGAACCATCATCTGTCATTTATGAGTTTAGCCAATTCCTCGCTCGAATGATTCAACCCCAGCAGTTAGATCAGCCACATGATGCCATGTTGGATTTGGATGGATTACGAATTCCAGAGCAACTCGAACCGCTCTATCATATTTATCCTTTGCAGCCATTTGACCCGACAGGATTTCAGCAGTCGAAAAACGTACGATATAAAGATCAATGGTTTGCTGTGGCGGAACATATTTTAAATCAGTCTGGACAACGCCAACCCTGGATTAACCTTGATTATCCAGTGCATGATGCACAAGAAGTAAGGGTGTTAGATGGTCAGGAATGGATTAAAGATGTGGTATTCCCAGCTCGGGCATATTTGAAAACGCTTGGTGTGGCCAGTGTGTATACCGGTGATCAGTTACCACAGAAAGAGCCTTTATTACTTGACCGTTTACAGCAATACCATGTCCGTGATTTGTTGCAAAAGCATTATGTGCAGCCTGCATCTCGTGTCAATCAAGCTGAGGATCAGAACTCTACGACTCCAACTGAACCAGATATAGCATTATTCCAAGATGTACTGCCTGTAGGACATAGCCAAATAGCAACGTGGAAGCTCAGTTTGCAAGAGCAGACACAATTGTTAGCACGTTTAGATGGACGTTGTGTAACTGCGACCACTTTACAAAACTTACAGCTTGAACCGCATTTGATACTGAGCATCACCGTGCCTGAAGACCGTCAGAGTATGCATTGGTTAAGCTGTATGGCATCTGGGGCAAAGCCTAAACGTCAGACGCAAACGTGGCTCGAATATCTACTGTGGTTGAGCTATTTAGACTTAGGTGATGAGGGGGCTGCATATCGTCGGGAAGTGATTTGTAATGATAAAAGCATAGTCTGTTGTGGTTTAAGCTCTGCACAAGCCAAGCTACAGCTCAGTGAATGGCTGGCGATGTGGAAACATGCGCAAAAACGTCCTGTGGTGCTGCCTGCTGCTTTAATTCGCCAAGAAAAATGCACTTGGGTGGAAAATGAAACAGGCCAACTCATGCCTGATAATTTTGCAAAGCTTCAAGAGGAATGGCTGAAAAATCATAGTTTTGGTGGAGTGGAGTTGGAGTCGAATGAAGCCAATAGCCACCATCGTGATTGGAGCTTTATTTTACAGCAACAAGCGGCAGATGAGCTTCTGGCATTGTCCTGTCGTTATTATGCAGAACGTTTATATTATGTGATGGATACCGAGTCGGATGACGGCCTAAAAAAACTTAATGTCATCAAGCCTGAGGTGAAAAAATGAATATGCCACAGCAAACGATGAATATGTCCACCAACCCGATTGCAGACATGAGCTTTACGGGACTGCATTGGATTGAAGCTTCTGCGGGTACTGGTAAAACCTATACGCTTTCCAGTCTGATGGTGCGGATTTTTCTCGATCGTTATATGCCGAATCAGGTCATTGCCACTACCTTTACACGTAAGGCTACAGCGGAACTCAAAGCGCGAGTTCGGCTGCGGATTGAAGAAACCCGTGACTTTATTTATAGCCTGTTAGCGGCATCTCAAGATGAATTGGCCGAACTTCAGCAAAGTTTGAGTGACCCTTTGTATCAACAAATACTAAAAGATCATGGGCATCATTTAGATTATGCTTACAATCGGCTGAATGTGGTTTTACAACAATATGAAGAATTGTTTGTTGGGACCTTGGACAGCTTTAGCCAAAAGCTATTACGTGAATTTGCTTTTGAAAGTGGTCGTATTGAACAGGTGCAAATCAGTGAAGATGAAGATCTACATATTGAACGTATTATTCATGATTTATTAAGAGATTGGATTCAGCAGCAGCCTGCGCATTTGATTGAATATTTGATGTTGAATCATCAGTTGAAAGGTCCTGAATACTATCTGGGCGTGGTAAAGGAAAGTCTAAACTTCCCATCGGTGGATTTACGCGTCCCTGAATTACCCGAAAATGCTTTGGCGCATTTTGAAGCGATGTGTCAACAGCTTGCGCAAATGCTGCCTGCTGCTCGTGTAGAACTTGCAGCGTGTTTTGATGCCGCAAGTCATTATAAGAACCTTGTCGACGCTCGACGTTTTAATAAAGGGGCATTCTTTGTCACCTTTAACACACGCATTCCCGAGTTTTTACAGCACTTTGAAGCTGCGGGTAGCCAAGGGGTTTTGACTCAGTCCGACGTGTTACAACCGACGATGAAAGCCATTCGTTCATTGTTTTATGATCCGAATAAAACTGAATTTAAGCCACGTGTCTTTAAAGACAAAATCGTTGAGGAACAGCCGGATGTCTCAAAAGAATTTTATCAACATGCTTTTGTTCAACAACTCCGAGCGGTGCTCAGCGCTTATGAACATATCAATCAAGCAGAACAATATCTAAATTTTTATTTGGCGCAGGAAGTTAAAAAGCGTTTGCCTCAAGTGTTGTCCCACGCTGGGGAAACTACCTTTTCACAGCAAATTAGGACTTTATCGGAAGCCTTGCAGCAAAGTTCATCAGCAGGGAAAGATAGTTTTGCCGCTCATGTTTTAGCACGATATCCGCTGATTTTAGTCGATGAATTTCAAGACACCAACCAAGATCAAGATGACATGCTTTCTAGCATTTGGCGGGTCAAGGAGCGCTTACATCAGGGCTGTATGATTATGGTCGGCGACCCCAAACAGGCGATTTATGGGTTCCGTGGCGGTGACATGCTGACCTATCGTAAAGCGCGTCATGATATGCAAGCCAAGGGTGGGCGTTGTTATACCTTGAACAAAAACCATCGTTCAGTCAAAAACTTGGTTGAAGTGGTGGATGCCTTGTTTCATCGGCAAATGGACTTTGGTGAGCAAGTTGAATACACCCCGATTCAAGCAGGTGAGCGTGAGCATCCACCGTTGATTGATCATGATCAAGTCAATCCACAACCGCTGCGTTGGTTGGCTTTGGATGAAACGCTGAATGAAGCAGAGCAAGTGGCTTGGCAGATTCAGTCATTGCTCAACCAAGCTCAGCAAGGACATTTATATTTTCAAGACAACAATACCCAGCGAGCACTGACAGCAAACGATATTGCGGTCTTGGGGCAAAACCATTTCGACTTAGAGCAAGTGCAACAATGTTTATTGCAGCTGGGCGTTCCTTGTTATAAAGCATCACGGGACAGCGTCTATAAAAGTTCCGTCGCACAAGACGTTGCCGCTTTGCTGACCGCAATTTTAAATCCTTATCAAGAAGCCAAGGTGAAACGTGCGCTGCTGAGCCGTTTATTGGGTTTTGATCTGAAACAACTGGTCGCACTCGAACAGCAGGCAGATGGACTGAGCGAAATTATCGAAAAACTCGAACAGATCCGACAAATTTGGAATGAGCAAGGATTCCGCAGCGCGTGGAATAGCTGCATGACGGTCTTTCAGGTGTGGACGCGTTTGGTGGCTGGGCAAAGTCGAGATAATGAACGCACAGTGGTGAATTTACGCCATATCGCAGAATTATTAAGCCAGCAAAGTGAACATTACACAGGTGCACATAAGCTTTATCAATGGTTTATTCGCCAAATCAATTTAGGCATCAATAATGAAAGCACCCAAGAGCGAAAATTGACTGGGCAATTGGGGGTGCAACTGATGACGATCCATGCATCTAAAGGCTTAGAGTTTGGTTGTGTATTTTTATTGGGAGCAAATGCAGGCTTAAGTGAAAAAGGCAATTTGAATTTTTCCCTTAAAGACAATCAGCAAAAAAGCCTTGGGTTAGAACGTGTGATTGCCGTGAAGTCTTCGGACTTACCCGAAGATGATATTCAACAAAATGAAGCACGCAATGAAGCAGAGCACCATCGTTTGTGGTACGTGGCGTTGACCCGTGCCAGTTATCGTGTCTATGCCGTGCTGCGTCATCATGAAGTCGAAAAGAAACAAATGGCAGAAGCGCGTTCAGGACTGACTTTTTGGCGTGGAAGCGCACCTGATCTGTTCCAACATGCAGAAAGTGTGGATGCTGATGTTTTGCGTGCAGCACCACCAATTTTGACTCAGACTCAGGTTGAAACTGTTGTATTAGACGCGGCAGAAATTCCCAACAGCCATTTTTATCCACGGGAAACCACCAGCTTTACCGCGCTCACGCGCACGACGCATAAGGCACATATACAACGTGACCAACTGGCAGCGGTCATGACCGAGCCAGAAGACAGTGCTGCCGATGAAGTTGAACAAATTGAAATCATTGAAGCAGAAACTGCAGAGAAAATTAGCTGGATTAAACGGCATTTTCCAAAGGGAACCAAGCCCGGAAGTTTCTTGCACAAGTTGATGGAAAAAGTTCGATTTAGCACTCCAGAAGATAAGTTGGCCAAAGCCATCGCATCGCGCTTTCACAGTGATGTTGAGTTTGATTCGCCGCAAATATTGCAAAATTTGATTAAACAGTTTGGGCAAACGGCGAACCCTGAACAAGACGAAGCTGAACTGATTGAAGAAATGCAGGCATGGTACAGTCAAATCATTCATACACCGTTGCATGATGGTTTTAGCCTGCATCAGTTAAACGATGGTGAATATCGTTCAGAAATGGACTTTCATTTAAGTATGGCAGATCGTGCATTGGCAATACGTAAAATACGCATGCTATTTGAAAGCCTAAATGAGCCAGATTTACGGATACAAGATTTGAATGATGTGTTTACAGCACGCTATCTGACGGGGTCGATTGACTTGGTATATTATGATGGTCAGCGTTATCACATTGCCGATTATAAAAGTAATTTCTTAGGCGATCAGACCGCACATTATAATCATGCCTATATTCGAGAAAGTATGAGTCATTCTAGTTACTGGTTGCAGGCGGCATTATATTTGGTGGCCCTACATCGTTATTTGAAAGCCGTGATGAAAGACTATGACATGAAGCAGCATTTGGGTGGGGCGAGTTATTTGTATCTTCGCGGTATGGATGGACAGTCCGATCGTGGGGTATATCACTGGAAGCCGGCGGATACATTCATTCAAAACCTCGATGCAATATTGAGCGAAAAGGTTGTGGCTAAAACGTGAATAAGCACGAAAAAGATAAAAATATTCACGCTGAAACAATAAGTTACATTGTGGATAAGTTTGAGGATAACTGTGTGGAAAATGATCAAAAAGCCTTATCAGCACAGCCTTTGCACGCGGGACAAGAAAATACTGTAGAAACGCAGGTTTTAGTTCCCCAAAATACCCAAGAAAAAGCTGATTTAGATGCGGTTTTGCCGGATTGGATTGACTATTTAATCCAACATTATTTACCCGATCAGGCCAGTCATCCTGCTGCAAATCAGTTAATTCAACAATTGATGCAAGCCGTGGAAAAAGGCGATAGTTGTATTTTGGCCGAAGATGCGCAGATTCAATGTTTGGCTCAGATGGTTCAGCACGAGCAAGCTGAAAAAACACCTGTTGCGCCTTTTATTTTTGATTCACAGCGACTTTATCTTTATCGCTATTGGGCACTAGAAAATGCTTTAGCCAAGCAAGTTGCACGTTTAAAACAGCAAACAGAGCAAAATCTCAATCAAACGCAGATGCTGAATATTGAAAAGGATTTACTGACCGATCCACATCAGATTCAAGCACTGCACATGGTGTGTCAGCACAATTTTAATATCATTACCGGTGGGCCTGGGACAGGTAAAACCTATACCTTGGCACGGATTATTGCCGTGTTGAATGAGCAAAATCCAAATATAAGAATTGCGATGGCAGCGCCGACAGGAAAAGCGGCGCAGCGAATGGAGGAAGCCTTACAAGCAGCGTTTAAAGATCCTGCATTGCAGCATTATTCGATTATTCATAAACAACTGAAACCTATAACTTTGCATCGTCTATTGGGATTAGGGACGCGCGCTATCCCGCGGTTTAATGAACGTCAACGCTTACCCTATGACGTCATTGTGGTCGATGAAGCCTCTATGTTGGACTTAAGTTTGGCGCAGATGCTATTCGCGGCAATCCCTCAACACAGTAAGCTGATTCTATTGGGGGATGCAGAACAGTTGGCTTCGGTCGATGTTGGTGCAGTTTTGGCTAATCTTCAGGATGTCGATGCCTTACAAGCCAACCGTACCCATTTACAGACCAGCCGTCGTTTTGTACAGGGTGCAGCCATTGGTGAGTTTGCTCGTTTTATTCAACAACAAGAACAGCAGCAAACAACCACAGAAGTTCTGGCGAAATTCGAACATCAGGTGGTATCTGCATCCGAACTTCAGCCGATTCAACTGACACCGAATATGAGCGATGTGATTCAGTTGCAATATCTCCCCGAAGCCACGAACAGTGCGGCACATTGGGCAAAATATTATGATCAACTGATGTATGGTTTTCAGCCCTATGTGGCATGGTTAAAACAATGGCCAGAGCAACCCGCTGAATATACAGATTGGTTAGCCCAATTGATTCGCTATTTTGATGATTATCGGATTCTATCGGCCATTCGACATGGAAAATTAGGCTTACACGAACTCAATCAGCAGATTGAGCTACGGGTCTTAAATGCCTTGGGTGTGTTGAAACAAGGGGATTGGTATGTCGGTCGTCCAGTCATGATGACCTATAACGATTATCAACTTGGACTATCAAATGGTGATATCGGGATTTGCTTAAAACGACCGATGACGGAAAAGTCGCAGTTTGAGGTTTATTTTCCAAGTTTGGATAAATGGGTTGTGGCAACACGGCTACCTAAAAGTATAGAAACCGCCTATGCCTTGACCATACATAAGTCTCAAGGTTCTGAATTTACCCATACGGCGGTAGTTTTGGAAAATCATGCAACCGAAATGATGAGTAAAGAGCTGATTTATACCGCCATCACTCGTGCGAAAAAAGTGGTGAGTTTACTTGTTGCAAAAGATGCATTGGCAAAAGCGCTTATAAAAAGAACAGCACGAGTTAGTGGTTTGTTAGAAAAAATTAACAATCACCTATCTTTGTAAAGCCTGGGAAAAATGTACCGTATTTTGTAAGAAATAGCTTACATTGATTCAGGAGATTTGCGCATAGAGCTTCTTAGAGCTTTTTGAGAAGATGACTTCACAGAAAAAGAACTCAACACGGATGGTTGAGTAAAATCGCAAAAGTATAAGAATAACGTCAAAAGACAGCGAACTTACAGTGAAGTAAGGAAATAGGAAACTTACAGCCGCTAAGCCTTGTAGTTTTGGGAGAGACTACAAGGCTTTTTTATGTATAGAAAATAAGAAATGCCTATATGCTGTAACAGAAAAGAAATAGAGCTTAACCGATGTACGAAAAAGCTTACATATAGATACGAAAAATACGACTTTTATCTAACAGCCGTTGTGGCAAAATCTACCACATAAGGAAGTGCAAGTTAAAACATGGAATGTTTAACATAAGGACGCGGAAAAGCGCCACATAAAACAATAAATAATAAAACAATAACTAAAAAAGAAGAAACTACAGCGCAAAAAAGCCCGAGCCCAGCTCGGGCTTTTTTTTAATTATTCCAGTTTGAGTTTTGTATGCTAAACATCGAGTGGCAAAATATATCAAAAAATCAGTTTAAAATTCATTCAATGACATCGTATTCAACATGTTAGAAATATGCGGTTTTGTGTCGCATAAAGTATCGAAACATATAAAAAAATTATAATGAAATTGAGATGAAAAATAAGGCGCTATTGTCGTCATGAAAACCTGACGAAGTCGGCCATCTCTTTTTGCAATTAAGACGATTTTCCCTTAATATAATGCACTTGCTGTAGTGATGCACGGCAGTCAGCTGATTTATCAGTTGATTCGTATCAAAAGTTAACTTTATAAGCATCTCGGAGAAATCGAATGGCTTTAACAAACGCAGATCGCGCAGAGATCATTGCAAAATTCGCTCGCGCTGAAAACGACACTGGTTCACCAGAAGTTCAAGTAGCTCTTTTAACTGCTCAAATCAATGATTTACAAGGTCACTTCAAAGAGCACAAACACGACCACCATAGCCGTCGCGGTCTTATTCGTATGGTTAACCAACGTCGTAAGCTTCTTGACTACCTTAAAGGTAAAGACGCTACTCGTTACAGCGCATTGATTGCTGCTTTAGGTTTACGTCGTTAATTCGATTTAAACTTTTATTTTCGGACTATTGCATGCTAAGTGCCGTATTACTGAAAACTAAAGTCTATCCAACCTTGGTTGGATAATGGGGAGGGGCGATGATTCGCTCCTTCTTTGTGTCTTAAATTAGTATTTTAAATTAATGTTTTTAATCTCTAGTGAGGTCGGCTTCTAAGCTTTGTCATTTATGTTACAGCGTTTGGGGCGTTGAATGAATGCCAAACCTTAGGGGTCTCCACTAGAATAAAATCAGGAAAAAATAAAACATGTCGATGTTTAATATTATTCGTAAAGAATTCCAATATGGTCAGCATCAAGTTGTCCTAGAAACAGGTCGTATTGCGCGTCAAGCGAATACTGTGATCATCACTATGGGTGGTGTACAAGTTCTTGTTGCTGTTGTTGCTCAGCCAACAGCGAAAGCAGGTCAAGACTTCTTCCCATTGACTGTTAACTACCAAGAAAAACAATATGCTGCAGGTCGTATTCCAGGTGGTTATGGTAAACGTGAAGGCCGTGCGTCTGAAGCTGAAACGCTTATTTCACGCTTAATTGACCGTCCAATTCGTCCATTGTTCCCAGAAGGTTACTACAACGAAATTCAAGTGACTGCGACTGTTATTTCTTCTGATAAGACAATGGAAGCTGACATTGCTGCAATGTTAGGTACTTCAGCTGCTCTTGCAATTGCGGGTACACCTTTCCGTGGTCCAATCGGTGGTGCACGCGTTGGTTTAATCAACGGTGAATACATCCTAAACCCGAACCACGAACAGCTAAAAGAATCTGACCTTGACCTTGTGGTTGCAGGTACAGAATCTGCGGTATTGATGGTTGAATCAGAAGCGAAAGAACTTTCTGAAGACCAAATGCTTGGCGCTGTATTGTTCGGTCATGACGAAATGCAAATCGCGATCCAAGCGATTAAAGAATTTGCTGCAGCTGCTGGTGCAACAGAGTCTACTTGGACTGCACCTGCGAAAAACGAAGAGCTTCGTGCGAAATTAAAAGAAGCGTTTGAAGCGAAAATCTCTGAAGCATACACAATCGCGGTTAAACACGATCGTTATGCAGCACTTGATGCGCTTCAAGCTGAAGCTGTTGCTCAATTCGTTCCAGAAGAAGACGTTGATGGTATCGCTGACGACTTAGCTGAATTATTCGAAGACCTTAAATACCGTACAGTACGTGACAATATCTTGTCAGGTAAGCCACGTATTGATGGCCGTGATACCAAAACAGTTCGTGCGCTTGACGTACAAGTTGGTGTATTAGACCGTGCTCACGGTTCTGCATTATTTACACGTGGTGAAACTCAGGCGTTGGTAACAACAACTTTGGGTAATACACGTGATGCGTTAATGGTGGATACATTAGCAGGTACGAAAACTGACAACTTCATGTTGCACTACAACTTCCCTGCATACTCTGTAGGTGAAACTGGTCGTGAATCTGGTCCTAAACGTCGTGAAATCGGTCATGGTCGTCTAGCGCGTCGTGGTGTACAAGCTGTTCTTCCTGCAGCTGACCGCTTCCCGTACGTGATTCGTATCGTATCTGATATTACTGAATCAAATGGTTCATCTTCAATGGCGTCTGTATGTGGTGCTTCTTTATCACTTATGGATGCTGGTGTGCCAATTAAAGCGCCAGTTGCTGGTATTGCGATGGGTCTTGTGAAAGAAGGCGAACGTTTCGCAGTGCTTTCTGACATCTTGGGTGATGAAGACCACCTTGGTGATATGGACTTTAAAGTAGCCGGTTCTGCAAACGGTATTACTGCACTTCAAATGGATATCAAAATCGAAGGTATCACTGAAGAAATCATGGAAGTTGCATTAAACCAAGCGTATGCAGGTCGTATGCACATCTTAAATGCAATGAACCAAGTGATTTCACGTGCTCGTCCTGAAATTTCAATGCATGCACCTACATTCCAAGTGATCAACATCAACCCTGATAAGATCCGTGACGTGATTGGTAAAGGCGGTGCAACAATCCGTCAAATCACTGAAGAAACCAAAGCGGCAATTGATATCGAAGACAACGGTACAGTTCGCGTATTTGGTGAAACCAAAGCGGCTGCTTCTGCTGCTGTTGCGAAAATCCAAGCGCTTACTGCTGAAATCGAACCAGGTACAATCTACACTGGTAAAGTAATCCGTATCGTTGAATTTGGTGCGTTTGTAAACATCCTTCCAGGTACTGATGGCTTACTTCACATCTCTCAAATTTCTAACGAACGCATTGCGAACGTTTCAGACGTATTGTCTGAAGGTCAAGAGATCAAAGTACAAGTTGCTGATGTCGACAACCGTGGTCGTATCAAATTAACTATGAAAGACATCGAACAAGCTTAATGGTTTGTTGATTCACAGGGTTTCGGCTCTGTGAATGGATTCACAAAAGCCTTGAGTGTAGTCAGAGTATGAACTTTGACTTGCTCAAGGCTTTTTTTATGGCATCATGCAAAAAGTAAACACAATAATAAATGAGATATGCAAACCTATTATTTTTTTCAGCATCCAACAGCGGCGCATATCTATGTGCAAGACCAAGCGCAATGTGAGCATCATCCTGAACTTGAGCCTGAGTTTATTTGGATTGATTGTACCCGTGAAGATGTCGTCAACCGTCCAGAGCAATGGCAGAGTGATATTTTTCAGGCATCAGATCTACGGGTCAATGAATACCATCTGCGGGATATTTTAAATTTAGAGCATCCTTGTGCTTTTGACACACTCGATGATTATGATTTATTAATTTTTAGAAAAATGGTCACACCCGATGATCAAATTGTTGCAGGTGCAGAAGCCCTTGAAAAGCATGAGCGGGTCTTTGGTTTGGCGACCACTCCGATCAGTTTTTTGATCACGCCCCAAGTGCTGATCACGGTGCGCGAAAAAGGCAACAAAGCCATTGAAAGTTATATCCAACGGATTGAAACTTTAATTTCTCGTCCGATTGATGAACAAAATAAACCACGAAAATTAGCCATTACACCCTTAGATTTGGCATTGCGCTTACTGAATAATATGGTAGATGGATACTTGGATTTACGTGTTCCTTTGACCCGCCGTGTCGAGTTCTGGCAGCGAGAATTGCTGCAAGGCCATCGACGTTTTACCAAGTGGCATCAGCTGCTGCAGGAAAATATGGCCTTTCAGCAAGTGGAAAATTTGTGTGAAGAGCAAATTGAAGCTTTGCAAGAACTGCGTGATGAAGTTGTAGATAATTACCCGCATTTGAAAGGTAAAAAGCGCAGTGAAAAGCAGGATATCATGCTGGTTCGCGTAGATGATTTAACCAGCCATATCGAACGCATTCAAAAACATACCACACGATTACGCAGTGCCGTGCAGGCCGCCATTGATCTGCATTTTTCAGCCGTTGCTAACCAAACCAATGAAAATATGCGGATTCTGGCGATTATTACGGCAATTTTCGCACCATTAACCTTATTAACCGGTATATACGGTATGAACTTTGAGTTTATTCCGGGACTCAAATCGCCAACCGGTTTTTGGATCATGCTCGGCATCATGCTGATGACCACGATTTTACTACTGTATTATTTTTATCGACGGCATTTGGTCGGGCGCGGTGAAAAAAGCGTGATTGATATGTTGGCACAGCAGCACGGCGATCAACACATGAATCTGTTTTGGTTTATGGATTATGAACCAATCAAACAGACGGTGAAGGGCACAGTCAAAGGTACGGTTAAAACCATGAAAGAAATTGAGAAGCTGACGAAACTCAAATAGTTCGCGTCAGTTTCTCTGATGGGTGGGTTTAGTTGCTAATCATTACGAATCCATGTTGTACTACGTCCGAGTGCAGACACGCCAATATAGCCGCGCATGGTTAAACGTTTGCCATTTGCACTCAGCTTGCCTTTGCCTTTATAGACATTGCCCGAGAGGGGATCCAGCACGGTTCCATTGCTATATTGATTTGGATGTTGTGGGTCTGGTTTAAATTCTTTGATAATTTCGGAACCTATCAAAACCCATTTTTGAGTTTGCCATTACATTTTAAGCATACTTCAACCAAGGGTTTGTACTGCAGCGGGTGTATTGCAGTGAGTGTTCCACTATACGTCCCGTCGGCATTTTTGACGATGGTGACATCGCCGCGTGAATATCCTGCTTAGTCATCAATTGTTTTCCAAACATCGGTCATATCACTGGCATGCAACAGACCGCTGAAACTGAGTAATGCTCCAAATAGCACATGATGTATTTGCATGATGAATCCTTTGTCATGATTTTATTGTTTTTTAAAAATCTGCAGTACAACGCGATTTGACCGATCCTTATGGTCTTAGTAATTCAATTGCGTAGCCTTGTGGGTTGTACTGCGAACGACATGCATCATGAAAAATCCCCTATACATGAATCGATATCTCAAGAGATATCATCATTTTCGTTACTTTTCAGCAAGCGATAAATTTCATCTTTTAGCTTTAATTTCTTACGCTTAATGGTCTCAATATCCGTGTTATGGTGATTGACAGGATTTAATTCCAATTGAATAATTTCACGATCTAACTCATCATGTTCTTGAAAGATCCGTGCAAAATATGGATTTTCATCACGTAACTGAGAGACCAAATCACGGTACTCAGGAAACATGTTTTTGACTTTTTTATTGCAATCTCGTGTTTTCATGGTTGTCGATCACTTCCTCTACAAGACAAACTCTACAAGAAAAGAAAAACGCCCTGCGAGGCAGAGCGTTCATGATTACATTTAATGTGAATGAAACTGTTGGTGTTTGACTTGGCGACGTAGTTGTTGAACTTCGTCAATTAAATCAAGCATCATAGCGACCGCAGTAAAACTGGCATCGAAATCTCGTTGAAGCCGATACGCACGCCGTGCGCGAGATATATCATCGCCAAAAAATTGATGAATCCTGTCTTCTGAACGGCTAGGCAGAATATCGTATTCGAGTAGTTGCAGAACCCATTCTGGACTTTGCCCACAGGCAGAGGCAAAGTGTTGTAGATCAAAACTACTTTTTTCGTCTACGATTTCAGTCTGTTTACATCCGTCACAGACAATTTCACGATAATGAATTGTTGTCATGGTGCTCTCCTTAAGACTGTCGTGGATTAAATGACGGAAAAGCTTGAGCAAAAGCCGCATATGCTTGTTGCTCTTGTTCGGTTTGTGCAGCTGGTATCTGTATATTTAAAATCAGGTAAAGGTGTCCGGGTGTTTTATTTGGTATCCCTTTGTCCTTTAATCGTAGCTGCTGACCAGTACGTGCATTTTTAGGAATTTGTAGTTCTAATGTTTTGCCATCAGGACTGGTAAATGCAATTTTTTGACCCAATGCGGCTTCCCATGGACTGATATTCAGTTGTTGGAAAATATCAACGCCTTCTACACGGATTTGCTCAGTTTGTTTATACAAAATTTCAATGTATAAATCGCCGGCGGCTCCACCGTTATAGCCAGCTTGCCCTTGGCCGGAGAGTCGAATTTGTTGACCTGATTTCATACCTGCAGGAATTTTGACTTGCAGGGTTTTACGTTGGACTTCAGGCTCACCATGGGCGTTGAGGCTTGGAATCTGTAAGGTGATATTCTGCGTTGCACCATGAAATGCGATTTCTAAATCCACTTCTAAACTGGCGTGTTGGTCTTCACCACGGAAGCTCTTGGTTTGGCGGTTTGCACGTTGATACTGGTAGTCACCGCCACCAAAGCCTTGCCCAAAACGACCAAACAAGTCTTCAAATCCACTAAAGTCCGCATGCTGACCATCAGTCGTCGATTGGTGATAAAACTGAGATTGGTCAAAACCACCTTGGTTGCCAGCATTAAACCCAGCAAATCCTTGAGGATGATCGAGTTCAAAATCGTATTGTTTTTTCTTTTCGGCATCACTTAAAGTGTCGTATGCAACATTAATCGCTTGCATACGCGTTTCAGCATCAGCTTCTTTGCTGACGTCAGGGTGATATTTACGCGCCAATTTTCGATAGGCTTTTTTAATTTGATCTGCCGAAGCATCTCGGGCGATCCCTAAAGTTTGATAGTGATTGTCTGGCATACTCTCTGTATAAATATTGACCATGTTTTAATCAATATAGAAGGGTTCATCAAACTGTCATAGGGGCAAACTGCAGCTTATTGTTTCAAAACATGACAATAAAAAAGCCTCACGAGGAGGCTTTTAAAAACACATTTAAAATTAATATTTTATCCAAGTGACACTACGACCAATCACAGATACACCAACATACCCACGTATAGTTAAATGTTTTCCTGAAGCACTAAGTCTTGCTTTGCCTTTATAGATTTTTCCACCAATCGGGTCCAGAACTTTACCGTTTTGGAATTCACGTGGATTTTTTGGATCTTGTTTAAAGTCCCAAATAAATGGCAAGCCGATAAAAGGTTTATTTTTCAATTCACCTGGGCAGTTCGAGCAGACGCCCATTTTTTCAGTGCCAGGGACATTGCGTGTGGTGACAATGATGCCTTCATAGCTTCCATCGGCTTTTTTGCGAATTTCAACGTCTGCACGCGAATATCCTGTACGGTCATCGACGGTTTTCCACTTCCCCACTAGCGGATCGGTTTCCGCAGCGATTGACAATCCTGACAAAGTGCTAAGTAGTATTCCGGCAAATAATTGTTGATATATTTTTTTCATTTCATCCCCTGAAAATTCAGAATTGTGTTTTTAGAGTAAGTTGCCTAATTTATATATAAAGTCCTACAAAATCAATGTGATAGTTTGTGATGTATTTGGCATATTTTTTTAAAACGCTGCTTTAATATGGAGTTTTTACTCTAATTTTTAAGTTAAAAAGGCCTTTAATGATTTAAAGGCCTCGTGCTTAGTTTTTGACCCAAGTGACATTGCGTCCAATTGCAGAGCCTTCAGTACGACCATTGATGATCAAATGCTTGCCATTATTCATCAAACGAGCGCGTGCATTGTAGTGCTTGCCTGATTTGGGATCGAGCATCACTCCACCCACAAATTCATTGGGCTTTTCTGGATCAGCGCTTAGGCCGCTTAAAGTGGTTAAACCGACCATGGGTTTATTTTTCTGAGCACCGGTGCATTGCGTGCATGTCGAAACATTTGCCGTTCCCGGTACGCTTCGGCTTTGGATAATAGTGGCCGAATACAGGTCATGCTTATCTTTACGAATCACCACATCGGCAAGGGAATAACCTGTTCGATCATCAATGGTTTTCCATGTCCCCACTAAGGGGTCAATCGCTGCAAAAGCAGAGGATAAACTGCAGATGGAGAACATGCCGAACAGGATAGAAGGGAGGAGTTTAACAACCATATAATTACCCACATTACACAAAAAGCGGATGCCTAAAATTTAAAGGCATAAAAATATTATGGGTTTAATGTAGCCTGAAATAATATGAATATTCTAGTGATTTTTTAAGAATTGGTATTTATATTTTGAGCCAAAACATGAACGAGTTGGCGCTAAATGAGGTTTATGCTGAACGTCTACGCACTAGTAAAATAGTCGGAATTCATCTCAAAGTAGATTGTTATCGGCATGATGAACTCGTCTGGAGTTGAGTTTATCATGCCAATGAAAGCCAAAAGGCCGCTTTAGTTGACGCGGATCCAAGATACCGTCCGGCCGAGGAGCGTGGTTCCAACATAACCTCGAAGTGTCAGCACATTGCCGCGCGCATTCAATTGCCCTTTACCTTGATAGGTATTGCCTGAAAGTGGGTCGATCACCTTGCCATCGGTATAGGCATTCTCTTTTGCATTATGTTTAAAGCCAGAAAAGATCGGTAAACCAATTAAGGGTGCATTTTTGAGTTTACCTTCGCATTTTTCACAAATCGTGGTGACAGGGCGGTTAGGGATGGCATGTACTTTGGTGATTTTACCGCTATAGCTGCCGTCTTTTAATTTGGTGATTTGGACTTCAGCACGGGCATAGCCTGTTTTGTCATCTATGGTTTTCCATGTCCCGACGAGGTCTGCTGCATGTGCTGTTATTGGGCCAAAGCAGAACATGGCTAAAGGAATAGCGAGTGTTTTGAGTTTCATATTTTATCCAGTTTTTTACATTATTTTTCTATTAAAAAATAAAGCTTTGTTGGTTTTTTGACTTTATTTCTGGCGCGATTCTACTCGAAAAAAAATTGATCGCAAATACAGCTGATCATGTTGATGCTTTATAGTTCGAACCCATTCGACTAAGCGCAAGAAAGTAGTAGGTCTAAATTTTATCGGGACAATAAAAAAGCACCCCGAAGGATGCTTAGATTTAGGCTTTTAATCATGCAATGATTTAGCTAAGGTGTTGACCAAAAAGGGATAAAGCTTCTTCTGCAGTAAAGGTATATTTTGTATTACAGAATTGGCAATCCATTTCAATTGGGTTTTGAAACTCTAAGGTTTCACGAACTGCAGCAACACCGATTTGTTCAAGTGCTGTCGCACAGCGTTCTTTTGAACATGTACAGCCAAATTTTAAGGCCTCAGTTTCAGGAAGACGAACTTCTTCTTCGTTATATAAACGATATAAGATTTCATTTGCGGATAAAGACGTTAACTCTTCTGCTTTTAATGTCTCTGTCAGCATGGTTAAACGTGGCCATAGGTCTTCATCGACACGGCGTTGTTCTTCTTCGTTGTTACGTGGTAATAATTGAATCAGTAAACCACCTGAACGGCTGTTGCTGCTTGCTAAGACGATACGTGTTGGGATCTGTGCAGATAGATCATAATATTGCATCAAGCAACCCGCTAATGTCGGTTTGTCTAAAGGTACAATCCCTTGATAACGCTCACCAAATTCAGGCTCGATATTAATGAAAAGTACTGGGTTTACCAAGGCTTTGAGTACCGTGCTGCTGTCTTCAGCGGCTTGAAAGTGCGGGTCTTCTTCATAATCGGCAAGTGCGCGAACTTCACCGAGATGATTACATTCCGCCATTGCCCATTTAAATGTGCCTGCAGCCTGAATTTGTAAGCTAATACGACCTTTAATTTTTAAGGTACTGGCCAACAAGGCAGTCGCGCTGAGCATTTCACCCAAGAGAATTTGTACAGCAGGTGCATAGTCACGCTGTGCAAGAATCGTTTGTAGGGCTTCTTCAAGATGAACCACTTCTCCACGAACAGGGCTATCTTCAATAAAAAAGCGTTGGCGTAAATCTGACATAAAATTCTCCATAACCCTGCTTTAATGGTGACGATATTGTAAAACACAAGTCATTCATTATCATCTCTTGTGACATCAATACGATGACGCTGTAAGCTGCGTTGTAAATCAACACCTGTAGGTTTTTCACGGGCTTGCGCATCGCTTTCAAACAAATGTTCCAGTTCAGCTAAAGCGTTACGATGCGTTTCATAAATCTTTTGTTCATCGGTATAGATTTGCTGCTGTTGAGTCAGCAGTTTTTCATCATAATCACGGAACAATTCGATACTTTTATAGGCATCTCCATCGCTGATACCTAAGTCGCACAGCATGTGATAGGCCATCCCTAAAGAGGATAAATAGGTTTCACGCCAAATATGCTCAATCCCCAAATCACGCAGCAAATGCACCTGATGACGGTCACGCGCGCGGACCAATAATTTTAACTGAGGGTAATTCAGACGAATATGACGCGCCACGTTCATCGAGTCTTCAATATCATCTATGGCAAGGACAAACACTTTGGCATGTTCAATGCCCGCAGCGCGTAAAATATCTGGTTGTGTGGCATCGCCATAATACAGATGACCACCATAATTACGTACGAAATCGACTTTGTCTAAGTTGCTATCAATGGCGGTAAAAGACAAATGCTGTAAATGCGCCACACGAGCAATGATTTGTCCAAAACGTCCAAAGCCCGCAATAATCACAGGATTATGTTCATCCGGAATGTCGTCATATTCGGGAATGGTTTTTGGATTAAAACGTGGCAAAATTTGTGATTGTATTAACCAATACAACATAGGGGTCAACACCATCGACAAGGTGACGATGAGGGTTAATGGCTCCAAAATGGCTTGTTGTACGACATTTTCACTTTTCGCCACACTAAAGACCACAAAGGCAAATTCACCGCCTTGAGCCAAACAGGTCGCCAGTAAAATACTGTTGCGCCATGAATTTTTGAGATAACGTGCAATTGCGGTAACTGACGCCATTTTGATGAGCATCAGTGCCAACGCACCACCGATAATGAACCATGGCATTTCAACAAACAACGACAGTTCCGTGGTCATGCCCACGGTCATAAAGAACAGACCAAGTAAAAGCCCTTTAAATGGAGCAATACTCGCTTCGAGTTCATGGCGGAATTCCGAGTCTGCCAATAGCACGCCAGTCAAAAATGCTCCGAGTGTGGTACTGATGCCAAGTACATCCATCAACACCACGACACCCAGCACTATAAATAAACCGACAGCGGTGATCAGTTCATGCGCACCACTTTTCGCGACGAAGCGGAAAAAAGGCCGCATTAAGTATCGACTAAATAAAAACAAGCCTGAAAAAGTCGCAATGATTGCAGCGAAATAGGCGATTCCGTGATGTGATGATTCTGTTCCTGCGAGCAGGGGAATGACTGCAATCAGGGGAATCGCGGCCATATCTTGAAACAGCAAAATCGAAAAGGATTGTTGCCCATAGGTGGTGTTTAATTGCTGCTTCTCACTCAGCATCTGCAAGACAAAGGCAGTAGAAGAAAGAGCGAGAGCGAAACCGATAACGATACTGGCTGCAATGCCTTGTTGTAAGGCAAAAAAACTGCCTAGCGCTAAAACAAGACCGGTCAGACCGACTTGTAAACTCCCCATGCCGAAAATAGAACTACGCATACTCCATAGACGCTGTGGACGGAGTTCGAGGCCGATCAGGAACATCAGTAAGATCACGCCAAACTCAGCGAGATCTTGGATCGCTTGGGGATCACTGGCAATGTTAAAGACATCGGGGCCGAGCAAAATACCAGTGAACAGATATCCCAATACCGTTGCAATACCAAAGCGCTTGAGCAAAGGGACAAGCAATAAGGATGCGCCAAGGAAAATTGTGATCTGTAACAGTAGTGACATTTACTCGTCCTAGAGTTGTGTTTTTGGTCGAAAGTTGCAATTCAGTATGACTGATATTTTCAGACTGAATTGTACGCGTTTAACTGAGTTCCTGTGGGTCTATATCGAGGCTCAATTTCATATTTGATGGCTTGTTATGCAAGATGTTTTGCCACCAATAACGCAGATAATAATGTAAGCGTGCACGATCTGTTGACAGCAAAACCATGTGGGATTGATAACGTCCCGCTTTGCGCTCCATCGGGGCAGGAATCGGCCCCCAAATGTCAATAATTCCAGCAGAATCCTGACGCAACAATTGGGCATATTGCTGTAAAAATTCAGTATTGAGTTCTTGGTTTTTGGACTCACAGCGCACCAATGCGGCATAGCGAAACGGTGGCATTTGTGCCATTTCCCGTTCTTTCATGGTTTCTTTGGCAAATTTTCGATAGTTTTCATTGACCAAAATATTCAAAAGCGGATGGTCGGGTCTTAATGTTTGTAGGAATACATCGCCTTTACGTTCGCCACGGCCGGCACGCCCTGTGACTTGCACAATGAGTTGAGCGGTACGTTCGATGGCACGGAAGTCCACACTCAGCAGACCTGAATCGATATCTAAAATCGCCACCAAGGTGACGTAAGGGAAATGATGACCTTTGGCCAGCATTTGTGTACCAAGTAAAATAGCAGGCTCACTTTTTTGAATTTTTTCATAAATCTTTTGCCAACTACCAACGCGGCTGGTCGAGTCACGATCCACTCGAATGATGTCATGTTCAGGAAACAACTCATTTAAACTTTCTTCAACTTTGGCTGTGCCCATCCCAATAGATTTGAGCTCCTGATGATTACACTGTGGACATTGATCTGGCATACGGTGAATGGTGCCGCAGTGATGACAATGTAAATGTTGATAAGGTGTACGATGAACCGTGAAATTGGCATCGCAATGTGGGCATTTAGCTTGCCATGCACAACTTTCACAAATCAGTACAGGTGCATAACCCCGGCGGTTTAAAAACACCAATACTTGCTCTTTTTTTGCAAGCCGTTTACGGATTTCACCAATTAATAATTGGCTGATTCCATGCTGCTTCTGTGCCACTTTCAGATCAAGGATGTGCATTTTCGGCATGACCGCGGTGCCTGCGCGTTGGTTTAGTTCCAAAATTGTCATCTTGCCTTGTTTGGCAAGGGCATAGCATTCAATGCTAGGCGTGGCAGAACCTAAAATTACGGGGCATTGTTCCAGATGCCCACGGTAAAGTGCGACATCCCGAGCGTGATAGCGAAAGCCTTCTTGTTGTTTAAAGGACAGATCATGCTCTTCATCAATCACAATTAAACCTAGATTAGGCAGTGGGGTATAAATTGCAGAACGTGTGCCTAAGATAATTGACGCCTTACCTGTTTGCGCAGCTTGCCAAGCTTGCATACGTTTTGAATCGTTCAAACCCGAATGTAGTAGAGCAATATTGCAATGAAAACGTGATTGGAAACGGCTAATGGTCTGTGGGGTAAGTCCAATTTCAGGCACTAAAACCAAGACTTGTTTGCCTTGCTTTAGAACCTCTTGCATGATTTGTAAATAGACTTCAGTTTTACCACTGCCAGTTAAGCCATCGAGCAGGAAGGCCTGATATTTTTTACGTGCTTTTAATACGCTATCGATCGCTTTTTTTTGGTCAGGGTTTGCTGTAAGTGGCATTTGCGCCATGCTCATCGGCATCGGGCTAAAGTCTTGTTCTGCTAACACACATTCGCAGATGCCTTTTTTCTCTAAGGCTTTGAGTGTTGCTGTTTCCACACCTGACAAATTTAAAAGATTTTCACCTGTGCCTGTGGGATGTAATTTTAGTATTTTATACGCTTCTTGCTGACGCTCTGAACGTTTAATTTTGGCTTCAGCATTATGGTCGATCAGATTCCATGTCCGTGCCAGTAAATTATAGGGCTTTCCTTGGCGTAACAGCGTCGGAAGGGCACTTTGCATCACTTCACCAATCGGAAATTGGTAATACTGTGCAGACCATGTCAATAAATTTAAAACTTTCTCATCTAAAATGGCACGATCATCAAGAAGTTCGGTAATGGCCTTGAGTTTAAAGCTTGAATCGAGTGGTGCATCGGGAGCAATTTTTTCCACGATGATACCGGTCAAATTTTGCCGACCAAAAGATACAGCAACGCGTGCACCTACTTCAGCTTGTTGGTATTGCTCTTGGTTTAAGCTGTAATCGAAGCAGTCGTATAAATATACCGGAACGGCGACTCGAACGCGGTAAATAGGTGTTGCAATGCTCGCTGAATTTGCCATAAAACGTGGATAAGTTCCTGATTAAATTTCGTCGTGATCGTAAAGGAGTTGTGTTAGAGTGAGCTCATATTTTATATCTAAGAATATGAATGATTTTGATGGTCAGACGCAACTGCGCTGATAGAAATTTTGGAAAATTAGAGCATTACAATGCCTGCATATCAGTTTACTGCCATAGACGCTTCAGGGAAGCAGCAGAAGGGTGTACTTGAGGGTGATTCTGCGCGTCAAATTCGTCAACAGCTCAGAGATCAGTCACTCATTCCAGTTGCTGTCGATCCGATAGAGCAAAAAGACAAACACGCGCAGCAGCGCTGGTTTCAAAAAGGGCTGAATGCCTATGACTTGGCTTTATTGACTCGCCAACTTTCAGTTTTGGTTGCCGCTGCAATTCCATTAGAAGAAGCGATTCGTGCTGTGGGAAAACAAAACGAAAAAGCCCATGTGCAAAACCTGTTGATGTCGGTGCGTTCTAAAGTTTTGGAAGGACATTCTTTAGCCAACGCACTACAACAAGCGGGACGCTTTCCTGAACTGTATATTGCCACGATTGCAGCAGGTGAGCGTTCAGGCCATCTCGATCTCATTCTCGACCAACTTGCCGATTACACCGAAAATCGCTTTGCCATGCAAAAGAAAGTGCAGGGTGCGATGATTTATCCGATCATCCTGATGTTAATGTCTTTCGGGATTGTGATGGGACTCATGACCTATGTGGTCCCAGATATTGTCAAAACCTTTGATCAAAGCAAAGATGCCTTGCCGTGGATAACGGTCGCTTTAATGAAAGCCAGTGATTTTATTCGAATGGCCTGGCCATTTTTATTGGTCGGTAGCGTAGTCTCGATTTTTCTCTTGGTTCGATTCCTCAGAACAGCAGCGGGACATTATGCGTTTGACCGTTTGACCTTGAAATTACCGTTATTTTCCAAACTGTCTAAAGGCATTAATGCCGCTCGTTTTGCCAGTACCTTATCGATTTTAACCAAGTCTGGTGTGCCATTGGTCGATGCTTTAAAAATTGGCGCAGCGGTCAGTAATAATTGGGTGATTCGAGATTCGGTCAACCTTGCGGCAGAGAAAGTAACAGAAGGTGGTAATTTAGCAACACAGCTTGAGCGAAGTGGTTATTTCCCACCGATGATGGTACAAATGATCAAAAGTGGTGAAAGTTCAGGCGAATTAGACCGGATGCTAGAACGTGCGTCGACGATGCAAGACCGAGAAGTGACGACTTTAATTTCAACTTTATTGGCGTTGCTTGAACCGCTGATGTTGGTATTTATGGCGAGCATTGTACTGGTGATCGTGATTGCTGTGATGCTGCCAATCGTGAATATGAATAATATGATTTAAGACATTCGAACAATGATGTGAACAGAGATTTGTAACATGCAAGTGAAGACAAAAAATATGAAGCAACAAGGTTTTACTTTAATTGAAGTGATGGTGGTCATTGTCATTTTAGGTGTTTTGGCAGCGCTGATTGTACCGAACGTGATGGGCCGTGGTGAAAAAGCCAAAGTTGATACCACAGCAATTACTTTAAAAAGTGTCGCTGGCTCATTAGATCAATACAAAATGGATAATGGTAAATTCCCTTCAATGCAAGACGGTGGATTAAATGCTTTGGTCACTAAACCTGAGTCTGCTAAAAACTGGTTGCCAGGTGGCTATATCAAAGGTGGCTATCCAAAAGACAGTTGGGACAATGACATCCAATATGTGATTCCCGGTTCTGAAGGCCGTCCTTATGATCTTTATTCATTTGGTGCGGATGGTCAGTCTGGCGGTGAAGAAAATGATGCTGATATTTACTATAAACACTAACTGAGAATAATTATAAATTCAGTTTTAATGGAATTAATCACTTCACTTAATAGGATGTTTCAATATTGAGTGAAGTGATAATAAATCTTAATTATAAAATTAATATTAAGTTGTTGAATTTACTTTAAATAACATAATATGAAATATGTGATATTTATAATAAGAATTATTCCCAATTTTATTGATTACAATAATCGCAAAATATGAATAAATATAGGCTTTTCATTTAAATAAAACCGCGCATAATATCTTTTATGGTACTTTTTTAGCCATGGAGGATAGTATGAAAGCATTATTATTAACGGATGAAATTAACCAATTTCATTGGTCTATGCTGAAATCTGTTCTTTTGATTTTAAGTATTCTGCCGATCAGTCAAGGCATTGTGTATTTATGGCAAAGCACTGAGGGCAGTAGCCAAATTATGGTGGGTTTCTTTGCCATGAGCTTAATGAGTTCATTACTGGCTTTAAGTTTTTGGTCTGCATTAAAAGCGACTGTGGCAAATTTAAAACAAGAACATGCATCTGCCATCGAACAAATGGTTGTTCGTCTTTATCGATATATTCCAATGGTGTCTTTAGCTGCCATGCTTTCCTATTTAGTTACGCAGTTATAACCCCAAAATTAAACCTTCAAAACTGGAGCTTGCTCCAGTTTTTTTATGTCTCGTGTTAATGAACAGTTCGTAGCGTACATCAGTGCATACTTCTACATGGTACGCGCTCTAACATAACCTTGCTTTGTCCGTTTTGACGCATCGAATGTCTGTTTCACATATGGTCAGCCTGAATGAAATTTTTATAATCTTTAGATATCAGATCTTAGATAGTTGGATGAAGTACAACAAAGAAAAGAAAGAGGGAAAAATGCAACAGATCGATTGGCAAGATTTTTTGAAAGTTGAATTACGTGTGGGGAAAATTGTGCAGGCTGAAGTCTTTGAGCAAGCACGTAAACCCGCGTACATTCTTCATGTGGATTTTGGAGAGGAACTGGGCATTAAAAAGTCCAGTGCACAAATTACACAGCTATATCAGCCGGAAAATCTAGTGGGAAAATTGGTCGTTGCCGTCGTAAATTTTCCAAAAAAACAAATTGGTCCGATCCAGTCAGAGTGATTGGTCACAGGTTTTCATAATGCAGAGGGGCATGTTGCTCTTTGTGTGCCTGATACAGAGATTCCCCTAGGCACCAAGTTACTTTGAAAAAGTAGGGTGAACTGGCACCCTGAAAGTTTATCAATAAAAAACCGAGCTTTGGCTCGGTTTTTTTGATCTTTTGTAGCGGAATTAACGGCGTGATTTAAAAGAAATATCAACTTTACGCGGGCGATAAATCCAACCGAGAACCAATAACAAGAATGAGAAAATCAACACAGGCCAATCACTTAAGCGTGTGTAAAGTGTCTCGCCTTGCATGGCGGGTAAATCACCACGCAGTACCGCATCTTTATCCATCGGTGCCTGCTTCACAATGTGACCATTATGATCAATAAAGGCGGTAATGCCGGTATTGGTTGCACGGATAAACCAACGGCCATTTTCTTTGGCACGCATTTGAACCATTTGTAGGTGCTGATGCGGGCTCGCTGTTCCAGTAAACCATGCGTCATTGGAAATGGTCACCAGATAATCACTTTGACTGGCATTACGGCGCGTTAAGTTGGGATAAGCCACTTCATAGCAAATCGCTGCACCTAAATCATGACCTTTAACATTCAAAGGCTTTTGGTTATTTTCACCACGTGAAAAGCCACTCATCGACGGGTCATTTTGTAGGGCAGGCAGTACCCAACTTAACATCCCTGAAAGCGGAATGTATTCACCAAACGGAACTAGGCGTTGCTTCTTATATAGACCAGAAGATTCATCACCAGTTGCCATGATGGTGTTGTAATACATAGGGTGTTGGTTTTGCTGTGTTTCCGCTAAATCCCAATAGGGAATACCTGTCACCCAAGCCGTCCCTGTTTTATTGGTTTGGACTTTCATCGCATCCAGAAACGGCTCAATATCGGTTTGGAACATTGGAATGGAGGATTCCGGCCAAACAATGACATCACGCCCCCATTCGGTCCGACTTAATGACGCATATTTCATTAAGGTTTGAGCTTGGTATTCTGTTAACCATTTTAAATCTTGTGGAATATTGCCTTGAATTAAGGAAACACTCAGCGGTTTTTCATTTTTAGGCTGAACAAATTGCAGTTGCGCTGCACCCCATGCGCCGAGCAAAACAAGGGCAGATGGAACAATCCAAAATATGCGTTTACGCAGGATTTCAACTAAGGCACAGGCCAATAAAATGACCGCAAAAGACACCCCAAAGATCCCGAATAATGGCGCATAGCCATCGAGGAACCGTTCAGTAAAGGCATAACCTGCAAACAGCCATGGAAAACCGGTAAAGACCCAAGTTTTACTCCACTCGAAAAACACCCACAGTGGCGCAAAGGTCAGTGGGGTTTCTGGAAAGAAGCGGCGGTAGAGCCAACTCTGAACTGCGGTAAACAGCCCCATCACAATCGCCATAATGGCAATCATCAAAACACTGAGTGCTGAATTGGTATCACCATAGACATGGATTGAGGTATATAGCCAAAAAGCCCCGACAAACCATAAGCCAAAGCCATAAGCTAGACCAATGAAAAACGATTGTTTAGGTGCACGTTGACTTAGGCAGGCATACAACAGGGCTGGAGATAAAATTGCCAACCACCAATAATGATAAGGTGCCAGCGACAAGCTGAATATGGCACCTGAAAATAATGCGATCAGCAAAGGATAGATGAAAGGTAGCTGTTTTTTTTGTTGTGAATGGTTTAGCAGCTTATCAAAGTAGGTTCTCATTTACGGACAGCTCGGATCAGATGAATGGTACGTGCATCTGCCTCCAAAATGGTAAATTCCCAGTTTTCAAGTTCAATCACTTGACCTTGTAAATCACTGACCAAGCCCATTTCTTGTAGCAGTAAGCCGCCCACAGTTTCTACTTCATCATCTGAAAAATCAGCATCTAAAAGATTGTTAAAGTGTTCAATTGGTGTAAGTGCTTGAACCAACCATGTATTTGCACTTAGTGGGTCTTCATCTGGAATGATAAATTGAGCTTCTTCATCGACTTTGTCGTGTTCATCTTCAATTTCACCCACAATTTCTTCAAGAATGTCCTCTAAAGTGACTAAGCCTGAAGTTGTGCCATATTCATCAATAACAACAGCGATATGGGTTTGGGTATTTTTCAACATACGTAAAACTTGGTCAGAACGCGCGCTCTCAGGTACAAATAAGGGTTGACGCATTAATGCACGAATATCGACTTTGGTGGTCGGTTCTGTCAAAAATGGCAACAAATCTTTGGCCAACAAAATACCGACAACATTGTCTGGCTGGTCTGAGGAAAAGACTGGGAAACGTGAGTGTGCAGATTCAACAAGTACATGCAAAATATCTAATAGCTCATCATCTTCTTGCAAGCTGATCATCGCAGTACGGGGGGTCATGACCTCGCGGATTTTAGTTGCAGGTAAGTCGAGTACCCCTTCGAGCATGGCAACTGTATCGGGTTCTAAGAAGCGACGTGAATCTTGTACCAATTTCAACAGTTCGTCACGGGTTTCTGGTGCAGTGCCCAGCCATTTACGTAAGCCGCGCATGCCCCACGACGGGCCGGATTCCTCTTGCATGATCTTTCCTAAAGACTCTTAATATCTAATAAATGATGATTTTATCATACCGTAGAAAATACAGTTGTCTATTGTTAATGTTGATCTAGATGATGAGCGATCAAGTCATTTTAAGAGACTTTCACCTGCATTTTTCAAGCTAACATTCAGTCTTCAGGATTATGCTAAAATAGCCTTAGATTTTAATGCTGAGTTTTCTAATGTCTGAGCCTTCTGTGCCCCCATCAATTCAATTAAACACCCGTGGCTTACGTTGCCCTGAGCCTGTGATGATGTTGCATCAAGCCATTCGTAAATCAAAATCGGGCGATATTGTTGAGGTTTTTGCAACAGATAATTCGACCTCTTGGGATATTCCGAAATTTTGTATGCATTTAGGTCATGAGCTATTGCTTCAAGAAGAACGTCTTGATGAAAATGGAAATAAAGAATTTCATTATTTGGTTCAGAAAGGTTAATTAAAGAGATTGTAAAAAATAATAATTATTAAGATGTTACATTTATTATTAATAAAATAGGCTGGTCAAGTCTGATGGCTAGCCTATATCATTCGCAGCATAATTATACAAAGTTTAAAAAACAGACTTTTAAAATGTTAAATTCGATTGCTCTTATACTTGAAAAATTAGGCTTATCCGCCCAAAAACGTGCCATTCATGTGCAATTTTCCAACCCTGCGTTGAATGATGAGCTTTTTATTCAACGTATTGATGGGGAGCATGTCTTAAACCAAGGCCTGCAAGCGACTTTGATTTGCCTATCTACTAATGCCCTTATTCCGCTAAAACAATTTATTGGCGCACAGGTCGCCGTTGATCAAGTAACCGATCAGGGCGAACTCTTCCGCACCACCGGTATCATCACCGAAGCCACCCAAGGGCAGAGTGACGGTTCACTCACCCTATATAAACTCACTTTAGAAGATGCAACATCGCTGTGGCATAAGCGCCGCAACAGCCGTGTGTTTATGAACAAATCGGTGCGTGATGTTAGTGAAACTCTCTTTAAAGAATGGCAAAGCAAAAGTCCGCTTTTTGCTGCCAGTCTAACGCTTGATCTAAGCGGTTTAAGTCAGAACTATGATGTCCGACCTTTCATTATGCAGTCGAATGAAAGCGATTATGACTTTTTAACCCGACTTTGGCGTAGTGAGCGTATCAACTGGCTCATCGATGAAGCGCAGCTGAAAGTGCCGCATTCTTCAGCGCCAATTGAAAAACAAAAACTTCGTCTGATTGATGACAATAGCCAATATCAAGCGCTCAGCCGTCGTAGTATCCGCTTTCATCGCTCTAGCGCCACTGCAAGACAGCATCATCAGCTTGATCGGTGAACGTAGCATTCAGCCGACTGCGGTCCATGTACAGCGCTGGCAAGCCGATGGACTGAACCAAGAAGAAGGCGCAGGTTCAGTTCAAAGCAAACATCAGCATAGCCAAACCCAAGACAATGCCAGCTTAAGTTTGGAGCAAGCATGGCATGTCAGCCCTGCATGGATGCAAGACTTAAAAGGCGAAGACCAAGCTACGGCTTCATCCAACAGCCAAATTGAAAAACTGAATCAAAACCTAACGCGCTACCACGAGCTGCAATCTAAAAAATTCAATGCACAATCGACCGTGCGTGATACCCAAGTGGGTTATTGGTTTGAATTGAATGAACACCCAGAAATCGATCAACACAGTGGTGCAGACAAACAATTTTTAATCACAGAAAAAAAATTCTATAACCAAAATAACTTACCTAAAGATCTCTCTGAACAAGTCAATCAACTGATTGAACAAAGTCAGTGGAACATTAAACCCATCCATGAACAGGCCGAGCGTCAGGCCAATCAGCTCACATTACAACGCCGCAATATTGTGACGGTTCCTGAATATAACCCACTCGAACACCGTCCAAGCACCCATCCGCAACGGGCTAAAGTTGTCGGGCCAAGTGGTGAAGAAATACATGTCGATGAATGGGGGGCGTATCAAAGTCCGCTTTTTATTTACCCGTGGAGATGACCACAGCCATGATGGCGGTGCAGGCAGTAATGACAATGATACGGATTCTGCATGGGTAGATGTGCTTACCCCATGGGCCGGTGAAGGCTATGGTGCACGTTTCTTACCACGTATTAATGAAATCGTGGTCATTGATTTCTTTGACGGCAATATCGACCGACCATTTGTGGTGGGGCGCATACATGAAGCACAGCGCAGTCCAACCCAATTTGATAGTAAAGGCAAACTACCTGACACCAAAAAATTGGCTGGAATAAAAAGTAAGGAAGTCCAAGGTGAAGGTTTTGGACAACTGCGCTTTGATGACACGACTGGACAAATTTCGACACAATTACAAAGCACCCATGGTGCCACTCAGCTCAACCTCGGTAACCTCAGTCATCCCAAAGAAACCGCAGAAAGTGAGGGAAGAGGCGAAGGCTTTGAACTGAGAACCGACCAGTGGGGCGCAGTACGTGCAGGACAGGGGCTCCTTGTCAGCACACACCCACAACAACAAGCAGCAGCAATGCACCTCGACGCACAAGCGGCGAAAGAACAAATCGAAGCCAACTTAAACAGCAGTAAAGCCTTAAGTGAAGTGGCGAAAAACCAGCAAACTGACCCGCTTGAAGTCTTAGATAATCTGAAAAACTTCCTTGGCCAAATCGAAAAAGGCAGTAAAGAAAAAGCCGATGCCTTTAAACAAGCCTTAATGATTTTATCTGCACCAAACTCCATTGCTGTGAGTAGTCAGGAAGATATTCATCTTTCAGCGTATGGGCAGATCAGCCAAAGTGCGGGCGATAGCATCAATATCAGCAGTCAAAAATCTTTAATTGCCCATGCACAAAGCAAGATCAGTCTATTTGCAGCACAAGAAGGTTTACGTGCGTATGCAGGCAAAGGCAAAGTTGAAATCCAAGCCCAAGGAGATGGGGCAGATCTGATTGCCCGAAAAGGTATTCAAATTATTTCCACGGAAGATAAAGTTGAAATCAAAGCGAGCAAAAAAATTGTTTTAGTTGCGGGTGGTAGTCAGATTGAGATTAGTAGTGCGGGTGTATTGCCTACTACTAGCGGTAAGTTTGAAGTGAAGGCGGGGCAGCATAAGTTTGTGGGAGGGAACAAGATTCCCACTTTGAATGTAAATTTACCTGCACTGAAAATCAAAGAAAATTCAGTGAGCGAATGTCCTATAAGGTTAAAACAATCAAATTCAAATACCGAATATATATCTAATGCTGAGTCATCCACGGCGTTGAATGATTCAGTATTACATGGAAATAGTTGTTCATCTTTATTACAACCAATTAGTATAGTTGATTATCTACCAGAAGCTCTTTCTGGGAAAATTGTAGATACGGATCAAAACGGAAATTTAATATCAATAGGTATAGAAAAAAATGAAACTTTAGAAGATGGTTATGTTGACTATTATGAAAATTCAAAGAGGTATAAAGTCAAATTTTATGATTATTCAGAGATAAGCCAACCATTTGATATTAAGTTTGATCCACTTAAAAACCTCTTAACAGTAACAACAAAGATATCTTTTAAAGGAAAAAAGCGTGTCTTAGTTGACAATAATAACCAGATAGTTACTAATAAAAGTGGTATAGAAGTAGAATTACCATATGATTCTAGCTTAGATTTGCAAAATTCCATGTTTTCTTTTGAGGATATAGAAATTCCATATAAAGATTGGTTTGACTTTAATAAAGCTAAATCTGAAATTGAGAAAATTTTAAATAAAAATAATTTTTATTTATATCCGAAAAACTGTGCTCAATCAAAATGTACGTGTAAAGTTCCAGTTTGGTTGGAAGTTGTAGAAGCACAAGATGGTCATGAAGTTAATATATACAAATTAAGTACTCGTGCGGATTCAAGTAATTGGTCTATAAATACTACAGCAGAATACAAAGCATCGAAAAAACAGGTAACTGATTACTATCAAATTTATGAATTTATTGAAAACTCAACTTCATTAACTGATTTTCAACAATATGACTTCGGATGTTGGAAATTTGAGCCAAGTTGGATGTCGAATAATATACATGCGCATGAATCTGGTCATTTATTTAATTGGCCAGATGAGTATTTTGCTTATGGGGGAGCAGTAAATCAAAGGTATACTTTAGCTACAAGTAATCCACCATATCAAATAGATCTTAAGATTACAGAGCCTGCAGATTTTTGGAAAAGAAATTCAAAAAATAATTTAATGGGTGAAGGAACTTTAATTAAAAATCCACAAATGCATGAATATTATCTGCATCAAATTCGAGATTGGTTTGAAAAAGAAACAGGGATTAATTGGGATGTTAAATCTTAAATTTATAATGGTTTCAACTTTATTTATGAGTACTGTATCAATGGCGAAAAATAATCAAGAGTTTTACACGAGTACATATCCAAATTATTGGGGTAATCCTCTTATAGAAAAATTTTGGGCTAATAATAGTAAAGAATTTTATTTGAAAAATTCTACAGTAGATAGAATTGGTAGTAAAAATAATAAAATAAACGGAGTCGGTTTGATTGTTAAAAGCTTAACCGAAAAAGAGGCTGAAGATTATGACAAATATGGAAAAAAAATTTTCTTGCTTAATAAAAAATATGATGTCAAAAGTAGTAAAGATAAGAAGCTAAATTTTAGATTTTTTGAAATTTCAGGTGAGAATACTGTTTCTTCAATACTTTTTAATTCAAAAGACAGTAATGGGCAGGAAGTTTTAAAATGGTTTAATGAAAAAAAATAAATTTTATTAATTCCAGTGACAGTAAAATGGAAATAGGATTTAAAATTGATACTAAAATAAAAAAAAGTGAATCTGATTATGTTTTAGAATTGATATTTGAGAATTTATCTAGGCAAGATATATCAATCACTGGGGTTAATGATTGGGAGGTGAGTAATGAAAATAGAAGAAGAAAAATAATATCAAATTTAGTAATTAGGGATGGTTTGAATGCATTTTTTAAATTTAGTTTGAATAAATATAATTTGATAGAGAAAAATGAGGATTTATTAAACAATCTAATATTACCTGGGAAAATGAAAAAAAGTATTCATTTCAAGTTAGATAAAAATGAAATGGATAAGCTAGAAGAATATCAAAAAAGTATAGATGATGCAGAGCTAAAATATTATGTTGTTATGGATCTTAGAGTGCTATCGCCAAGTATTATTGCAGGTGATTTTCATTATTTAACTAGTTTGAATGAATTTATTTATTCTAAATGAATTACATGTCGTATATTTGGTTTTTTACATTTTTTTGTGTAATGGAATTGTATTTTTAATGTTTGAAGTAATAAATTTTTAGGCGGAATTTTATTCTGATTGTTATTATTTAAACTTTCTTGCAATGGTTTTTGTTGATATTGATTTTTTAATTTTATTTAGTGGGTTTGATTTTAGAAAAATTATGTCTTTTATTTTTAATCAATAAATTGAGCTATGATGAATTTTGTTAGTGTTTTTAAATTGTTATTTATAGTGCTCATTAGCTCGCATGTATATGCTGATGACGAAAAAATAGCATATTTATACGAGAAAAATAAACAGGCGATTTTTTTAGGGGGTTTTAATAGGGGGATTTTTCCATTTAATAGTACTGATTTTTCTAAGATAAAAGATCTAACCTTAAAATATAAGTTGGAAAAAATTCATCGAAATCATGAAGAGCCTACATCGTTTAACTTTCTGATTGAAAATAAGGAAGTTACAATGTACGGTGGAGGAGATGAAGTTGTAAGTAAGCTTTGTAATATGGAAAGTTCTAGAAAAATTAAAATTAATTATTATAAAATTGAAGGATCTAAAAGAATATATTACTACATAGATGAAATTTAAATTTTTATTTAGGCTTAGTGAAATTATTTCTTTTAATTATTTATAAAATATCTAAATCTAATGGATATAAAATGACACATTGATAATTATTTAAAATAAACTAATTATTAAATTCAGTTTTTATAGGAATTAGTTTTTTTGTAATAATATTTATTTAAAGAGTGTGATTGTATATTAAAAAATAAACCCGCATTAAGCGGGTTTATTTCAATCTCAAAAAGATTACATATTCGGATAGTTCGGACCACCGCCACCCTCAGGTGTTACCCAAGTAATGTTTTGAGACGGATCTTTGATATCACACGTCTTACAGTGAACACAGTTTGCTGCGTTAATTTGGAAACGCTTAGAACCGTCATTCTCTTCCATAATTTCATAAACACCGGCAGGGCAGTAGCGCTGAGCAGGCTCATCCCATTTTGGTAAGTTCACATTTACAGGAATAGAAGCGTCTGTCAGTTTTAAATGCGCAGGCTGGTTCTCTTCGTGAACGGTATTCGATACGAATACTGAAGACAAACGGTCAAAAGTCAGCTTGCCATCTGGTTTTGGATAATTCGGTTTGAAGTTCGCAACATCGACAGTTTTTAAAGCGCTGAAGTCGGGCTGTAAGTCATGCAGCGTGAACGGCACTTTAAAGATGTTTTGATCAATAAAGTTGAACGCACCACCCATCCATTGACCAAACTTATGCATAGCAGGGCCGAAGTTACGAGAGTTATATAACTCTTCTTTCAACCAACTGTTGTTGAACTTGTCTGTGTACGCAGTTAACTCTTTAGCGAAGAAGTCTTCACCTTCAGTCACACGTGCAATGGCAAGGTCACCACCTTTTTCCACACCCGCAGCAATCGCTTCAAATACAGCTTCACCGCACAGCATGCCTGATTTCATTGCTGTATGAGAGCCTTTGATTTTCGCAAAGTTTAGGAAACCTGCGTCATCACCAATTAAGCTACCACCTGGGAAAGTGAATTTAGGTAGTGAGTTGAAGCCACCTTTTACGACCGCACGTGCGCCATAAGAAATACGCTTACCACCCTCAAGATATTGCTTGATCAGTGGATGTGTTTTCCAACGCTGCATTTCCATAAATGGATACATGTGTGGATTGGTATATGATAAGTCAACGATCATGCCCAAAGTCACTTGGTTGTTCTCAGCGTGGTATAACCACCAACCGCCTGAAGAACCTGTTTCACTTAAAGGCCAACCTGCACCGTGCATCACCAAACCTGGTTTATGTTTAGCAGGATCTATTTCCCATAATTCTTTAATACCAATACCGTAATGTTGTGGATCGGCATCTTTATCCAAGTTGAATTTTTGGATTAAACGTTTACCTAAATGACCACGACAGCCTTCAGCAAATAATGTGTATTTCGCATGAAGTTCATAGCCAGGGGTAAAGTTGTGCGTTGGTTCGCCATCTTTACCAATACCCATGTCGCCAGTCTGAATACCTTTCACAGTCCCATCTTCATGGTAAAGAATTTCAGATGCTGCAAAGCCTGGGAAAATAGACACTTCTAATTCTTCAGCTTTAGCACCTAACCAGCGAACCACGTTACCTAACGAAATAACATAGTTGCCATCGTTATACATGGTTTTTGGCACCATCCAATGCGGTGCTTCTTGTGATTTTTCATCAGACAATAAGAAGAAGGTTTTATCTTCAGTCACAGGCACATTTAACGGTGCGCCTTGTTCTTTCCAATCTGGGAACAATTCATTCATCGCGCGGGGTTCAAGCACAGCACCCGATAGAATATGCGCACCTACTTCGGAGCCCTTTTCCACGACACAAACAGACAGATCGTTTAGGTTATTTTCAATTGCAAGTTGACGAATTTTAATCGCAGCAGATAGGCCGGCAGGACCTGCACCGACGATAACTACGTCAAACTCCATCGATTCACGTTCGATGTGTTCCATGTAGGACTCCTCATATTTCGGAAGGTGGCATCCATTCAATTCATTTAAATGGTGCTGCCATGAGTGTTCTTAATGCCCAGACACAATTTTTCTATCGTGTCTTTGATATTGTGGGCTAGTATAGTTTTAAACCGAGTTCTAGCCAATTGGCTGAATCATATTATTTTTCCGTCACTAAGGTATTTATTAGGCGGATGAAGCAGCAATTGAACGAAAACCCGACGAAAAAATTCATTAATAGGGATGATAGAAATTTAATGAACATTGCACAATACTTAAAAGATGGACAGTCCGGTCACAAAAGGTCAATCCCTCCATTAGATCAATGGCATCCAAAGCATTGTGGTGCAATGGATTTGAAGGTTTCAGCCAATGGAGAATGGTGGCACGATGGTCAATTGATCAAACGCCAAGCGCTTATTGACTTGTTCTCGACAGTACTATGGAAAGAAGACAGCAAGTTCTATTTAAAGACCCCAGTCGAGCAGATTGAAATACAGGTAGAAGATGAGCCTTTATTTGTTAATCAAGTCGATATGCTTGAGCTAGAAAACAAGAGCTATATCCAGTTTACGACCACAACACAAGACGTGATTGTTGTGGATGATGAACATCCTATTTTTATGCGTGAATATCAAGGTGAATTGCGCCCTTATGTACATGTGCGTTTTGGAATTAATGCACTGATCCAGCGTGCCGCATTCTTTCATTTGGTTGAGATGGGTGAACTGCTTGAAAATGAAAAAGGTGAATCCATTTTAGTGTTACAAAGTGGTGATTTGCGCTTGCAATTAGGCACCTGAGGTTTAAGCTTTCCACCTTGTCATTCTGAACAATATATAAGTGACCCTATGACCGCCATTCACCCCATTTACCCACTGGATGTACCCATGCCGAAAGCTGGCGCAGATGCACCGATCGGTTTATTTGATTCGGGGATTGGTGGCTTATCTGTGGCCTTGGAAATTGCGCGCTATTTGCCGAATGAACGTATTGTGTATTATGCCGATACTGCACATGTACCCTATGGGCCACGTGATGATCAAAATATACGTGAATTGACTGCACATGCCATAGAGTGGTTATACCGCCAAGGCTGTAAAGTCGCTGTCGTGGCATGTAACACGGCATCTGCTTTTAGTTTGGATTATTTACGTGAACATTATGGGGAGAACTTCCCCATTATTGGTTTAGTTCCTGCGTTAAAGCCTGCCGTTCTGCAAACAAAAAGTAAAACAGTGGCTGTTCTTGCAACACCTGCGACATTTCGTGGAAAGTTGATTAAAGATGTGATGCATCGTTTTGCTGAGCCGGCAGGGGTCAATGTTCTGACTGTGACCAGTTTGGAATTAGTACCCTTTGTAGAAGCAGGCGCGCAGATGAGTGAGGCTTGTCTTAACACATTAACTGAGGTTTTACAGCCAGTTGTAAATCAAGGTGCAGATTTTTTAGTGCTTGGATGTACACATTACCCCTTCCTAAAATCGGCAATTCAGTATATTTTTGGTCAGAAGCTGACATTAATTGACTCAGGTTTTGCAGTTGCACGACAAACAGCCCGAATTTTGATTAAAAATGAGTTATTATTTGATCAGAAAAGAGAAAATTGTTTGCGTATTGAATGCTATGTCAGTGGCAATAATGCGGAAAATTTAAAACCGGTTGTGGCTCGCCTGATTCAAGATGATATTTCTTGGAACATTGCCAACATCGGACTTATAAGTTCAGAAGACTAAACCAGTCATTTTGGACAACGTTAAATGAAAAAATTAGTTTTTTATTGGGGTAGTCATGTCGCATTTTCCAGCTAAGATCAATTCGATGCTGAGTGCGTTATGCAGCGGGAGAGGATCACTAATGCTCGATAAGCGTTATCAAGTATTCATTTCCACATCTGGTAGCGAAATGCAGCCAGAACGGATTATTTTGGCTCAGACGCTTGTGGGAATGGGGTTTTTCTCATGGGGGCTAGAACAACGCACACCATTGAGCACTGCTTTTGCACGTCGTCAAATTGACGATTGTGACTATGTGATGATTTTATTGGGTAGTCAATACGGTGAGCAGTCTGTGTCTGGTGTGGGCTATATGCACCTTGAATACATCTATGCGGTGACCAAGCAAAAACCTGTCATTGTGTTTATGCATGATGATCCAGATTCACGTGATGATGCCTTACATGATGCTAAACCTGAACTTCGTGAAAAATTTAAAGAATTTAGAAAACTATTACAAAATGAAGTCGATCAAGTTTTTACCTATCGTAGTTTGCGTGATTTAGAAATGGCAGTTCGATTGAACATGCCACAAATGCTAGAACGCTATCCTGTTACAGGTTGGGTGCGTCCACAGAATACTCAAGCTTTACATGATGAAATTGATCGTTTAAAAGCCCAGTTAGTTCAACTCGAAACAGAGTCTGGAAAACGCGAAGTTGATCCATTCCTATCTTTACCAAAAGTGTCGATGCATGAACTATTTTCATTTGAATACCGCATGCACGCTTATCAAGATGGTAATTTCAAAGAATTAAAAGTACAGAAGAAAATGACGTGGGCGCAGCTCTTGTCGATTTTAGGCGCAACCTTTGTTAATCCAACCCCTGAAGAATTCTTCTCTAAACGTATGAATGAGTTTTTGAATGAAACAGGTCTGGATGATGCACGTATTGAGATGCCACGTGCTCATGCGGTTGCGCGGGCACAAGTGAATATTCGTGCTTTACACAGCATTAAAAGCCAGATGCGGCAGAATGACTGGATTGTGCCCAATGGCCGAGATGACCGTCAGCGGATGTTGTGGCAAGTAACCAGTAAAGGTCAAAAATTACTAGAAAGTAATTTGCTAGATAATGATCGAGTTTTTCAATTTAAATCTGCATATTAATCTATTTTATTAAATAGATAAAAAGCTGTTACATTAGCGTCATTCAAATTGATGGAAAAAGCGTAATGTTGCCTGCCGAAAAAGCTAAAGTCACCATTATTCTCGCGAATCTAGGTACGCCTGATGCGCCAACTGTGCCCGCAGTGCGTCGTTTTCTGCAACAGTTTTTGTCAGATCAGCGGGTGATTGAAATCCCGAAACCGATATGGCAAATCATTCTACGTTTGTTTATTTTGCCATTTCGCCCTAAACGTGTTGCACATGCTTATGACATGGTTTGGGGTAATGATTCGCCCATGCGTGAAATTTTATTTGAGCAAGTCGCCGCAGTAAAACAGCATCTCACAGCAAAATATCCAGAATTTGAACTGAATGTGATTCCGGCCATGACTTATGGTAATCCGGGGATTTCTGCCGCTTTAGCGCAATTGGCTGAGCAGCCTCAAGACCATATTCTATTATTTCCGTTGTTTCCACAGTATTCAGCAACATCTACGGCACCTTTATATGATGCGATTGCTAAATGGATTCCACAGCAGCGTAATTTACCTGGTCTGAGCATTATTCGTGACTATTACCAGCATCCTGTGTTTATACAGGCCTTGGCGCAAAGTGTGCGTGATTATCAAGCTAAACATGGTGTACCAGATAAATTATTGATGTCATTCCACGGTATTCCACAGCCTTATGCCGATAAAGGTGATCCCTATGCTGACCGTTGCCGTGTAACAGGGCACTTGGTCGCAAAAGCGCTCGGTTTAAATGAAGATCAATATGAAATCAGTTTCCAATCGCGCTTTGGTAAGCAAGAATGGGTGAAACCTTATACCGATGCCACTTTGGAAGCGTGGGGCAAACAAGGCGTGAAATCGGTACAGGTTATGAGCCCTGCATTTTCAGCGGATTGTTTGGAAACGCTAGAAGAGTTGGCGCTGCAAAATGCTGAAATTTTCCAAGCTGCAGGCGGTGGCGAATATGGTTATATTCCAGCATTAAACGCGCGGGATGATCATGTCGCATTGCTCAATTTATTACTTCAAGCTAATCTTGATGCCTTAAAGCAAACATTAGCCCATTCATCGCCTTGAGGTTTTCGCCCTATGTTGCAAGTTAAAATCGTTCCCGTCACGGCATTTCAACAAAACTGTTCAATTGTTTGGGACTCTGAGTCGAAAGAAGCGGTCTTGATTGATGCAGGGGGAGAGCCGGAAAAATTAAAAGCTGAAGTTGAAGCGCTTGGTTTAACGGTAAAAGCATTGTGGCTGACGCATGGGCATTTAGATCATGCAGGTGCGGTTGGGGCATTAACCCAAGCGTGGAATGTTCCGGTGATTGGCCCACACAAAGAGGATGCTTTTTGGTTGGACATGATTCAGGAAGTTTCTGCGAAATACGGTTTCCCGATCCCTGAAAATGTCAATGTGACTCAGTGGTTAGAAGGTGGCGAAACACTGAAACTGGGTGAAGAAGAGTTTGAAGTACGTTTTGCACCGGGGCATACACCGGGTCATGTCATGTTCTATAACGCAAAATATGCCGTGCTTTGGACGGGTGATGTGTTATTTAAAGGCTCGATAGGCCGGACAGATTTTCCACGTGGTAACCATCAACAATTACTCGACTCCATTCAGCGTGAATGTTTTAGCTTGCCAGATGACACCCAGTTTATTTCAGGGCATGGTCCAATGAGTACCATTGGTTATGAAAAGCAGCACAATCCTTTTGTTGCGGGTAAAGCCGGTTAAGCAATATGCTTTAACTGGATTCGTTAAAATAAAAAAAGGTCTACTAGGTTAGACCTTTTTTTATATTTAAATCTGAGCTAAACGTATTTAGAACTGATCTTCTTCACGGCCACCATCAGCCTGAGGTGCATCTTGTGTCGGCAGACGATATTCATCATTGGCCCATGCACCGAGATCAATCAATTTACAACGATCTGAGCAAAACGGGCGATATTCATTATTTTCCCAAGTCGTCAATGCGCCGCAGCGTGGACAATTCATGGTGGTGGGCATGCTTAACTCCAGCAAAAACGGATGATTCAATTAGGCAAATACAGTCGCAGTTGTTAGACTTATGCCGTTCTGTTTAGTTTGATCTGTTTATGCCTATTCGTCAATTTCAAGCGCAGCGTATGCATGCTCCCCGTGATTTTCAGTCCATTCAGCCAACTCCAATTTGTGTGGAAATTGGTGCAGGCAAAGGAAAACACGCCTTACTATTCACTGCACAACATCCTGAATTTCAGCTGATCGCAGTAGAGCGTACCCGTGAAAAATTTGTTGCGATGCAAAAACAGCATCAAATTGAAGGGCAGCAAAATCTTAGCCCTGTTCATGCAGATGCGATTCCTTGGGCGGTGCATGCCTTACATCCTGCGCAAGTACAGCAATTCTTTATTTTGTATCCAAACCCTGAACCGCATAATCCTGCACAGCGCTGGTTAAATATGCCATTTTTTGAATTTCTATTGTCGCGTTTGCAGCCGGGTGGTCAGATTACTTTGGCCAGTAATATTCCTGAATATATTGAGGAAGCGCAGCAGCAGTTAATTGATGTTTGGAAGCTGCCTTTTGTCAAAGAACGCATTGCAGAGACTTCAGCACGCACGCATTTTGAAATTAAATATCTTGAACGTGGTGAACTCTGTCAGCAGCTAATCATTACCAAGCCTGTAGATTACACCACACGTTTTGATGATTTTCAGCCGCTACAAGGCAAGCAACCCACTGAAGCATCTGCGGAATAATTGGGCATGACTCAGCGTATTGCAATCATTGGGGCAGGTCCTGCGGGATTGATGGCGGCGGAAGTGCTTAGCCAATTTGACTATGACATTCATGTTTATGAGCAAAAACCGTCGGCGGCGCGAAAATTTTTAATGGCGGGCAAGACAGGGCTGAATATTTCGCATGCAGAACCCATTGAACAATTTGTGCAGCGCTATGATCAAGTGGAATGGCTGAGCCCATGGGTTAAGCAGTGGGATGCAGCATGGATTCAACAATGGATGATGGGACTGGGTATTGAAACCTATATTGGTTCATCGGGTCGGGTCTTTCCTATTGAAATGAAAGCTGCGCCTTTGCTGCGTGCATGGTTAAAACGTCTCAGTCTAGATGGGGTGCAGTTTCATTATCGACATCAAGTTTTGGACTTACAGTCCAATCAGCTAACGATTCAAAACCTTGTTGATGAATCAAGTCAAGTGCTTGGCTTTGATGCAATTATTATGGCATGTGGCGCAGTGTCTTGGTCACGTTTAGGCAGTGATGGCGCATGGCAAAAATGGCTGCAGCCTGAGAGTATTGAAGCTTTTCAGGCCAGTAATGCCGGTGTGGAACGCGTTTGGTCGAAGTTCATGCAGCCCGTGTTTGGACAGCCTTTAAAGCGGGTCAATGCATGGGTCGAGCAAGCCGAGCCGACCCAAGGTGATATCATCATTTCACACTATGGACTGGAAAGTGGATTGATCTACAAACAAGGTCGAGCACTGCGTCAACAGGTGAAATCTGCTCAGCCCATGCAGCTGACTTTGGACTTATTGCCAGATCAAAGTGTTGAGCAATTGGCTAAGAAATTACAGCCTTCGAAAAAGCAATCTTTAACCAATGTTTGGCGTAAAGCCGGTTTAGATGTGGCGAAAGCTGCGCTGGTTCGTGAACTGGTGGATAAATTTTTGTGGCATGAGCCGGCCTTACTAGCAGTGAAAATTAAACATTTAGATATTCACCTTGATGGATTTCGCCCGATAGATGAGGCGATTAGCTGCGCAGGTGGTGTGAAGCGTTCAGTCCTAAATGATGGCTTACAATTGAAGAGCAATCCTGCAGTATTTGCTTGCGGTGAAATGTTGGATTGGGATGCGCCTACTGGGGGCTATTTGCTGACAGCATGCCTTGCAACCGGTCGAGCAGCGGGCGAAGGGGTTCAAAACTATCTGGTTTCTTTGCAGAGCTAAGCGCTTCAAATTGTCACAATCTTGCTGAGAAGTTGTGATATTTTGAGATGAAATTCTTCTAAGAAAGACCACTATGCGCTTACAAGAACAATATACTGGAAGCTGCTTGTGTGGAGCGGTTTGTTATGAGATCAATGGTCCGATTGGTGAGATCGTGCAATGTCATTGTTCTCGGTGCAGAAAAGCCAATGGTACGGCATTTGCGACCAATGCTCCAATAGCCAAAGCAGATTTCAAAATTGTGTCGGGTGAACAGGTATTGAAAAAGTTTCAATCTTCACCAACCACACAGCGTTGTTTTTGTGGGGAATGTGGTTCACCAATTATGAGTATTAAAACCGATACCCCGGATTACTATCGCTTACGTATAGGAACACTGAATACACCTATACAGCAAGTACCAGTCTGCCATATATTCGTCAGCTCGAAAGCAGAATGGGAAAGCATTCATGATGATTTACCGCAATATGCAGAGCGTCCTTAATTTTTTGCGTTGTATTTCTAAATAAAAAAGGGTTCACGTGGAACCCTTTTTGTTTAAGTCATTTTTCGACTTTTAATTTATTGAGCTTGAGCAGGATGTTTAAGCTCGGGATATTGTTCCTGCCAATGACCTAATTGTTCTTGTGCATGAATAAACTGACCGAGACCTTTGACACTATCACTAGGATTTTTTAACTCACCATCGGCTGCTTGATTTTTCTCACGATAAATTTGTGATTGATTGTCCCAGTACTGGTACATCAAGCCTTGAATGTAACGGCCTTGTTCAGTTTTCATTTCGAGTTCTTTGAGCATATTTAATGCCGACTGGATGTTGTCACGCTTACGCTGTGTAGAAAATTCATCGGTGAGTTTGCCTTCCTCACGCAGTTTCATCAGCTCATCTTCCATCTCATCGCTAATTTGACTAAAGCTCTCGTCATATTGCGTCAGAAGCGTTAAGTCGTGTAGATCATCTGGGGTCTTGGCAAAGTTTTTAATAGGATCACTACTCAGCTCTTTCATGATTTGATCATCGGAACTGATTTCACTATTTTGTTCCACCGTTTTTGATGATTTTTCACATGCAGTGAGTCCTAAGACTGTACCCATGAGGAAGATGACACTAAGTTTTTTTAAAGAGATTGGCAAGAGCATAATCGTGTCCTAATGTGTTTTTCTAAAGATATAGACATGCGTGATATAGGGGAAATCAATGAAATCCTGTGCCGTCTTTTGAGTTGATTCAGCCACGATATTTTCAAATTGTTGTTTCAGTTTTTGTTGTTCATCCGTGCTTAACGCTGCAATAAAACTGGTGGACAATAATCGTTTGGAAACCACGTGTTCCACTGTACCATGATGCAATTGTTGAAAGGTGGTTTCGGCAATTAATTTAAATGTTTGCTGCTGCTCAAACACTTTTTGCCATTGCCCACTATGATAACGTGGTGTGTCACCTTCGAGTTCACTCAAGACATCAGCGAGTTGTTTGACCCAATTGACTTGGATATCACGCTGGTTCCAAATCAAAACAAGATCCCCATTGGGAACTAAGATACGACTGATTTCATTGAGGGTTTCAGGGGTAGCAAACCAATGAAATGATTGGGCACAAAATACCGCTGCTACAGAATGATCATGCAGTGGAATCTGATCACTTTGGGCGGCTAAAGTTGCAATATGCGAATGTTTTTTCTGCAATTGTTGCAGCATTTCATGCACAGGTTCGATCGCGGTGATATTTTCACTGAGTGGGCGAATATACTCGAGAAATTTGCCTGTACCTGCGCCTAAGTCCACCAGATGGGATTGAGGGGCTAAAGCTAAATGTTGTTGAAGCCACGCACTGATTTCAATCGGGTAGTCAGGGCGGGCTTGTTGATAGAGTTCAGCTGCAGAGCTAAAGCCTTGTTGTGCGGCAGGATGTATTGAATGTGTCATATTCTGCACTTTTTAATCTGTATGGCCTCTATAAAATAGCATATTCGGAACAAGATAAACTTTGAATGCAACAAGGAAGGAAAAGCGTGACGCAACAAGGACTGGAGCAAAGTACAATGGAAAAGCACATCATTTTTGAAGATGATCAAATTCGTGTCATTTTTCAGCCAGGCAGTTCTCGTGAGCTTATTTTCTCCTTCGGTGATTTGATTACCCGCGCCAAGGGCTTGAGCATCAATGCAGAGAAGTCTTTGCAAAAATATGATTTTAATGTGATCGGTGTGATGCCGAAACAAAAATCGTGGTTTCCAGCATCGTCAATGCAACCGATGTATCAAGCCATCAAGCCGATCCTCGAGCAATTTGAGCTGCGAATTGCCTATGGTGGTTCCATGGGGGGCTATGCAGCCATTAAGTATGCCAATTTATTTGGATTCCAGCGCGTGGTGAGTATGGTGCCACAGTTCTCCATAGACCCTGAAGACATTGTCGATACACGCTATGGCATGTTCTTTCAACCTAATCTGCATGCCAATATGCGAGTACTTGCTGAAGATGTATCGACTACACGCGAATATATCGTGGTGTATGATCCTTATTGTCCAGAAGATCGCGCTCACTTTGAAAAACTACAGGCTTTAATTCCGCATGTGCATGTGTTGCATCTGCCGTTTACAGGGCATGATGCCATTGCGGTATTGGCGAGTTCAGAACTGTTAAATGATTTCTTGAGACATCCTTTTGATGCGCCGTATTTTTATCAAAAAATGCGTCGGGTTAAGAAAAACAGTAAATTCTACTATCGAAAAGTCATCGAAAATTTACTGACACGTCATCGAGATGCCTTGGGTGAAATTTTAAAAAGCAATTCGTTTCAGCTTGATCCACAATTTTTTGATGCCAAACAAAAACAAACCTTATTACGGGTATTGTTTAATAACAAACAAGTCAGTGAGCAAGATCTACAAAAGTTAGGAATCACGACCTTTTTGCCACAGGAAAATCGTAGCCTGCTACTCGACCAGTTTGAACATGGTTTAGTGTTTAATGTGATTAGCCAAAAAATTGAAAGCTATGCAGCTGGTGTAATTGCGCTGAATCACAAGTTTTTGATTCCTTTGCAGCCGAAGGGCACAGGCCTGGTATACGTACAAGTCCAAGATGAGCGTTACATGGTGGTGATGAATGACCGTCAGGTAATGAAATTGGTCTTAGCTCAAGATGAACTGGCGGCAGGTATGCATCCGATTTTAATGCAGAAATATGTAGGCTATTACACGCTCAACTATAAAGAACTGCGTTTGAGTAGTGATGAATTTGGTCAAGTCTTCTTTGTGGAAAATGCCGATGCATCTTGTCAGTTCGTGGTGCAACCCGAACAGATTTAAGCTCGACATTGGGTTGAAAATCCAAAGCTTGCTAATTTGTAGGAAGAGATTATGATGAAAGAAAGGTAGTATAAAAAACAATCATACTACCTAAAACATCATGAGGAATATGAGGGGTATCAGTATGCATTCAACACAGATGCTTGCTGTATTATTCATCTTAGTGCTGACCATGGGTTCAGCCTATGCACAGGGGGTTAGTTCAAGCATACTGATTTTTAGCAGCAGTATGTTGTTACTTACGATACTGACCATTTATGTCATACTCAAAATTCGAAATTCATTGCAACATCATCTCGATAAACCCGCGAAATAGCGGGTTTTTTTATATGCTGTTCGATTGCACTTTGGTGCATCACAGGTTTTAATCATCCACAATCGAATTTTTATAATCGGCCAGAAGGGAAGCAGCCATGAAAGCGGTATTTCTAGATTATCAGTCTCTAGATAAACAGGACTTAGATTTTAGCGGACTAGAAGCACAGTTTGATGACTTGACGCTCTATCCCGCAACAACGGCTGCAGAGGTTGCTCAGCGCATACAAGGGGCTGATGTGATTATCAGCAATAAAGTACACATCAATGCTGAGCACATGCAGCTCAATCCGCAATTAAAACTGATCTTAATTTCTGCCACTGGCACCAATAACGTTGACCTTGTACACGCACAGCAACAAGGCATCGTGGTGTGTAATTGCCAAGCTTATGGCACCGCTGCGGTGGCACAGCATACCTTGATGTTAATGTTGAACTTGGCGACATCATTTCGACAGTATGATCGGGCGGTCCAACAGGGAGATTGGCAAAAAGCAGATCAGTTCTGCTTACTAGATTTTCCAATTATTGAGCTGGCTGGTAAGACTTTGGGGATTGTCGGCTATGGCGAATTGGGGCAAGCCGTGGCACATTTAGCTAAAGCTTTTGGCATGAAAATTATGATTGGTGCACTACCGAATCGCCCCATGGCGGCTGAACGAGTGGCCTTTTCTGAGATGTTAGCGCAGGTTGATTTTCTGAGTTTGCATTGCCCTTTAACAGAGGAAACCCGTGATTTACTCAATCATGAAAGCTTGGCTCAAATGAAAGCATCGGCCTTTGTGATCAATTGTGCACGAGGTGGTGTGGTTAATGAATCGGCATTAGCCGAGGCATTAAAATTAGGGACGATCGCAGGCGCAGCAACCGATGTCTTGACGGTTGAGCCACCCAAGCAGGGTAATGTGCTGCTCGACCCAAGTATTCCAAATTTAATTATTACCCCACATAGTGCATGGGGAAGCGTCGATGCGCGACAACGCATTGTGCAGCAATTGGTGGAAAATGTAGAAGCCTTTAAAGCGGGAATGGTCATTCGACAGGTCAATTAAAATCGAGTTTAAGGAACATTATTTTTGAACAATGCTCCATATAAATAGGGATGTCTATGCAAGTCGATCTTGCCAATAAAAAAAGTTTAAGAATATTTTGCATGCTGATTCTCTTTACCGCATGCATTACTTGGGCATGGTACAGTTATGTACTAAATATCAGTGAAAATTATTTATTCCAGAATCCTGATTTTGAAGTTCATAAATTCATGCCGACCTTACAAGTTGTGCTGGTTTCGGTATTTTTTATTGCGCATTTCGTCTTAGCGCTTATTGATTTTTTAAATCGCTATTGGTATTGGGGGCTATGGCTTGTTGTAGTGCCTATTATTGTGGGACAGGTCTATTTTTCTGTCTTTGGAGAGGTTGCTCATATTGATCATTTATCAGTCTGGGTTGACTATCCATTTTGCCTGTTGATGCTTATTCAAATCTGTACAGCATTGTTTGTACGTAGGCGATATCTCAAGCCTACTACTTAATGCATTAATGCTTAATTTAATAGTTAAATTTCAGCATTTTTTCAAAAATTTAGCATTGAAATGATTTTTGATTTGCTCAAATTCAAGTTCAGTCTTGATATTGTTTGGCATCATGATTTGTAAATAACTTTTTTCAAGTTTAAAAGGCTCTTTGGTATTGGGTTCAGCGTAAAAGCCACCGTTTGGATAGGTCAGATATGTTTCATAGGCACGTATAATCTGACCTTTGTGAAAATAATAACTTGTTAGGCTTTGATAGGATTCACCAAAAACATAGAGGTTTATTTTGCATTGATCATCGAGTTGATACAGTGTCGCTTCATTGCCTTCAGTCGATTTGTATTCTTCGTCATCTAGCATCTCTAAGGTTTGTAATAATTTACCTTCGGCATCATGATTATATTGGTATGAATCGTACAATTGGGGAAAAATAGTTTGCAACTGTGGATAACTTTTCAACAATTGTGGAAAACGTTGTAAGCCAATCACAGAGCCAACACAGAGCAGAATGCCAAGCAAGATACCAAATAAAATTCGCATTTTTTTCTCATTAATTCATTGTTTTTATAGGCATAGGCCAAAGACCAAAAGTATTTAATTTTGGTTTTAAAAAAGCCCAACCAAAGTTGAGCTTTTAAATGTAGTGTTAAATTATAAATCAGTCACAGGATAGGTTGTAGACGTCGAACTCGAAGGATAGCTACTTTGAGGATATTGATTGTTATTTTGCCCCGCATTGTTGCTTGGAGCCGTATTAATCGTATTGCCTGAAGACGGTTCACTCAACGACTGTTGGCTAATGGGCGCAGGTTGGTTGGTTTTACCTGTAATATTTTCACGGGTTTGTTTCAATTTTTCATTGACGTTTTGAGTGGCTTGCTGTGCGCCCTGATCAACCTGTTGCACTGTATTTTGAGTAGCAGTTTTCGTATTGTCCCAAGCTTGGTCAACCGAAGGCTTAATTTTAGAAATTCCACGTTCAGTCATTTCACCAATATTTTTAGCAGCACCGACCACGCCTTCTTGGGCTTTATAGGCCCACACATGCAATAAATTTGGATTATCGCCATAAGGGCTCACAGGTTTTTTTGTTTGTTGCTCAGTACTTTGCGCTGCTGCGTTTTCTTGTGCCCAAAGCATGGGTGTCGTGAATATTAAGCTTATGCATAGCGTTGCTTTTAATGAAATCTTCACAGCTTCACCTCTGAATTTTATAGATTTTCTATCTGATGAATGGTTTTAACGCATTATAAGAAAAATTGCAGCGAAAAAAACTTGCCGTAGCAAAATCAATACAGCAAATGACAGCTTTGTACACGTTTGTATTTTACCTAAGGCAAAAAAAGGCTCACCGAAGGGTGAGCCTACTCTCTGGAGGAGAGGGTATGAAAGCCAGTTTACTTATTTGTGAGCACCTAAGCTGGCTTCATGTGAGCTATGGACTTCAGCTTGTGCGACAGGCGTTTGCAACTGTACATTGCTACTGCCACTCACATTGGCTTCTTGACCTTTTTGGAAATTCGCTTTGGTTTGTTGCCATTTTTCACTGGCAAATTGGCGACCTTCCCGAGCTTTTTCACCTAAATAACTCTTGGTTTGATCAACTTTGTTGTCGACATTGCTTTTACGATCATCAAGTTTTGCTTTGTCTTTTGCAGCTTTTTCATCGAGCTGTGCTTTGCGCTCATCAAGCTTAGCTTTATTTTGCTCAGCCTTGGCATCGATCTTGGCTTTCGCTGCATCTGATTTTTCATCTTTAGACTGTTTTAGGTCAGCCCATTTATTTTTAGCATCTTGCTTTTTGTCTGCACTGAATTCTTTGGTGTCTTGCCATTTTTCTTGGGTGAAGGTTTTGGTCTTATTGACGCCTTTCTCAATTTTGTCACCCGCTGTATGCGCAGACTGATTAATGTCTTGTTTTAGATTTTGCAGTACAGACGGTTGCTGTGTTTCAACTTTCGCATTGGCTTCTACTGCGGTGTTCGCAAATAGTGGAGTGGTTGCGAATAATGCTGCGGTGATCAGTGTTGTTTTAAATAAAGGTTTCATCTTTGCATTTGTCCTCTTTTATTGAACGCTGCTGTTGCACTCAGCATTAGCGCTTTTGGAGCAGAGGACATCTTAAGAGTAAAAAAAAGCAAAAAGTGGTTTTGTGCGATAAGTCACACAATGCAATAACAGCTCAGATACGCGGAAGTTTCAAGTGTGGAAACTTGGTTAAGTTAACGTAGTATTGTAATTTTATGAAAATACAGTGGCTTATATGTGTTTTGCGCGTTGCTGTGGTGTGGTGCTAGTTACGATTTTCATGATTAAAAATTATGGGTTTGAACGAATTATTGTTCAAGATTCAAGGAAAAATGAAACCATACCTCCATTTTGGAGATATGGTTTTTATTATTTATTCACATTGTGTAAGTGCATCTTTTGCAAAATGACCACGTAATGCAAGGAAGTTCTTTTGTACATCCGCTGCATTTAAATCAAAATTGTGCGCTGAACTTGTACCATCTTTGGCAAAGGTTGCTGTACCACCTGAAATTAGGGTTAAGCCTTTAAATGACCATTGTTCAACCGATTTTGCTTCTTCTAAATTGCCTGTAAATTCAATCACGCATTTATCTACAAATTTAGTCAGTTTTGCTTTGTTATCTGTGGTATCTGGGTAGACATCAATGTTTTGAACTTCTTGTAATACACCTGTTTCAAGTTGTGGAATCGTTGGTGCAGATGTACATGCAGAAAGTGTTATACCCGCAAGACCAGTCAAAAGGAATGCTTTCAATTTCATAAGGTTCATTCTTGTTGAGTGTTGTTGGATTGAGTATAGGGAATTGGTGAATTATTGGCTATAACAAATAGTCTAAATATTGTTTGGGCTGAAGATGTTGTATATTTTGATTTACGACATCAATTTTTTTTGTGTTCGGGGTAGATAGAAAGCTTATAGACCCAACTATAATGAGTACAAAAATTAATACTACTGCATGTCGTAAGCGGAAAATTTTTAGATCACGAATGTAGATTAATTTTAAATGTTCATAAGCTAATTCTTTTGAAATATCTAGAGAGGTATCTTCAATTTCATTTTTGTAGTCTTGGACAGATTTTGTGGAAAAGTTATTTGTTCGCCAAAAAATATTTAATAATTTAAAATTAAATAATCCTCCGCCAAAATATAGCCCTTTTTGATTTGTATTATCTGTAATATGCTTGCTAGGATTATCAATTGCAGACAGTGCAGAAAGTAAAAGAAGAACGGTTGCTAGCCAAACTACAAAAATTATAGCTGCTAACGCATGTTGCCACCAAAAATCATTAATTGTTAAATATTTGAAAATTTCTCTAATTTGTGGAAAAGGAACAATACAGCCCGCTAAAAGGGCACCAATTTTAAAATCAATAGCCCTAATATTTTGTTGTGTATCTTGAATAGCAGAATGAAGAAAATCGAGTTTATCCATTGTCTATAACCCACTGATTCATAGTGCTGTTGATAGTCTCACCTTCATAACACTCGTAAGTGGAATTCCAATTTAACCAATCGATTCTTTTTTTCTTATCATCAGTTAAATTGTCATAAAAAGTTTTACTGTAAAGAGTTCTTTTTGAATTCCATCTATTGGCTTTAGAACATAAATCAGCAGTTTCACCAACAAGTTTTCCAATCCATGTGACTTCATTGATTCCACTACCACTATATCCTGCTTTGATCATCAAAACATCCGCATCATGGCAGGCGATACCCGCAGTTATTTGAGTATATTTTTTCTTTTTTAATTTCACATTTAGAGTGTCAATAATTGATGCAGCTTGAGCTGCTGTACTGAAAATACTATCAATGTCACTTTTCTTAGGGCTGTTAAAAACCCCCCATACACAATCGCCTTCGATGTAAATCTCTCTTAATCGTGTATTACCATTAAGAACAGCAATTAATTCAGAAATATAACTTCTGTATATTTTTGCTGTAACAGGACGAGTGTGCTTTTTTGCAAATTCTTTAGAACCTCTCATATCAATAAATATTGCAGAGCAAAAAATGTAATAGCCATTCGTAAAAGTTAAACTATCACGGTTAGGAATTTCCTTTCTATCCTCATAATTATTATCTGAGGAATTCAAAATCTCATCTATACGACTACGACTTTTTTCAAAGTCATATGCTTTATGATTTGCTTGCATTTCTTTTCATCAATAAAAACCCCGCTAATTTATAGCGGGGTTTTGTTTGTTTTACAAGCAGTTAAGGCTTAGTGCTGCAGCACTGAAATATCAGCCACTTTCGTGAACAAGTCACGAAGCTGTGCAAGCATACGTAAACGGTTCGCTTTTAGGTCAGCATCATCTGCCATCACCATTACACCGTCAAAGAATGCATCGACTGGCGCACGAAGTGCAGCAAGTGCAGAAAGGGCAGCAGTGTAGTCCTTCGCAGCAAATAACGGCTCAACCACAGGTGTGATTTTTGCAAGTTCAGCGAACAATGCTTTTTCAGCATCTTCAACCAAGTTTGCTTCAACCACAGCACCTTCAGGCGCAGCTTCTTTCGCAAGAATATTGGCAACACGTTTGTTTGCAGCAGCAAGTGCAGCAGCTTCAGGCAAGTCACGGAAATGATTTACCGCATTTACACGCTTATCAAAATCAAGTGGAGATTTTGGAGACAACGCTTGAACTGCTTGAATCACATCAACTGCTACGCCTTGGTCTTCGTATTTCGCACGGTAACGACCTTCAAGGAATGCAACAGCATCCGCTAAAGTTTTATCGTGATCTTTCAATACATCGCCATAGGCAGCAAGTGCAAGTTTGATTAGATCTTCAATCGAAACGTCTAAATCATTTTCAGTCACAAGACGCAAGATACCAATTGCAGAACGACGTAATGCAAACGGGTCTTTAGAACCTGTCGGCGCCTGACCAATACCAAAAATACCTGTCAATGTATCTAAACGGTCAGCAAGCGCAAGCGTTGTACCGGTCTTGGTTTTTGGTAAAACGTCACCTGCAAATTTAGGTAAGTATTGTTCACCTAAAGATTCAGCGACTTCATCATTTTCGCCTTCAATACGTGCGTAGTAAGTACCCGCAATACCTTGAAGCTCTGGGAATTCACCCACCAACTCAGAGGTTAAGTCGCATTTTGCAAGGAGCGCAGCTTTTTCAGCATCTGCAGGGTTCGCACCTGTGATAGCCGACAAAGCCACAGCCAATTTAGCAATACGTTCAGACTTGTTCCAAAGGGTACCTAATTCAGCTTGGAACACCATGTTTGCAAGTTTCTCTTTACGAGCTGCAAGCGGTTGCTTTTGGTCTTGTAAGAAGAAGAATTCAGCATCTGACAAACGTGGACGAACGACTTTTTCGTTACCTTCAATAATTTGAGTCGGATCTTTCGACTCAATATTTGACACAGTAATGAAGTACGGTTGAAGTTTATTGTCGCTATTCACTAAACAGAAGTACTTTTGGTTGTCCTGCATCGTCGTGATGAGTGCTTCTTGAGGAACAGCAAGGAAGCGTTCTTCAAAGCTTGCACGAAGCGCAACTGGCCATTCAACCAATGCTGTTACTTCGTCACGTAAGTCCGAAGGGACAATCGCAATGGCATTCACTTCATCCGCCAAAGCTTTCACTTGTTGGTCGATGATGGCTTGGCGCTCTTCAAAGTTTGCAATCACTTTTGCAGTACGAAGGGCATCAAGATAAGCATCGGCATTTGCAAGTGTAATTGCTTCAGGAGCATGGAAACGGTGACCATAAGTCACGTTGCCTGCTTGATGATCTTGAATGGTTGCATCAATTACATCACTGTCTTTCAACAACACAACCCATTTTACAGGACGTACAAACTCAGTACGGCTTGCCGCAGAACGCATGCGTTTTGCGATAGGGAGGTTATCTAAAGCGTGTTGTAAAATTTGCGGTAAAAGCACATCAAGGCTTTGACCTTTCACATCTTTTAAGTAGCACACTTTTTCAACTTTACCCGCTTGGAAAGTCGATACTTGATCAACCGTGATGCCTTGACCACGCATAAAGCCTTCTAAAGCTTTAGTTGGTTTACCTTCAGCATCAAACGCTGCTTGTTTAGCAGGGCCATCAAAACGTTTTTGTGTGTCTGCTTGTGCACCGTCTACATTGACAATTTTCAATGCAAGGCGACGTGGTGCTGCATATGCTTCGATTGAATCGAATGCTAGACCTGCGTCTTTTAAACCTTTTACCGTTTCTGCATGAAGCGCATCACGTAATTTTTTTAAGCTTTTTGGTGGAAGTTCTTCGCAGCCTAATTCGAACAATACTGTATGTTTAGACATTATTTGCTCTCCTTAGATTCTACTTTTGCTTCCGCTTCAACTTGTGCTTTTAACTGAGCTAATACTTCGTCACGTAAAGCAGGTTCTGCCATTGGGAAGCCCAGCTTCGCACGTGCAGCGACATAACTTTGGGCAATCGCACGAGCCAATGTACGTACACGTAAAATATAACGTTGACGTTCAGTTACTGAAATTGCGCCACGTGCATCAAGCAAGTTAAAGCTATGAGATGCTTTAATCACTTGTTCGTATGCAGGAAGTGGAAGTTCCGCTTCCATCAAGCGAGTTGCTTCAGCTTCATAGAAGTCAAATAGCTCAAACATTTTTTCAACGTTGGCATATTCGAAGTTATAAGTTGATTGTTCAACTTCATTTTGGTGGAACACGTCACCGTAAGTTACTGTACCGAATTGACCTTTGGTCCAAACCAAGTCGTAAACTGAGTCTACACCTTGCAAGTACATCGCAAGACGTTCAAGACCGTAAGTGATTTCGCCAGTTACAGGGTAGCATTCAACACCACCGACTTGTTGGAAGTAAGTGAACTGAGTCACTTCCATACCGTTTAACCAAACTTCCCAACCTAAGCCCCATGCGCCAAGTGTTGGAGATTCCCAGTTGTCTTCCACGAAACGAATGTCGTGAACAAGGGTATCAATACCAATGGCTTTTAATGAATCTAAGTACAACTGTTGGATGTTGTCTGGGTTTGGCTTCAACACGACTTGGAATTGGTAGTAGTGTTGTAGGCGGTTTGGGTTCTCACCATAACGGCCATCTTTAGGACGACGAGAAGGCTGAACATAAGCCGCGTTCCAAGTTTCAGGGCCTAAAGCACGTAGGAAAGTTGCAGTGTGGAAAGTACCTGCACCCATTTCCATATCGTAAGGTTGTAACACTACACAACCTTGTTCAGCCCAGTAGTTTTGTAAGGCAAGAATTAAGCCTTGGAAGGTATCAATATGCGATATGGCGCGACTCATGGTCATCCACTTAAAATTAGATAAAAATTGTGCTCAATTATAAGGATTTTGGGGGTGTGTGGCAAAGGGTTAATCATTCTTGAATCAAGCTTTGATGTTTTAATGATGCGCAGAATTTTATATTTTCCTATTGTACAGAATAAAAACGAAGTTACTTGTGGCATAAAGTGGATGAATAAATTGAATGATGAGCGATAACAATGTTTAAGAAGTCTTTTATTGTGATAAGTATGGTGCTATCTGCCTGTAGTACGACGCCTGTAGCTTTGTATTCAGATTCATCACTTCACGCTTCAAAAATTGCGACTATTACAAATTCTTGCAACGCAGAATGTAAGAAGATGATTAAACAGCAGTTAGTGGTCAGCTCAAAGTATCAAATGAGCGAAGGTCTTTTGCTTGAGGTCAATGGTCAGCAGGGGACTCGAAAAGTCACACGAGGAATGGCTTTTGACTCACCTATTCACGGACGGTTTACCACCGCTGTAGAACAGGGAAAAACTGAGCTCGTCATTGATCATAATTCACAGCTAGTTATCGCTCGTCCAGCTCGATTCACAGTTGATTTATTGGGTGGGCATAATTATGTGATTGGACGTATTCGAGTTGAACGAATCCCTTCGGCTTATTATGAATGGTTTCCTATTGTGTATGATGAAACAGCTCAGAAAATTATTTATGGCAGTGAAGATTTAATTGATCAAGATGAATAAGCTGACCGCCTAAATGTTCCTTTGTTTTAGTGAGTACAGATGTGAGCGATGATAGATTTTTTATTTTAATTATCAGTAACATATAATGAGAATTTTAGGCTCATTTCTTGGGATAAAACTACGCAAGTAAGCGGCGTATACATCATTCAAAAGAATCAAAAGTAAAATTTATAAGATAAAGATGTAAGTTGAATACATCTTATTGCTTGCATGGCTTTATAATTGCCACATCTCGCAAAACAACAAACAAGGTATCTCGTGTTTCACGCAAAATCAGCTTGGCTTAATACGCTTAAACCCAACTTTAAAGTTTTACCATTAAAAGATCGCATCCTATGTGGGGTAGGTGCTTTGCTTGGCTTGAGTATTTCTTCGCTGATTAGTTGGTTAGCGCTAGGTGACTTAAATGCATGGTATATCGCCCCGATGGGCGCATCGTCTGTGCTGCTCTTTGCTGTACCTGCTAGTCCTTTGGCACAGCCGTGGAATATGGTGGTCGGTAATAGTCTTGCGGCTTTGATTGGCGTGACTTGTGCGATGTATATTCCTAATTTAACCGAAGCTTTTAGTATCGCAGTTGCATTAGCGATTATCTTAATGATGACCACGGACTCATTGCATCCACCGAGTGGGGCAGTAGCGATTACCGCGGTATTAGGCGGAGAGGCAGTCCATGATTTAGGCTACGCCTTTCTCTTCTATCCAGTGCTTTTAAATTCGGTACTGCTGATGGTGGTTGCTATTATTTATAACCGATTACTAGGTAAGCAGTATCCACAAAAAGCACAAGTTAATACACGGACGACAGATCCAACACCGACACAAAAAGTGTCGATTCAACCTGCGGATATTCAGCAAGTCTTAGAACAGCAAAGTCAGTTACTCGATATCAGTGAATACGACCTACAAAAAATCATTTTAGAAGCACAGCAGTTAGCTAGTCGTCGTGGTCTAAGCCAGTTTCATTGTCGTGATCTCATGAGCCAGCAAGTGATTAGCTTGCGTGCAGAAGATGATATTCAGTCAGCATTGGAAAAGTTTAAACAAGTCAATTTGATGAGTTTGCCAGTGGTGAGTGATCTGGATCGCTTGGTGGGAAATTTGGCTTTATATGATGTAGTGGAATGGTTTAAACGTGCCGCAGACCCCAAAGCCAGTTGGGAAAATCACGTTTATCAAATTATGAATCCCAAAGTGGTGACCGTGCAGCCGGATCAGCCGATTGAAGACTTGGTGCCATATTTTGTGGAAAGATCTTTTAATTATATTCCAGTTGTTGAGCAAAAACGGTTGGTGGGAATGATTAGCCGTGCCGATATGATTGCCGCCTTATATCAACAGCTAAATCAGCAAACAAAATCTTAAGCCTTAAACTTTGATTTAAATTCATCAGACTTAAATATGGTTTTGCCAATATGTAGGCAAAAAAAAGCTACGGAATCTTGGGGGAGAAACCGTAGCGACCAAACTGGGTCAAAGGACTTTAACGTCTGTCATCATTCACAGTACGAATAGGGTCTGAATAGCCATTGGTACGGAAAAAGTTATCTTGTGCTTTAGGCATGACTAACCATAAAACCAAGTACACCAAAATACCGGGAAAGGCTGCGCTTAAGCATGATACAAAGATAAAAATAATACGCAGTAAATTTGCGTTCCAACCAAAACGTTCAGCAATACCCCCCATCACACCAGCAATCATGTTAGAGCGGTTTGAGCGATATAAACCAACATTGGCCATTCAGGTCTCCTTCAAAAAAGAATAAATTTGAATATTTCCAAATTCATATTATAGAAATGGTGACAAGCTTTGCGATTTAAAGGGTGCAGAAAAAAAATTAAGTAAAGTTATGTAATTTGAAGAATTGGTTTGATTAGTTTGCCTTTAAAATAGCTTGAGTGTTAATTAAATATCAACGATAACAATGAGATATGATATAACATATATCGCAAATATATGTATACAGCGTTGATTATTTGATTACAATATTAAGTCAGCAAGAACTGAAAAAACCAATGAATGATTGGTCTTGGCACATTATATGAAAACATCGGCTTCACCTTTTTTGATGAAATTTGCATATCTTTCAGTGTTTGCAGGAGTGTTCAGCCTCTCTTTTATTGGTTGTAGTCCAACGCCTCAACCCGCAGCGGAAAAGGGTGAAAGTTCGGCATCAACTGTCGCATCGGAAGTTCAAGCGAAGCAAGATCATGGAAAAAAATTAACCCAAGTGGCAGGGCAGGCGACATTGCCGAATGACGAGGACATAAAGTCAGCTCCTGTTCCTGAGCATGCCAAAATTTTTATTGGACGTTTTCATGCCAAAGTAAAATGCGATGACAGTTTTATTCCATGCCCAGAAGGCGATGCGGAGTTCATTCTTAACTTATTGCCAGATGGCACGGTACACCGCAGTATTATTCAAATTGGTAAAGTGTTTGCTGAAAAAACCAATACGCCAGGCATTAATGTGAAATACCGTAAGGATACGTGGAGTGTTAATGAAGCACATACCGAGCTGGTGGTTCATCGAAAAGAAGGCGTGAATTTCTATTATCATGTGATTAATGAAAATAAAATCACCATGGATTTAGACAAAATTCGTCAAGGTGAAGTCGACCGAAATCAGGAATTATTTTCTAAAGGCTATCCTCAGCCTCAACATGCCTATACCTTGGTGAAAGACCCAAATTAAATACTGCGAATGAAGTAAATAAAATTATAAATTGCGTTTGAGTGTCGGCGTAAAATTCGCAGATCTTGGTGGATCAAATGGAATTAGCTAAAAAAAATTGAATTATTAATACGACATAGAATTGGTGGGTTGTGTGGGGTTCGAACCCACGACCAATAGATTAAGAGTCTACTGCTCTACCAACTGAGCTAACAACCCTGGGAAAATTTTAAAAGAGCATTTTAAAATTTTAGCAAGATCAACGAAGCGCGTAGTTTTGAATACTAGGGAATATTTGTTATCTAAAATTTTTCAGGTCAAATACTTCATCTAGCAAGACAAGAATGATACTTCGCAACATCGCTATAGCAAAATTTCGAGAATGGCGAATCAAAACCAATAATGGTGATGGTTTGTCTTGGTCGGAACCTGCAGGTTTCTTTTTCTTCAACTGCCGGAAGAAAGAAGCCCTAAGAAAGAATGGTGGGTCGTCCGCGACTCGAACGCGGGACCAATAGATTAAAAGTCTACTGCTCTACCAACTGAGCTAACGACCCTTAGGGGGTATGTACAAGATTGTAATCTAAAACTGGCATTTTAGAAAGATGGTGGGTCGTCCGCGACTCGAACGCGGGACCAATAGATTAAAAGTCTACTGCTCTACCAACTGAGCTAACGACCCATCTTGTGGTATCGAAGGAAATGGTGGGTCGTCCGCGACTCGAACGCGGGACCAATAGATTAAAAGTCTACTGCTCTACCAACTGAGCTAACGACCCATTTCGCTTGATGGTGCGTATTGTAGCAAGATCTGCTTCAAGCGCAAGTAAAAATTCATAAACTTGCTTGTGTTTGATTATAAATACAACAAAGTAGCTCATTTTAGCGGATATCTGTCGCTAAAATGAGCGCTATTTGCTTAAAAACGGTATTTATATGCCTGAATATTGGCATAAATTTCAGGAGTTAAATCACAGTAAGCAGTTGCATTTGGCAGCAATACCAATAAACGTTCATCAGTTTGCTTAGGATCAAAAGCTTGTTCTTTCAGCTTGTTTTTTTGGTATTTAAATGTGCCTGTGGTTTCGACTTTTTTCTGTACACGTAAAAATACTGGCACGGCATAAGCTGGTAAGCATTTTTTAAATTGTAGAACCATTTCACTACAATCTTGTTCGCTGAGTTCGGCACCATCGGTGAGTGTGATGGCAGCCATACCTGCACGGCCATTGGTATCTGGAATTTCTACGCCATAAACCACAGCTTCAGCAATTTTATCGTACTCACTCACCATATTTTCAACTTCAGTGGTTGAAACGTTTTCACCTTTCCAGCGGAAAGTATCGCCTAGACGGTCGACAAATTGTGCATGGCGGAAGCCAATGTCACGAACCAAGTCACCAGTGTTGAAGTATGAATCACCATGCTTAAATACATCTTTCATAATGACGGATTTGTTTTTTTCCGTGTCGGTATAGCCATCAAAAGGTGAGCGACGGGTAATTTTACCGATGAGTAAGCCGACTTCGCCTTTTTTCACTTTAATGCAGCGACCTTTAGCATCATGTACAGCTTCATTTTTTTCTTTATCAAACTGAATAATCGCATAAGGCGTTGGTGAAAAACCAACGGTATTGTCGAAGTTAAACACATTACTAAAGCCGACGTTGCCTTCACTTGACGCATAGAGTTCAAGGACTTCTTCGACTCCAAAGCGTTCTTTAAACTTATCCCAAATGTTTGGTCGCATGCCGTTACCAATCATTTTTTTCACACGATGGCCTTTTTCAAGGTCTGAATGTGGAGCATCCATCAAATAACGGCAAAGCTCGCCCACATAGCCAATGGCTGATGCATCAAATTTTTGTACATCTTTCCAAAACGATGAGGTTGAAAACTTGCGACGAAGGGCAAGGGTGGCGCTACCTGCAATCACCCCACACCAACAAACCACAGTGCCTGTAGCGTGATAGAGCGGCAAAGTTACGTACATCACATCATCTTTATTTAGATTGAGAACGTGACCATAAGTTCCATAAGCCAAAGTCCAACGGCTGTTGGTGAAAATCACCGCTTTAGGTAAGCCTGTTGTCCCAGAGGTGTAGATATAAAATAGGCCGTCTTTGCCTTTTACACTTGCAGTGGTGGGTGTGTTGAACTTTGGAAATTTATCAATCGCTTCTGCAAGGTTTAAGAAGCCTTTAGGTGCTTGACCAGCATCTACACGAGTGGCTTGATCTGCGAACCAATGTAAACGATCTGCAGCTACACTGAGATCACCACGAATCTCTTCTACAGCTTGACGGCATTCTTCGCCCACAATTACCGCAATTGGGTTTACTAAGTTGATGCTGTGTGTCAGGACTTTACCGACTTGTGAGGTGTTTACCAAGGCACTGGTGACGCCAATTTTGGCTAAAGCCACGATGGTTGCCACGAGTTCAGATCGGTTTTCGATCATCACCGCAATCACATCACCTTTTTTTGCACCGAGTGCAAGGTAATAGTGACCAATTTGATTGGCCCATTCATTGAGTTCGTTATAGGTATATTTTTGCTCTTCAAAATAAAGCGCATAACCTTTAGGATTACGCTTTACGGCTTTTTCAAATGCAATTCCCAAGCCTGCGGAAGTATTTGGGGTACGTAAATAGGCTTGCTTTAGACCACTCAACAGGTTGGGTACTTTGCTAATGAACGCGGGAATTTTTGCTGCAACATCAGCAATCCCAATAAGGTCGTGTTGTGTAGTTTGGCTCATGTGAATCCTATTTATTTTTCGTAATCCGATACGGTCTATTTCTTTGCAATGAAATTTGCAGCAAATTCTACAATTGTCTTTTAATCGTTTCGATCTAGTGCAATCAACCTAATTTGACAAAAGTATCAAAAAAAAACCAGTCACCGAAATGACTGGATTTTTTTATTCACCTGCAAAATAGCAAATTACTGCTCAGTTGCGGTGTTTGCTTTTTTCGGTGGACGACCGCGAGGACGACGAGGGCGTGCAGGTTTTTCACCTTCAGCGGCCGAGTTTTCGTCTACAGGAACCTCAACTTTCTTTTCCGCTTCAACGGCTTGAGCTTTTTCTTCTACTGGTTTAGTAGGAGCTTCAGATACTTCTTCCGTCTTTTCAGGCTGCGCACTCACATCCAGTTCAGCTTGAACGGGTGTCGGTACTTCAGCTTGAACGTGTTCAGGTGCTTCAGTTTGACCTGCAACGTCGGATACATTGGCTTCAACTGTAGCAGCTTTAGCTTCTGCAACTACAGGCGCCTCAATAGCAGTGTCTGCGACAGGCGTAGCTTCCACCTCAGCATGTGCTTTTGCTTGATCTTGTTTCGCTTGTTCAGCGGCAAGTTTAGCAAGGCGACGACGCTCACGTGGGTCATTAGCAACACGTTTATCTGACACAGGCTTTGGTGGTGTCAAATCCAACATTGGCGCTGGTTCAGCTTCAGGTGCAGCTTTTGCAACTTGAACATCACGAGTGACAGGCTTTTTCTCTACAGCTGTTTCAGCTGCAGGTGCAGTCAAAGTTGCGGCATATTCTTCCGTGAATTTTTGCAATGCACGGTTGAATGTTGGAATTAAGCCAAATTGCTCAATCAGTACTGAGCAGTCTTCGCCGTATACATGCTTAATCAAGCTGCTTATAGTGTATTGACCTAGTGTCGGCACTTGAGATGGCGAAATTTTCGGAGCCTGTGCTTGTTGAGCACGAGCTTCACGCTGTTCACGGCGACGCTGACGAGGGTCATTGCTTGCACGAGACGGTTTTTGCTGCGCATGCTGTGGTTTATGCGCTGCTTCTTTTGTTTCAGTCGCAGGTTTTTCCACTTTTTCTGCTTCAACGACAGCGGCTTTTTGGACTACTGGGGTTTCTACAGTTTTTTCAACTGCTGGGGCAGTATTTAGCGCTACGATTTCGCTTTGAGCTTGATCAACATTTACTACAAGTGCTGTTGGCATCACGTCTTGACGTGGTGCATTAACAACTTCAACTTTAGGTTGACGTTGATTGCGGTTTTCAGGTTGTTGCTCAGTTGCAACTTCCTGAGCAATCGCTTGCTCGTTCAATACGCTTTGATCGCGGTGGCGATTTGGGCGATTTGGACGTTGTTGGTTGTTGCGGTCACGACGTGGAACAGACTGCGGTTGTTCATTGTTTTGAACATCGTGCTGTACTTGTTCATTGTTATGTTGACGGCGTGAGTTACGACGGTTTTCACGTTGGTCTTGACGGTTGTCTTGGCGCGGTTCTTGACGTTCAGAACGTTGCTCTTGGCGTTCGTTTTGACGTGCTTCGTTATTGCGCTGCTCTTGACGATCTTGACGTGAAGGTTGTAACACTTCTTCATGAACTTGATGCGGTTGAGCTTCTTGTTCACGTGGTTCTTTATGCTTAGTACGCTTTTTGTTGTGACGTTTTTCTTCACGGTCAGCTTTTTCTGAATGGCTGTCACGTTCTTGTTTGTGCACAACAGAAGAAGGCGCAAGGTAAGCATTATTGTCTACGACAACAACAGGCGCTGCCGATGCAGGGGTAATTTGACCAAACTGGCCACGGCTTGCAGCACCGCTATTTACCATTTGTTCAATTGCAGCAGCGGCATTGTTTGCAGTACGCGACTGGTCAACGGTTGCAGCTTGTTTTTGCACAAATAAGTTTTCTAACCATGCACATGGACTAGATGATGCTGCAGGAGCGGCAACTTGTGCAGGTGCTTGTTGAGCAGCAACGGGTTGTTGCTTATTCTTTTTGTGGCCTTTTTCTTGTTGTTGTACAGGTGCTTGTTGCTGAGCAGCAGCGGCCTGTTCTTCACCTAAATGCCATTCAGATGCTTCGTAACCCAATTCTTTTTCGCTAGAACGTGTCGCTTCAGTGCGTTCATAGCTTGTAGGTGCAAAACCTTCAGGGTTATACGAAATTTCGTAATGTGGTGTTTCTAGGTGAGGGTGTGGAAGTACAGTCACACGAACATTTGAAGTTTGTTCAAGATATACAAGGCTGTGACGCTTTTCATTCAATAAGAATGCAGCAATTTCAACAGGCACTTCAACTTGAACTTCACCATGACGTTCGCGTAGCGCAATTTCTTCCACTTTACGCATAATTGAAAGTGATAAAGAACGTAGGTCACGTACCATACCTGTGCCATGACAGCGTGGGCACACATAACCAGTGGCTTCTTCAAGCGATGGACGTAAGCGTTGACGGCTCATTTCCATCAAACCAAAGCGTGACAATTGACCGAATTGGATACGCGCACGGTCACTTTGTGTTGCTTCACGAAGTTTAGCTTCAACCATACGTTGGTTACGGTCTTTGGTCATGTCGATGAAATCGATCACAACTAAACCACCGATATCACGTAAACGTAATTGGCGAGCAATTTCTTCTGCAGCTTCAAGGTTGGTATTGAGCGCTGTATCTTCTACGTCGCTACCACGTGTTGATTTTGCAGAGTTAATATCAATTGAAACCAATGCTTCAGTTTGGTCAATCACAATTGAACCACCAGAAGGAAGTTTTACTTCACGTTCATAGGCCGTTTGGATTTGACTTTCAATACCAAAATGAGCGAATAACGGTTCATTTAAAGTATAGGTTTTTAATTTGTCGATTTGACGTGGCATCACTGCTTTAACAAAGTTATACGCTTCGTTATACGCTTGCTCAGAGTCAATCAGAATTTCAGCAACATCATCACGTAAATAGTCACGGATCGCACGTGTAACCACACCGGCTTCTTGGTGAACCAACATTGGTGATGGACCTGAACTTGATGTACTTTGGATTTGTGCCCACAGGTCAAGCAAGTGTTGAAGGTCAAGTTGCAGTTCTTCTTGAGAACGACCAATACCTGCAGTACGTACAATTACGCTCATTCCACGAGGGACATTTAAAGACGCCAACATTTCTTTCAATTCTTCACGAACTGAACCTGAAATTTGACGGCTAATACCGCCACCTTTCGGGTTGTTTGGCATTAAGACCAAATAACGACCAGCAAGTGAGATAAATGTAGAAAGGGCAGCACCTTTATTACCACGTTCTTCTTTTTCCACTTGAACTAAAAGCTCAGTGCCTTCAGTGATCAATTCGCGGATGTTTGAAGTTTGGCGAGGATCTGCTTTGTAATAAGAGTTAGCAATTTCGCGCATCGACAAGAAGCCTTGACGACCTGCACCGTATTCAACAAATACAGCTTCTAAAGACGGCTCTACGCGAGTCACATGACCTTTATAGATATTCGATTTTTTTTGTTCACGGGTACGATTCTCTAAGTCAAAATCGTAAAGACGCTGACCAGTGACAAGTGCAACGCGAATTTCTTCGGCATGTGTTGCATTAATCAACATACGTTTCATGGGTGTAACACCTAATAGTGATACACAGAAGAACATCGCCTGACTCGTAGCGAGCATCAGATAGCATGGATCAAGTTGCACAGATCGAAAAACATCATCTGTGCATGTGTACCGACCTTCTTTGGGTGGGCAACGGTTTTTGATTCACGTATTGATGATGGCAATACGGCTTCAATCTTTTAAACGATTAAAGTCACCTGAACGCGTTTCACTGGCGGACAAACGGTGCATTGGATGTGAGTAACTTTCACTGTCACATTGCTCGAAGAGCATCCATTCATATCTGATAGAGCGTCTTGATACGGAATTATCATCGTACCTTTACAAACTGTGCAGATCCAATGCATCAAACGTTGTGGCCTGAACACGATTTCCAGGGAGCGACTGGTCTGATGTGTATCAGTTTACGTTTAAAAACCAACCTTGGTTGGCACATATTTTTTTGGGGCAAACTGTTTTATGTACCTACGGTACAATTAAACGCAACAGTTTGCAGTTTTGCCGATATAATAAGCCTTCGGCGTCGGCATAATTCTTTTGGGACCTTTCCGAGCTAAATGAGTAATTGCTTGAAAGTTCAATGACAGTAAATACTGAAATGAATCAACTTTTACTCAGTTACGGTGGTTTCCGTGCGCTGACTATATCAAACCTTGCATCATCTGCCTATGGGCTAAGCTTATGTTTCTTGCGAAAAGTATAGCTTAAATGATCAATTTTTAATCAATTTTAGTATTTTTTTAGGTCACAGTAACTGTATGAATTCTACGCAAGAATGGCAAAGCGTCACCTGGTTTGAAGTGGACGAGCATCAGGCGGGTCAACGTATTGATAATTTCCTGTTTAGTCGTCTGAAAGGTGTGCCTAAAAGTCGCATTTATCGTCTGATTCGTGAAAGCCAAGTCCGCGTCAATAAAAAACGCGTCAAAGCGGAAACCAAACTCAATATTGGTGACCAAGTTCGAGTTGCTCCAATTCGTTATGAGCAAAAAGATGAGTCTGCGGTTCCCGTATCGGACAAAGTGGCACAAAGTTTACTGAGCCGTGTGGTGTACGAAGATGAAGGCTTAATGGTGGTAAACAAACCTTCTGGTATTGCTGTTCACGGCGGTAGTGGTGTGGCGTATGGCTTGATCGAAGGCTTACGTGCCGCAACAGGGAAGAAATACCTTGAGCTGATTCACCGAATTGACCGCGACACTTCTGGTTTGGTGATGATTTCGAAAAAACGTAGTGTGTTAAAAAGCCTGCAAGACATGTTACGTGAGCACAAAATCCAAAAAACTTATGCTGCTGTGGTGAAAGGCGTGGTGAGTTTGGATAAGCAGCTCATTGATCAGCCTTTGCATCGTTACGAACTGGCAAATGGCGAGCGTCGTGTTCGTGTATCACCTAAAGAAGGTAAAGAGTCGAAGACGCTGTGGAACGTGAAAGAGCGTTTTATGCATGCCTCATTGGTGTATGCGTCTCCACTTTCGGGCCGTACCCATCAGATCCGTGTACATGGTTTAAGTATTGGTCATCCATTGGTGGGCGATGAAAAATACGGTCATGAAACTGAATACCGTGGTCCAAAGCCACGTCGTTTATGTCTGCATGCTATGCGTTTAGAAATTCCGGGTTACCAAACCATTGAAGCGCCATTGCCAGAAGATATGCAAAGCCTTGTGGCGCAGCTACGCGCGCAAAAAGCCGACAAAGTGGTGAAGTCTTCAGAAGATGACGAGTAAGTTTTAAATACGAGACTTCTCTCCCTGAGCAGTACTGCTTCGCATGTTTTCTTTCGCCCTCTCCTTTAAGGAGAGGGCCGGGGTGAGGTAAATAAATTGATGCACTCCAGAATCTGAATTACCAAACACTGAATCAAATCTAGGAAAACGTATGAACTCAGCTGTAAAACTAGTCATTTTCGATTGGGATGGCACTTTATTTGATTCTGTGGGTCAAATTGTAGCGAGTTTGAAATTTGCAGCAGATCAATATTCACAGCCACTGACCGATGCTGATGCGAAAAGTATTATTGGTTTAGGTCTGCCGGAAGTCGCACAGCGGTTATTTCCGACGGTTCCTGAATTGCACAGCGACATTTTGCAAAGTTATGCCGATCACTATGTGGCCCATTCCAAAGGGGATATGTGGTTTGATGGTGTAGCTGATATGTTGCAGGAATTACGCGATGCCGGTCTACAATTGGCTGTTGCAACAGGAAAAAGTCGTAAAGGTCTAGACCGTGTCTTGGCTCAAACGCAAAGTCATGAGCTATTTTGTGCGACACGTGCAGCCAGTGAAACCAAATCTAAGCCAGATCCGTTGATGTTGGCAGAAATTTTGGCGGAAACAGGACTACGTGCCGATCAAGCCATTATGGTTGGTGATACGTCGTATGACTTGGAAATGGCACTGAATATTCAGATGCCACGTGTAGGCGTGAGCTATGGAGTGCATACTGTAGAAACACTCCAGTGTTTTCAACCCTTACATATTGCACATAGCGTAGGTGATTTGACTGAATTTCTACTAGAACACGTGAAATTACGTATAGCTGTATAGTTTTAGATACAAACGAGTAAAAAGGGTGAAATTTGTTTTCACCTTTTTTGTTACCAAATGAATAGTAATTCAAGCTCTACTTGTTGAAATGAGTAAATTCAATTATTTAAAAAAGTAATAACACTAGATTTTTCTACAATAACAAGCAGTCTTCTAGCAAATTTACCTTAAAAAGTTGAGCGCAACTATTTGGCCTTTTACCACAAGCTGGAATAGATTTTTTGTTTGAATTTTTGGTTTTATCTTATTGTTATTTATTGATTTAATTTTAAATTTTCAATTTGTTAAACTAAATCAGATGAAATTGAACACCTATGTGTAAAAGCTGGCCTGACGCTAAAATAATCTTTTAATCTTATCTTTTAGTCGTATAAGCCAAGTTTTTTAGTAGAGATTCAGATTTAAGGGCGAAAAAAATAGTGAATTTTATTTAATTATTTTGACTTAAGTTTTTGAATATTAATAATAAATAATGATTAATTTATAGCTAATAGCTATAGTCATAAATAAAATAAGTATTGGTATTCACTTTCTAAAATCTCGATGCTAAATGCATCTAAACATAACGTGTAGTATGTCAAGTGAAATGCTTTAGGCGAATCCTGACATGACTTTCATCACTTTGATTTTGATGGTGATCGGGATGAAACACGTTGTGCATCCAATTTTTGCAGTTTAAGGAAACATTGATGTCGAATTCTGCTGTTGTTGAATCAGTTGCGCAAGCATTACGCGATGCGGAAGTAAATCAGGCTGCGATTGCACCGATCCGTCCACAACTTGGTGGTGAAAGTGCTGATGTAGATATTGCTTATGCCGTTCAAGAAGTGAATACCAAACGTGCGGTGGCAGAAGGTCGTCGCCTTGTAGGTCGTAAAATTGGCTTAACTTCAAAAGTTGTACAAGCGCAGTTAGGCGTTGATCAACCTGACTTCGGTATGTTGTTTGCTGACATGGCGTATGGCGATGGTGAAGAAATCCCTGCTGGTTTATTGATTCAGCCAAAAGTTGAAGCAGAAATTGCTTTGGTGATTAACCAAGACTTGACCAAAGAAAAACACACCTATGCAGACATTATTAGTGTAACAGAATATGCACTGCCTGCAATTGAAGTGGTCGATAGCCGTATCGAAAACTGGAAAATCTCGTTGATTGATACTGTGGCAGATAACGCATCTTCAGCAGGTTTTGTACTGGGTTCTAAGCCTGTAAAACTTGCAGATCTTGACCTTGTAAATTGCAAAATGGTCATGACTCGTGGTGAAGAAGTGGTTTCACAAGGTGTGGGTAAAGCCTGTCTTTCTAACCCATTAAATGCAGCAGTGTGGTTGGCTGACGAAATGGTTCGTCGTGGTCGTCCATTGCTTGCAGGTGACATCGTATTGACCGGTGCCTTAGGCCCAATGGTTGTGGCAAATCCTGGTGATGAATTCAAAGTTGAAATTGAAGGCTTTGGTTCTGTGACTGCAGCATTTGCAGCGAAATAAGCTTGGGTTTTACGGAATTTTTAAGAGTACACATTCATGAAAAAGATTAAATGTGCATTGATCGGTCCAGGGAACATTGGTACTGACTTGCTTTACAAACTTCAACGCAGCGAATTTTTAGAACCAGTATGGATGGTTGGTATTGACCCGACGTCTGAAGGTTTGGCTCGCGCTGCTAAAATGGGTTTAAAAACCACTGCTGAAGGCGTGGATGGTTTACTTCCACACGTAATTGAAGACGACATTAAAATCGCATTTGATGCAACTTCTGCCTATGTTCATGCTGAAAACAGCCGCAAATTAAATGAACTTGGCGTGTTAATGATTGACTTAACACCTGCTGCAATCGGTCCATTCTGCGTACCACCAGTAAACTTAGAAGCGTTATTGGACGCAGGTGAAGTTCCGAACGTCAACATGGTGACATGTGGTGGTCAGGCAACGATTCCTATGGTTGCAGCGATTTCACGAGTTCAGCCTGTTGAATACGGCGAAATCATTGCAACAGTTTCAACAAAATCTGTGGGTCCAGGTACACGTAAAAACATTGATGAATTTACTCGTACGACTGCTGGCGCTATTGAAAAAGTGGGCGGTGCGAAACAAGGTAAAGCGATCATCATCATTAACCCTGCTGAGCCACCACTGATGATGCGTGATACTGTTCACTGTCTTGTTGAAGGTGAACCAGATCAAGCAGCAATCACTGAATCTGTACATGCGATGATTCTTGAAGTTCAAAAATATGTACCAGGTTACAAACTTGTAAATGGTCCTGTATTTGACGGTAACCGTGTTTCAATCTTCTTAGAAGTTGAAGGTTTAGGTGATTATCTTCCTAAATATGCAGGTAACCTCGACATTATGACTGCGGCAGCTGCACGTACTGCAGAAATGTTTGCAGAACGCGTATTAAACACTGCTGAAGCTTAAGGAATACCAAAATGTCTAAGATTATTATTAATGATATGACTTTACGTGATGGTATGCATCCTATGCGCCATCAAACTACACCTGAACAAATGGTTGCCATTGCAACTGCTTTGGATGATGCAGGTGTACCTTTAATCGAAGTTACGCATGGTGACGGCTTAGGCGGTAACTCTGTGAACTATGGTTTTGCAGCAGCAACCGATGAAGAATACCTAAAAGCGGTGATTCCAAACCTGAAACAGGCGAAAGTATCTGCACTTTTACTTCCTGGTATTGGTACGGTTGACCATTTGAAAATGGCACATGATGTTGGTGTAGCAACCATTCGTGTTGCAACGCACTCAACTGAAGCTGACGTTTCTGAACAGCACATTACTGCTGCACGTAAACTTGGCATGGACACTGTGGGCTTCTTGATGATGGCGCATATGGCGACACCAGAGAAATTACTCGAAGAAGCACAAAAAATGGTGTCTTACGGTGCAAACTGTATTTATGTAACAGACTCTGCAGGTTACATGCTTCCTCAAGACGTGACTGACCGCGTGGGTATTTTACGTGCCAACCTGGCTTCAGAGATCGAAATCGGTTTCCACGGTCACCATAACTTAGGTATGGGTGTTGCGAACTCTGTTTCAGCGGTTCAAGCTGGTGCAACGCGTGTCGATTTAGCTTCTGCAGGTTTAGGTGCAGGTGCAGGTAATACTCCACTTGAATTGTTTGTTGCGGTTGCCAACCGTATGCAAATGGAGACAGGTGTGGACTTGTTTAAAGTTCAAGATGTTGCGGAAGATTTAATCATTCCAATGATGACACATCAGATCCGTGCTGACCGTGATGCAGCAACTTTAGGTTATGCCGGTGTTTACTCATCATTCTTGTTATTCGCGAAACGTGCTGAAGCGAAATATGGCGTTTCTGCGCGTGAAATTCTTCTTGAGCTTGGTCGTCGTGGTACTGTTGGTGGTCAAGAAGATATGATCGAAGATTTGGCATTGACCATGTCTAAAGCAAAAGAAGCCAATGCTTAATTTGCTTTAAATCAAAAAGCGCCCGAAATGGGTGCTTTTTTTATGTCTGAAGTGGCTGTGTTGGTTTGAGATGGGCTTGAGATTACGTTGAGATTGATTTGAGGCATGAAAAGTGGATTGAAATAAGAAATGTCTTACGAATCAATGGCTGATTTCGAGCAGCCATAGTAGTAAAATTTAACTTTAAGTTGTTGATGATTATATAAATTAAATATTATTTGATAGCTAAATTTTATAACTTAAATAAGGATAAATCTCAGTAAAAAACTTTGATTAAACTTAAAAGCAATTAATACAGCGTATGTAATTGCGAAAAATAAAAAACTTTAAATTTTACGTTAATAAAACATGGGGTTAATTTAATCAGTCGTTCTAAATGATAAAAAAGAGTTATTGTTTTAATCTCTAAGGAAAATAAGCAGAAATAGCTTCCAAAGTTCAAGTTGTACAAAAGCCTGATAAACCTTAATACTGTAGTCGGATTTTTTTCCAAGGTATTGTTGAGCATGATGGTGCCATAGCTTAATTTGATTACTGGGAAATAAGCCATGCGTCGTCAAAATTTATGGATAGCAATTCTTGCTGCGACAGCAACATTAGGAACATCTGCAACTTATGCGGACTTTGTTGACGACAGCCAAGTACAATTGAAATTTAAAAACTTTTATTTGGATCGTCAAATTGAAGATACTCCAAATAAAAATTGGGGTTCATGGTCGCAAGGCATTACGCTGGATGCGAAGTCAGGTTATCAGGATATTGGCGCGGGCATTCAAGTCGGCGCGGACCTGCTGGTACAGCATGCCTTTAAACTCAATGGCCGTGATACCAATGCAGACTTTATTTTGCCGCACGATGGTAAAGAATCAAAAGATAACTTTGGTAAAGTGGGCGTGACCCTTAAAGCCAAAGTATCTGAAACTGAGTTGAAAGTGGGTGAGTTATTACCAGTGTCTCCAGTGTTGGTTTTCGATCCATCTCGTCAGCTAATGACGACTTATAGCGGTGCATGGCTGGAGTCGAAAGACCTGAAAGATACCAAGTTGACCGTGGCTTATATTGACGGTATTAATAATCGTTATGATAACCAGTTCCGTGATTTAACTTTATTTTCACCAGGTAAAAAGCTGCCGAATGGAAAAATAGGTCATTTTGATAACGGTCCAGCATCTGACGGGATGTATATTGCGGGGATTGATCACCAATTTACGCCTGAAATTGGTGGTAGCTACTGGTATGCCGATGTACAGGATATCTACCAACAGCACTATATAGGTGCGAACTACAAAACTAAACTGGGTGAAAAAGTCAAGTTAGACAGTCATATCCGCTATTTTGATAACTCGGATTCGGGTGACAAGCTCTATGGTGAAATTGATAACCAAGCGTTGTCGGTGGGGGCGAAAGTCAATTATGGCTCACATACATTTGGTTTAGGTTATCAACAAATGTTTGGTGACAATGCCTTTCCAACTTTGGGCGGCTGGGTGCCACAGCCGTACCTTGTAAACTGGGGCGTAGCGACATTTACCAATCCAGATGAAAAATCATGGGGCTTTACTTATGGCTATGACTTTGCAGAGCTTGGTGCGAAAGGCCTAAATGCTACAGCGGTTTACTTTACAGGTTCTGATGCAGAAATTGGTACTGCAAATGGCATCCTAAAAAATCAAAAATCTGATGAGCTTAACTTAATCGTGAACTACACCGTGCCTGAAGGTAAGTTGAAGGGCTTAGGCTTCCAGGCAATGTATATCGATGCCGATTTCGATTACAAATCTGACTTGCAAGAGTACCGTGTCGCGACAACTTATACCTATAAGTTCTAATTTCTCAGGATAAAAAAAAGGGAAGTGGATTCATTGCTTCCCTTTTTATTCGCTGGTTTATTTAAAAAAGAAATACCTCAAAGATTTTATGGATATATTTTTGAGTTATGTATTTAAAAACAATAACTTAAATTATAGTCTATTTGTTGTTTATGATCGTAAATATGTATCAGTTAGCAGTGGCTGAACAGGTAATATGAGACTGTAAAAACCACAAAATCCAAAAGAGTCCCCCTTGTGTTTAAATCCGTTATGGATTGAAACATAAGCTCTACGCAATACGAGGAGCATGTATGAGCACTGTTCAGATTCCTGACTATACAACTGATTCATTCTTTGGTTTAGAAGATAAATGGATTGAAACTGCTGAAGGCGAATTAACGCATTACCACGAAGTGGGTGAAGGCACACCAATTCTATTTTTACACGGTTCAGGTACAGGTGTATCTGCTGCTGCAAACTGGTGGTTAAACCTTCCACAAATTGGTGAACAAGCACGTTGTATCGCTATCGATACGATTGGTTATGGTCAAACTGTTGTTGCACCGAATACTGCTTATGGTATCCGTGCTTGGGTTGATCACGCTGTACGTACGTTAGATGCCCTAGGTATTGAAAAAACTTGGTTAGTGGGTAACTCACTCGGTGGCTGGTTAGCATTCCAAATGGCTTTGGACTATCCAGAACGTGTATTGGGTATCGTGTCTATGGGTACAGGCGGTGCTAAACAAACTGCAGCACTTAAAGCACATGCAAACCCTGTATTAACCGAAGAAGGCATCAAGAAAACCTTGTCTATGTTTGTTGTAAACAAAGACTTGATCACAGACGAATTGGTAAAAGTACGTTTCGCTTCTGCTGCAAATGACTATGCATCAAATCGTTTGATGGATGTTGTTGGCGCACGCGACCGTGACCGTTTCGAATTCCCACTCGACTTTGAAAAAATGAAAGACATTACTGTGCCAGTATTGTTGATCCACGGTGTACAAGACGTGGTGATTCCAGTATCTCGTACGTGGGATATTTTGAATACCGTTCCTCATGCTGATGCGCATATTTTCAGCCAATGTGGCCACTGGTCTCAAGTTGAAAAAGCAGAAGAATTCAACACCGTGATTAAAGATTATTTAAAAGCGCGTGGTGTGTAATTTCTTGTCACTGACATGAAATTCAAAAAAAGGATGGTTTTGCCATCCTTTTTTTTATATAAATCTTTTGACAGAAATACTTTAAATGAGTATTATTCTCATTAACAGGTCGACAGTGTACGGTCTAAATCAGTAAAAAGGCATAAAATAAGCTCATCTAAATGGTTGGGGAAGGGGAATTATTTATTAGACTTAAGTTGTAAATCGGCTATTCTTAGCAATTTTTATCAATATCTAAACTAAAATTTATAAGTTATTTTCCATCAAGTCGATATGCATGATAGATAAAATGCGTCGATTAAAACATTTAAACGATTAAAAAAGCGACTTTTTAGCCATAAAAAAAGCACCATTATTTATTTCAAAAATAATGGTGCTATATCTATAAATTATGACTTGGCGAAAATTAACGCTGTTCGCGATTGATATCGAGATAAAAAACTTTGGTTAGCAGTTCAAGGAATTTATCTACAGCCACAGAACTCGCCGTTTTTCGGTAACTTACGTACAGGTCTAGATACGGTAATTCGACATCTAAAGGACGAATGACAGTATTGTTCATGGTCAATGGCGCGATGTATCCCGGTAGGATCGTGCAGCCTAAACCCATGCCGATGGAGTTAATGTTAAACAGGATATTGTCGGCTTTTTGCACGATATTAAATTGAACGCCATGGTTAGAAGCAAAGTCTAAAATGGCTTCATGCAATGTGCCTGATTGTTCGCGTGCAGGAATGATAAAATCAATACCATTCAATGCTTTAACTGGAATACGTTCGTACTTCGCTAAAGGGTGATCTTTGGGTAAAATAAAGATCAATGGTTCACGTAGTACAAACTGACTTTCAATTTCGTCGCTATGAAAGTTATTGCGAGTAAAAGTGATATCTAGTTCACCTTTTTGCAGCAATTTCATCTGATCGCGATTATTTAAACTAAGTAATTCAATTTTGAGTTCTGGGTTTTGAACACGCAGATTTGGCAAGACGTATGGGAAGATTTTCATCTCTGCGACAGGCACAAAACCAATGCGCAGCATCTGTTGTTTGGCTTGTGAAACCTGACGTGCCATCGCTACGGCCTTGTCTGCTTGAGCTAGTGTCAAACGTGCTTGTTCTAGAAATACGGCACCTTCTTCTGTGAGCTCAACTTTGCGTTTAGTCCGGTGCAACAATTTTACGCCGACATCTTCTTCAAGATCTTTAATTTGTTGGCTTAAAGAAGGTTGAGCAGTATAAAGTTTTAACGCAGCTTTACTGAAATTGAGTTCTTCAGCAACAGTAATGAAGTAGCGTAAGTGTCGTAATTCCATATAATCAACCCGTGGAGTAATCCAAAAAATGTCTTACTTAGAAGTTCGTTCAGTATAATCTATAAACAACTATTGCGTGAGGATTATTTTGCCATTCATGAAATAAATGGTGTTCTCGATAATTTAAAAAAAATACTATAAAAAAAATCTACCGTAATAATCCATAAAATCTCTTAATTAAAACAAAATAAATATTTCCCGAATATCGCTCTAAAATCCATCATCGTTGAAAAGTTGAGTCTATTACTTTGTGCCTTATGGTCACAGGAGAGCTTTTCATGAGTGGAAAAATTGATGTGCGCGAAATCGATGCTTTAGTCGATGCACAAAATGGACGTATCACGCCATCTATCTATACAGATCCAGACATCTACGAACTTGAATTAGAACGTGTGTTCGGTCGTACATGGTTATTCCTATGCCATGAGAGCCAAATTCCTAAAGCCGGCGATTTCTTCAATACCTATATGGGTGAAGATCCAATCATCGTGGCACGTCAAAAAGATGGCTCAATCAAAGCATTCTTAAACCAATGTCGTCACCGCTCTATGCGTGTGAGCTTCGCGGACTGTGGTAATACACGTGCGTTCACTTGCCCATACCACGGCTGGTCATACGGTATTGACGGTTCTCTAAAAGATATCCCGCTTGAAGATCGTGCTTACCCACATGGTGCATGTAAAGAGCAATGGGGTCTGGTAGAAGTTAACCGCGTTAAATCATACAAAGGCTTAGTATTCGGCTGCTGGGATGAAACAACTCCAGATCTAGAAGAATACATGGGCGATATCGCTTGGTACCTGGACGGCGTTGTAGACCGTCGTGAAGGTGGTACTGTGATCGTTGGTGGTGTACACAAATGGGAAATCGACTGTAACTGGAAATTTGCAGCTGAACAGTTCGCTTCTGACCAATACCACGCGTTGTTCTCTCATGCATCTGCGATTCAGGTGCTTGGTGCTAAACCAGATGATGAATCTTCTAAGAAATTAGGTGCTGCACAAACTGCCCGTCCAGTTTGGGAAACTGCCAAAGACGCGATCCAATACGGTTCACGTGGTCACGGTTCAGGCTTCTTCTTCACTGAGAAACCAGACGCAAACGTATGGGTGGATGGTGAAGTAGCAAACTACTTCCGTGAAACGTATGAAGAAGTGAAAGAACGCCTAGGTGAAACTCGTGCACTGCGTCTTGCTGGTCACAACACCATGTTCCCAACACTATCTTGGTTGAACGGTACTGCAACGCTTCGTGTATGGCACCCACGTGGTCCAAACAAGACTGAAGTATGGGCATTCTGTATCTGTGATGCGGACGCGCCAGAAGATGTACAAGCAGCATTTGAACGTTCTGCAACACGTGCCTTCGGTCCTGCTGGTTTCCTAGAGCAAGATGACTCTGAAAACTGGATCGAAATCCAAAAAGTATTACGTGGTTATAAAGCCCGTCAAAACAAACTCATTATGGAAATGGGTAAAGGCAACGAGAAAGTACGTGAAGATGGTATCCCGGGTATCACTAACTATATTTTCTCTGAGACTGCAGCACGTGGTATGTACCGCCGTTGGGCAGATTTATTGATTCATGAAAAATGGGAAGACGTTGAAGCTGCGGCTGACGAATATGAGAAGGAGCTTATGAAATGAGTCAAATCAGTTTAGAACTTCATCACCAAATTAGTCAGTTCCTCTATCGTGAAGCAAAATTGCTTGACGATTGGAAGTTCCGCGATTGGTTAGCTGTATTAGCTGAAGATATTTCTTATACGTTACGCACAACACCAAACGCGCAAACACGTGACCGTCGTCGTTCGATTGAGCCGCCAACAACTTGGGTATTTAACGATACTAAAGATTTGTTGGAACGCCGTGTAGCTCGTTTAGAGACAGGTATGGCTTGGGCTGAAGAACCTCCTTCACGTACAACACACATGGTTTCAAATGTGATTGTTGAAGCGACTGAAGTTGAAGGCGAATACGACGTTTACGTAACGTACTTGTTGTACCGTACCCAGAAAGAGAAAGATGTAACAATCTACTGTGGTAAGCGTCACGACAAGATCCGCAAAGTCGACACTGAGCAAGGTTTCGAAATCTTCAACCGTAAGATTACCCTTGATCAGGTGACTTACAACTCACATAACCTGAGCGTGTTCTTCTAATGAATAAGATTTTTGTTTGCCAAGTTGACGAATTAGACGAAGGCGAAGCATTGAAAGTAGATTGCGGCGTTAACGGTATCGATGCGCTTGCAGTATTCAACAACAATGGCGAATTTTTCGCGATGAACGACCGTTGTTCACATGGTAATGCTTCAATGTCTGAAGGTTACCTTGAAGATGATGGCACTGTTGAATGTCCACTTCATTCGGCTCGATTCTGTTTGAAAACTGGTCAAGCATTATGCTTACCAGCAACAGATCCTATCAAGACATTCCCTGTGATTGTTGAAGATGGTGCTTTATACGTAGAGATGGCAGGAGAGTAATCATGGGTTGGCTACAAGGCGAAGTTGCACTTATTACCGGTGGTGGTTCAGGCTTAGGCTGGGCATTGGTTGAACGTTTCTTAGAAGAAGGTGCACAAGTTGCTGTTCTTCAACGTTCTCAATCGAAAGTTGATGCATTGAAAGAACATTTTGGTGACCGCGTGCTTGCGATCGCAGGAGATGTAGCCAGCTATGAGGATAATGTTCGTGCAGTTCAAGCAACTGTAGAACATTATGGCAAACTTGACTGTTTCGTCGGAAACGCAGGTATCTGGGATCATTACGCAGATATCGTCAATACATCGGGTGAACAGCTGGAGAAAGCTTTTGATGAGATTATGGGTATTAACACCAAATCTCTCATCTTAGGTGCCAAAGCTGCACTTGATGCATTGATAGCTTCGGAAGGTTCTATCATATTTACTTTGTCTAACTCAGCACTGTATTCGGCAGGCGGAGGCCCTGTATACACAGCGTCTAAGCATGCTGGCGTTGGGATTATGAAAGAATTAGCCTATGAGCTTGCGCCTAAAGTACGAGTGAACGCTGTTGCTCCGTCGGGTATGAATGTCAACATCAAAGGTGCTGCTTCTTTAGGCCAAGAAAACCTCGGTCTACTCGATGCACGTGATCCTGAGAAGATTGCACGCGGCATGCCGCTCAATTTCTTACCCGAACCTGAAGATATGACTGGTTCATACGTGTTATTGGCTTCTCGTCAAAACAACCGCCCATTAACTGGTGTTTTAATTAATGCTGAATGTGGTCTGGGTATCCGTGGTTTACGTCAACCACGTGCTGGCTTCTTTGACGAGATTTAATTCGCCAAATACGTAAAGGACTTACTCGGCAGCCGTCTTGGCTGCCTTCCGTTTAGGAGTCACCCATGGCCGTTAAACTTATTTGTGCATCGCACAGTCCCCTAATGGAATTCGCTTCTCCGCAAGAGAAATACAAAGAGGAAAAAGTTCGCGAAACTTTTGCCAAACTTGCTAAAGAAGTTGAAGACTATAATCCAACATTGATCATTACTTTTGGTCCAGACCATTTCAATGGTTTCTTCTATGACCTCATGCCATCTTTCTGCGTCGGTATTCGTGCCAAAGCAGCAGGTGATTGGGATTATGGTAAAGACAATGACCACATCAATGTGCCTGAAGAAACAGCAATCAGTCTGGTTCGTCGCGTATTGGATGAAGGTGTCGATGTTGCATACTCTTATCGTATGCAGGCAGACCACGGTGTGACTCAACCATTACATTTCCTTTGTGGTGGCAAGCTTGATCGTTATCCAACGATTCCAATTTTTATCAATGGTGCAGCTGCACCGATGCCAACAACCAAGCGTACAGTCGCTTTGGGGCGTGCAGTCGGTCAGTTCATTAAATCATTGAACTTAGAGAATGAACGTGTACTTGTTTTGGGTACAGGTGGTTTGTCTCATGATCCACCAACGCCGCAAATGGGTTCAGTTCCACCAGAAGTGGAAGAGTTCCTGATTGCAGGTCGTAATCCAACTGAAGAGGCACGTAATACACGTCAAGGCAAAATCATTGCTGTCGGTCAAAAACTCGCAGCGGGTGATACTTCTGTCGCAGTGCCTTTAAACCCAGAATGGGATCGTGCATTGCTTGATACTTTCGCCAAAGCTGACTTTGCTGCCATTGAAGCGATGACTGAAGCTGAAATTCGTGTTGAAGGCGGTCGTGGTGGTCAAGAAGTTCGTTCTTGGATGGCTGCCTTTGCTGCATTACATGAAGTGGGCGAATACGACATGACAACACATTGCTACGAAGATATTAGTGAGTGGATTGCGGGCTTCGGCATCGTATCTGCAGAATTGAAATAAGGAACAAACCCATGAGCCAAAATGGTATCGAAACCATCGTTATTGTTGGAGCTGGTCAAGCTGGTGCTAGCGCCATTTTAGAACTCCGTGCGAACAAGTATGAAGGCAAAATCATTTTGGTGGGTGATGAAACACATCTTCCTTATGAACGTCCGCCTTTGTCTAAAGACGTAATTCTAAAACCTGAAGAGACCAAAATCGAAATTCTGTCAGAAGAAAAATTGGCAGAACTCGGTGTTGAACATATTCGTGGCAATGGCGTTGTGAAAATCCATAGCGATGCGAAAACAGTTGAACTGAAAAATGGTGAAATTGTAGCATTTGACAAGTTGCTTATAGCAACTGGTGGTGCAGCACGCCGTTTACCGAATTTCGATGCTTTGGGTAAACACGTTTATACCTTACGTAACCTTGAAGATTCACAAGCATTGGTGCCTGTATTACAAGCGGGTCGCCGTATTGTATTGATCGGCGGTGGTGTGATTGGTCTTGAGCTTGCTTCTTCAGCACGTTCTAAAGACTGTATCGTGACCGTGATTGAAATGGGTCCGATGGTCATGGGTCGTTCATCTCCACGTGTTTTAAGTGAATTCTTATTGGCACAGCAACGTCTTGCAGGTGTAGATATTCGTCTTTCGACTTCTATTGCTGACTGTAAGCTTGATGGCGAAGAAGTGGTGATCACGCTTGAAGGCGGTGAAGAACTTCGTGCCGATGCAGTGATCTATGGTATTGGCATTGTGCCAAATGCTCAACTTGCGGTTGATGCAGGTTTAGACGTTGATTTTGCCATTAAAGTGAATGATAACTGCCAAACTTCGCATCCAGATATTTATGCAGCGGGTGACGTTGCGACTCAGCTTCGTGACTGTGGTAACCACCGTCGTGTCGAAACTTGGGAAAATGCCAATCTTCAAGCAGGTATCTTTGCTCGTCATGTAATGGGTGTTGAACATCCAACCCCAAATCCAGCGTGGTTCTGGACAGATCAATTGAATATCAACTATCAATTTGTGGGTGATATGGCTGCAAGCGAATGGATTGCACGTGGCGAAGTAAATCCTGAATTAGCTGCAGAATCATCATTTGTTTTGTTTGGTGTTACTGACGGTGTAATCGTGGGTGGTATCACTGTAAATGCTGCGAAAGAGATGCGTCATTTGAAAAAATTGATTAGCAAGAATGCGGCGTTTGAAGCGGATAAATATTTAGATTTAAGCCAAGATTTACGTAAACTTGTAAAGTAAGCTGAATGTCTAAGAGGAGCAGACTTGCGGTAACGTAGGTCTGTTTTTTTTATGTCTTTAGTTTTAGCGTCGCACTTATAAAGCTATTTTGTAGTCCATGTATATAGTTTTAGCTTATGTAAATCTATTCAACGGTTTTAATCCTCCCCAGTCCTCCTTTTTCAAAGGAGGGAGTAGTCTTTGTGAAGAATGGATTTCGTTTGGATGATTCCCCCTCTTTTTTTAAAGAGGGGTTAGGGGAGATTATTGATCGTTTGAAGAGAAGTCCTTATACCCCAAACGATCGGGTGGCATTCATACCGCCTCCAATTTAGTTGATAAAGTGGAGAGCAATAATTGGTCTTAAACTTTATTAGTTACTGGTCTTACGAGTAGTTCCAGATCTGAATAGTGGGTTTCAGGTTAAGTCGTTAGAACAATCAAATTTGAGAATGAAATGAAATCTTCACTGCCGCTGACGGCAAGTATATATGCTCTTTTGGTACTGATTTGGGCGACGACGCCGCTCGCGATTGTGTGGAGTGTGCAGGAAATACATCCGATGTGGGTGTTGATTATCCGTTACTTCGGCGCATCTATTATTGCGCTGTTTCTGTTGAAATTGATGCGTGATCCTTTGCCGTTTGATGAAACCTCATTAAAAAGTTATGTGGCAGGGAGTTTAAATTTGATTGGTGCACAGTTGTTTATTTATCTCGCAGCCAATTATCTCACCTCAGGTTTAATGGCACTGATTTTTGGTTTTTCACCCTTAATTGCCGGTTTGATTGGGCATGTAATTTTAAAAACACATAAATTGGTCGCTTTGCAGTGGTTGGGCATGGCGGTTGCAGTGGGAGGTCTAACTTTTGTCTTTGCAGATTCTGCTGATAGCAAAGTCAATCCAATTGGCGTTGTACTGATGCTAATCAGCATGGTGTCGTATATTAGTTCGATTTTTTGGGTGAAGCAGATTAATGCACCGTTAAAGCCGATGTCACAGGCAACCGGTTCCCTGATTGTTTCAGCTTTAGGATCGATGCTCATTATTCCATTTATTTGGCAGCATTTTCCAACCGAATTGCCAAGTGGCCGTGCGATGATTGGTTTTGTCTTTACCATGATCATGTCATCCATTGTGGCAATGCTGTGTTACTTCTGGCTTATAAGACGTTTAGCCGCATCAACGGTGTCACTCAGTAATGTGATGACACCTGTCATAGCATTGGTTTTGGGAGCGACGTTGAACAGTGAACATATTAGCTCCAATGCCTTTGTTGGAATCGTGGTCGTGATGTTTGGTATTGTGATGTACTTTTGGAAAGAGTGGCGCGAGCAATATTTTAATAAAGTACGTTGAACCGTGTACATCTACAGAATTATAAGGAAGCTGCGGCTTCTTTTTTTTTCTATACCTTTGCGCTAAAGAGCGTGTTTCACATGGAACATGATGGCATTGTCGAAACAATCGACAGTTGGTGTAAAAACAACAAAATAACAAACAACAGCTACAGTCAGTTTGAGTACTATGGAATGAGCTATAAAATCAAATAGATCTGTTTGATAAAAATAAATTTAGGACAATTTTAAATGTCTGAATCTAACAAAATCGTGGTATATGCAGCGCTCTTCGGCAATTTAGCGATTGCACTGGTGAAGTTTGCCGCTGCCTATATCACGAATAGTTCGGCCATGTTGAGTGAAGCTATTCACTCTGTGGTTGATACTTTAAATGAAATCTTACTGCTCTACGGTATGAAAAAATCGCAGCAGCCAGCAAATGCACGCCATCCGTTTGGCTATGGGAGAGAGCTGTATTTTTGGGCTTTTATTGTGGCGTTGATGGTCTTTGCTTTGGGTGCGATCGTGTCGATTTATCAAGGGATTAGTCATATTTATCACCCCGAAGAAATGCAAAATCCGATGATTAACTATATCGTATTAGGTATTGCGATTTTGTGTGAAGGGACCTCTTGGTTTGTGGCATTGAAGGCATTTCGTAAAATCAAAGGGAAACAGGGCTATTTTGAAGCATTTCGACGCAGTAAAGATCCGACGACATTTACCGTGTTATTTGAAGATTCAGCAGCGCTGATTGGTCTGTTTATTGCCCTGATCGGTATCTATTTATCACACGCGCTGAATATGCCAATGCTTGATGGTCTGGCATCAATTCTAATTGGGGTTGTACTCGCTATTTCAGCAATTTTACTTGCACGTGAGACTAAAGGATTGCTCATGGGAGAAACTGCTGACCCACAATTGAGGCATAATGTCTTGATGGTTGCAGAGCAAGATCCAGCAGTGCATTCTGCCAATGGGGTGTTAACAGAGCAGATGGGTGCACATCAAGTTTTGGCATCTTTGAGTCTTGAATTTAAAGATAATTTAACGTCAGATGATATAGAAGCTTGTGTCAACAGAATTGAAGCACAAATTAAACAGCTTCATCCTGAAATTGTGGCACTCTTTGTCAAGCCTCAATCTCGGAAGGTTTGGCTTGAGCGCATGAAAGGTCGTCTTGATCAATAGGTCTGCGAGGTTAAATACTTTGCAAGGTTTGTCAGCATAGTGAATGAATTTTAAATACACATGAATCAAAAAACTCAATCAGCACAGTTTCAAATCAGTACTAAAAGCTGTATGAAACATACGTGGACGAAGCCTGTATTTGATTATCTGGCAACTGACCATTTTAATGGGGAAAAATTCTTTAATACCCTTCGAAATCCAGATGCGTTTACGCGTAAAGATATGCTGAAATGGATCATGACGCGTAAAAGCGATACATGGAAAGTAGATCGTGAGCAAGAATACCAACAGTTTTTTGCTTCTTCGCGTAGCATTCCGCACAATCGGCCATTGGCTAAAATGGATGATTGGTTGGTTTGGTTTGTCGGACATGCGACGGTCTTGATTCAAATTGGGCCATATAATTTTTTGACCGATCCTGTATGGGCGGAGTATGCAGGCCCACGTCAAGGGACTGGACCACGACGTGCTTGTCCTGCAGGAATTGCCTTAGAAGAATTACCTACAATTCATGGGGTTTTACTGAGCCATAATCATTATGATCATATGGATTTAGCAACCTTGAATTGGTTACATGAACAATTTGCTATGCCGATTTATACTGGTTTAGGCAATGCTTATTATTTACCCACACATTTCAATGTCATTGAACTTGATTGGTGGCAATCGGAAATGTTTGAAGATTTGCGTATCGTTTATACGCCTGCACAGCATGGTTCAGGTCGTGGTTGGCGAGATCAAAATCATGCCTTATGGGGAGGTTTTTCCATCGTGCATAGTACAGGACATTTCTTCTTTGCTGGAGATACGGGCTATGCCGCACATTTCAAACAAATCCATACACGCTTAGGTGCACCCCGAGTAGCGTTATTACCGATTGGAGCTTATGAGCCACGTCGTTTAATGAAATATTTGCACATGAATCCCGAAGAAGCTTTTCAGGCGCATAAAGATTTACAGTCAAAATGTTCATTGGCAATGCATTATCGGACTTTTCAGTTGACTGATGAAGCTAGAGACCAACCTGAACATGACTTACATCATGCAATGCGAAAAACATCAAAGTTAATGAATCCATTTTTAACCATGCATGAAGGCAAAAAATTGATTGTTTAAGGATTAATAGACGGTAATTGGAATATTTAATGCCAAGAAAAAACCACCTTAAAAGGTGGTTTTTTTATTCAAAGATAAAACTTAAAGCAAGCCTGGATTACCTTGAGCTGGATCAGTTGCACGAGCAGCTTGCGCATCCGCTACAGTTAAGCCTAATGCTTTTGCAACACCTTCACCATAAGCTGGATCACATGCGTAACAGTTACGGATATGACGGTATTTAATGAAGTCGAGTGCATCGCCCATTGCGCCAGCAGTGTTATTAAACAATGCTTGTTTTTGTTCATCATTCATTAAGTTGAATAATGCACGTGGTTGACTGAAATAGTCGCTGTCATCTTCACGATAATCCCACAAGTCAGCATCACCAGTAATTTTCAATGGTGGTTCTTTGTATTGTGGTTGCTCTTGCCATTGGCTGAAGCTGTTTGGTTCATAATGCGGTGTTGCACCATAGTTACCATCCATACGGCCTTGACCATCACGACGGTTGGAATGAACAGGGCAACGTGGTGCATTTACAGGAATTTGGTAATGGTTTACACCCACGCGATAACGTGCAGCATCAGCATAGTTGAATAAACGCGCTTGCAGCATACGGTCAGGTGAGAAGCTAATACCCGGCACCAAGTTACTTGGTGCGAAAGCGGCTTGTTCAACATCTTGGAAATAGTTTTCAGGGTTACGATTGAGTTCGAATTCACCCACTTCAATCAACGGATAGTCGCCTTTAGGCCATACTTTGGTTAAATCAAATGGGTGATAAGGTACTTTTTCTGCATCAAGTTCAGGCATGATTTGAACGTACATTTTCCATTTTGGAAAATCGCCGCGTTCAATTGCATTGAACAGATCGGTTTGTGAGCTTTCACGGTCTTTGGCAATAATCGCTTCGGCTTCAGCATCGGTTAAGTTTTTAATGCCTTGTTGAGTGCGCATGTGGAATTTAACCCAGAAGCGTTCATTATTGGCATTAATAAAACTGAAAGTATGACTGCCAAAACCATGCATATGACGGTAACCATCTGGAATACCGCGGTCAGACATCACAATCGTAACTTGGTGTAGAGCTTCAGGTAGTAAAGTCCAAAAATCCCAGTTATTAGTTGCACTACGCTTATTGGTTTTAGGATCGCGTTTTACTGCTTTGTTTAAGTCAGGGAATTTACGAGCATCACGTAGGAAGAAGACAGGGGTGTTATTACCAACTAAATCCCAGTTACCTTCTTCAGTATAGAATTTAAGGGCAAAACCACGAATATCGCGTTCTGCATCTGCAGCACCACGCTCACCCGCTACGGTAGAGAAACGAGCAAAAAGTTCAGTTTTTTTACCAACTTCTGAGAAAATTTTAGCGCGGGTATATTGGGTAATATCGTTAGTCACGGTAAACGTACCGAAAGCACCAGAACCTTTGGCATGCATACGACGCTCTGGAATTACTTCACGAACGAAATTACCGAGTTTTTCATTAAGCCATAGGTCTTGGGCAAGTAAAGGACCACGTGCACCTGCCGTCATACTGTTCTGGTTGTCTACAACAGGAGCACCAGCATCAGTTGTTAGGTGGGTGACAGGACATTTTTTAACGTCGTCGCTCATTGAGTATCTCCATTATTATAATCATGTATTAAAGTTGGGAGTTATAACCTTTCAATTGATAACACGCTCAACAGCACATGACCTTAACCGTTTTGTTAATTCATTTTAAAGTGACAATGTGACAACAGTTTTTCTCTCATTCTAAAATTTTTCAAGCAGCAATCAATCGAAGATAAGTCATAAAACTGTAGCCGTTAAAAGCTTAAAAATCTTTATATACTTATTGACTTTAAAGCTTTCTGTGGCTTTTGACAAATGGAAAAATAGTTTTGTATAAATGGTTAATTCGATTGATTAAGTTATTGAATTTATATTATTTATTTATATATTTTGTTTTAATATTTTATCCATGAATTAAACTCAAATATATAGCTATGATAGGTAGAAGAGGACGAAATATCTAAATCCATATTTTTATTATGGATTTTGGCCTTAATATATAGGTTTTCTTAGCTGATTCTAGTTAATGAAAGACATTTTTGAGCTATTAATATTGGAGAGTTTTTCAACATTAAAGACATTATTTAATACTTAAAATAAGCTAAAAATATAGCTGAAGAAATATTGGCAAGTGGTCTAAGTTGTTTTAGAAAATTGTAAATAAATTTTTATGGGGTGATGCCAGTTGGTACAGCTATCTTTATTGTTGTCAGGTCAGGTGTTGTCACTCCAGCTTGAATCGATTCCTACATCATATCAACATACTAGGGAACCTTACGTGATCGCATATCGTAGTTGAGGGGGTTAATGGCGAACCCATTTTGATCTCGGGATATATTTTACGCCCAAAAGAATAAGCACTTAAACAAGACTGGACCGTATTGGCATGAGCACATGGCACGACTGTGTGGCTGATACAAGTGCTCCTTCAAGTGATTATACAATAGGCCTGTATATAGTTTGTAACTAGTCATAGATGGTGCAATCGACAGTTGTTTGAGGCATGGCTATGTAGTGGTTGCAACAGGTTATAAAGACTGGGTAAGTCAAAACTGCACCCTCATATGAATGTAGTCAGTTAAGTTTATAATTTGGTGCATTCTGTGCGTGCATAGCATTCTTGGAAGCCGTGGCAATTTAATAAAGACTGGATGGTGATGGGGCATAGTCAAGGTGGTGCAGCTGTGATTGCGGTTGCAGCTCAGGGACAAAAAGATGCGCTTGAATTGAATCTTAAAGCTGCAATACCCTTGGCACCGGGTGGTTATCAATATGAATGTATTGCTGAATACGTAGAAACCAATCCAAATCCAGATACCAATGTAGCGGCATTTTTCCCAATCGTGTTGTTGGGAGCAGCCGCAGCAGATCCATCGATCAATTTAAATCAACTGGTTAGTCCAGATATGCGGTCTTTATTAAATCAGGCCCGTAAACGCTGTTTGTCAGAACTACAAACTGAGTTAAAACAAGCACCTCAGCCAATCTTTTAAAAAATTCAGACTTAAGGCCATCCTTAAGCTATTTAAAACGGCAGTCGATTGAATATAAGACCCTAACCGTAACACTGATGTTTGTTTAAGGCGCCGCAGACCATTTACTCGATCACCTTGGTACTCAAAGTTATTACCAGAAATTGTGCAAATAAAAATTGCCAGTAGTCTATCAGGCGATCCCAAATGGCTATCATCGGGGTGCATTAGGCCATAGTCCAAAATATACGGCTGAATTTTTAAAGAGCTTACAACTGGCCAGCATTGCAAAGGCGTATAAATGAGATAAGTAAGCTGGCAATAAAAGCTTAACTTCTAAAGTACTTTTATTGAAGGATGAACCAAGTGATGAATGATTTTCTTCTACCGTAAAAATGAATTTCCTAAATATCTAAAATAACTGGTTTAAGAGCCGGTTTTTTTGTAAATAACATGACTTTATTTTATTCACCGATGCATTTGAAACGTCATTAGACTTGTCCTCGAAGTCTAATCGCGCAACATATGAATTATATCTCGCTTTAATTCATCCCATTCAGTAAAGTTGGGTACGATCAACAAGCTTTGCGACACAAAGCCATAACACACTCTTTGTATATTTAAAGCCATTGGCTTGAGCTTTTCCTCGTTATTTATAAAAGGCTTAAGCATGTGTTGCCACATTTGCACCATCATGACATAACTTTTACGGTAACTTTCAATATCTGAAATCCGCCGTTCCAATAAAAACACCTGTGACCATAAAAACTGCTGCGCTTGAATTTGCTCAATTTGAAAGTGGATGATTTGCTGTAAATACTCTTGAAAATCCAAATCTGTGGATAACTTCATCAGCGATTGTGCATAAGTTTTCATCTGTTCGGCATTGTGTTTCACATGCAAATGAATGGTTAGCGCAATCAAATCTTCCTTCTTGGAAAAATATTCATAAAATGTCCCTAAGCCAACGCCTGCAAGGTCGGTAATTTCACGAATGGTAATTTTGTCGGCAGGGCGCTCATGCAAAAGCCGAACAAAACTTTCCTGTAAGGCTTCTTGGGTGAGCTTTGCACGTGATTGACGAGGCTTACGCCGTATCTGAATGGCTGAATTCTTCATATTGTTAAGCGCTGAAAACCGAACGTCTATGCTTTAAATTTTCTCTATACTGAAATGAAAAGCAAACAAGAACAAGTGGAAAATATAGACGATGAATACATTAGAACAGCCATGGATGACGCATCAAATCAGCAACCAATTTGATGAACTAGAAAACTACAATCTATTTTCAAGCGATACGGTTTTACATGAAATCTTAAAACGCTGCAGCAGCCATGATCAGCCGACTTTATGCGAAATGGGCAAAGTGGCAGGTTCGAGTGAATACTTTCAGCATGGGGCTTTAGCCAACAAACATACCCCAATTTTACATGCCTTCGATGCGCGAGGCCGCCGTACTGACTTTATCGAGTTTCATCCTTCATGGCATAAATGGATGGGACTCAACCGCCAGTTTGATACCCATGCACATCCATTTAATCAGCCAAATTCCAAGGCAAAATGGGTGGAATGGGCAGCACGTTTTTATTTAGCAGGTCAGGTCGAGTGCGGCAATTTATGTCCAAATTCAATGACACTCGGCAGTATTCCACTCATTCAGCGTGAACCTGAACTGTGGGCCAAAATTGGAGAGAAACTACTATCGACTGAATATGATGAACGCGATGTACCGATTGCGCAGAAAAAGTCGATTTGGCTCGGTATGGGCATGACTGAAAAGCAGGGCGGTTCAGATGTACGTGCTAATGAAACTATAGCTGTGCCTGTGGCAGAAACAGGACGAGGCAAAGCTTATTTGCTGACAGGGCATAAATGGTTTTTCTCTGCACCAATGTGTGATGCGCATTTGGTGGTGGCAAAAACCGAACAAGATGGCTTGGCTTGTTTCTTTGTGCCACGTTGGTTGGAAGATGGCACGAAGAATAATATTCAGGTGCAACGCCTAAAAGAAAAAGTCGGTAACCGCAGTAATTCAAGCTCGGAAGTCGAATTCAAAAATGCGTGGGGCATTATGATTGGTGAGGCAGGGCGTGGCATTCCAACCATTATTGAAATGGCGAATTACACCCGTCTGACCTGTTCGGTCGGTTCGAGCGCCATGCTGCGTCAAGCTTTGGTGCAATGCATTGCCTATACCCGTCAGCGTCAGGCTTTTGGTAAACATTTGATTGAACAACCCTTAATGCGTGCAGTTTTGGCAGATTTGGCTTTAGAGAGTGAAGCAGCGACGCAGCTCAGTTTCCATTTGGCGCAGTGCTATGAATCAGATGATGCCTTGTCTGTGGCATGGAAACGCATTATGACCCCAGCAGCTAAGTTTTGGATTTGTAAACGTGCAGTCGAACTAACTGGTGAGATGATGGAAGTCTTTGGTGGTAATGGCTATGTCGATAACGGCATCATGGCGCGCATTTTTAAAGAAGCACCTGTGAATACCATTTGGGAAGGTTCAGGCAATGTTATGTGCCTAGATGTGCTGCGCGCGATTGGGCGTGATCCTGAATCTATTGAGGTGCTGTTTAAAGATTTGGCCAGTACAGCAAGTACAGATGAAAGCTTGCAAACAGAATTGCAGGACTTGTTCAGGTTGTTCCATCAATCGCCTGAAGATTTACAATTTATGGGGCGCAGTTTGGTCAGTCGTTTAACGGTACTTGCACAAGCGGTGTTATTGAAACGCTATGCGCCTGATTATGTAGCAAATGGTTTTATTCAAAGCCGTTATAGCGCTAAACACGGGCAAGTGGTGGGGATGTTGGATGCCAAAATGGTCGATGTAGAGCGTTTGTTGGAACGGGCTTTCGCAAGTTAAATACAATGTATTTCCCTCTCTTAATGGGAGAGGGTTTTGGAGATGGGAATAATGTGGGAAAACAATTTTTTATGGACATGGGACTAACGACGCTGTATCAAAAAGCCATAGGAAAGTGCTTGAAAAAATCTAAAAATAGACCAATATATGCACTACAGCACGAAGGTGCTGTATAGGCAAAAGGTGAATGCAAATGGCAAAGAAAAAAGTCCTGCCAGAAGTTGAAGTTCGCAACTTCGTGGCAAAACACATGAATGATTTTAACAAAAGCCAAACTTTTGTAGATCGAAAGAAAAATGCAAAACGTGGCTATGCAAAGCACAAAAAAGGGGGATATTCGAATGATTATCTCCCTTTTTATTGGTCTGTATTTTTATAATTTAACTGACTATTCGTGTCGCTGATTTCACCATATCACCTAGACCATGAGTCTTAAAGTAATACTCCATTAAGCTTTTCACCATCAGTGGATTATTCATGCTTAAGGCACGATTCAAGAGCTCTTTTGCATCTGGCATCGGCACATGGCAGATGGCTTTACGAACTTTCAGGATATTACTCGAACTCATCGATAGGGTATTAAAGCCCATTGCCATCAATAAAATAGCGGTGAGTGGATCACCAGCCATTTCCCCACAAATACTAATCGGCTTGTCGTATTTATGACATTCTTGCACCAAACGAGTCAGCGCACGAAGTACGGCTGGGTGTGAGTGTGAATAGACATTGGCAACACGTGGGTTATTACGGTCAACCGCAAGTAAATATTGGGTTAAATCGTTTGATCCCACTGAGAAGAAGTCAACCAATTCAGCAAATTCATCGATCTGTAATAGCACACTCGGCACTTCGACCATGATGCCGATTTTGGGTTTAGTAATTTTCACCTGTTCTTCTTCTTGCACCGCTTGCCAGTCACGATCGAGCAAATACAACGCTTCTTCGACTTCGCTGACACTGGTCACCATCGGCAGCAAAATATGCAAGTTGTTCAGGCCAATACTGGCTTTGAGCATTGCACGAATTTGGGCTGAAAAAATCTCAGGATGATCAAGGGTAAAGCGAATCCCACGCCAACCCAGTGCAGAGTTTTCTTCTTCAATCGAGAAATAAGGAAGGTCTTTATCTGCACCAATATCGAGGGTACGCATCACTACGGGTTTATTGGCAAAATGACTGAGCTGTTGACGGTAAATCGCCCGTTGTTCTTCTTCACCTGGGAAGCGATCACGCAGCATAAATGGAATTTCAGAACGGTATAGACCGACACCTTTGGCGCCACGTTGTACACCGCGAACTACATCGATCATCAAGCCGGTATTTACAAACAATCGAACTGCGACGCCATCAGGGGTGATGGCATCTTTGGTTTCGTATTGCTTCAGATCTTTAGCAATTTGCTCTTCTTCTTTTTGAATCTCTTTATAACGTGTGCGTAAACGACGAGGTGGATTGATGAATACACGACCTTGATGTGCATCGACAATCATTTCGACATCATCAAGGGTGTTAATCGGAAGTTCAGTCACACCAACCACAGTTGGAATGCCGAGAGCACGCGCTACAATCACCATGTGTGAGTTCATGGCACCTTCAGTGGTCACAATCGCTGCGATTTTATCGACAGGGAGTTCAACCAAAGCAGCTGTAGAAATTTCCTCACCAATTAAAATACTTTCATCGGTGATTTCACGGTGACTGGCATCTGCTTCTTGTAAAAAAGCCAGGATACGACGCCCCAGATCTTTTAAGTCTGAAACACGCTCACGGAGATAGTCATCTTCCATCTGTGCAAAGAGCGCAATGTGTTTATCAATGACAATGCGAACAGCACCTTGTGCCCAGTTACCGTCGCGAATTTCACTTTTGATTTCCGCGGGGAGGGCATTGGCATCGAGCATCCGTAAGAACACGCTAAATAATGCCCGTTCTTCAGCCATGAGGGCATCTTGCATTTTTTCATCAAGCGACTGAATTTCTTGGCGAACTGCGTCTATGGCATTGTCGAGTAATTCGAGCTCCTCACTAATGTCATCGGCTTCACGATCGGGGACTGAAGCCAAGTCAGCAGGTGGATATAAGATAACTGCCCGACCTAGGGCAATACCGCCTGAACCTGAAATGCCTTGGAAGGTTTTGTACGCTGGCAGATTATTCGGCTTACGAAAGACTTCGATATTGCCGACGGCATGTGCATGGGCAATCACCCCTGAAAGCTGAGCGCATAGGGTCACGAGGAAGGATTCGGCAGCTTCGCTAAAGTCTTGAGGTTCTTTGTTTTGAACCACCAAGACGCCCATAACTTTACGGCGATACATCACCGGAACACCGAGGAAGGAATTGTAAATTTCTTCCCCTGTTTCTGGCAGATACATAAAGCGTTCGTGTTTGGGAGCATTGTCTAAGTTGACGATTTCTTCACGTTGTCCCACTAAGCCAACCAAACCTTCACTGGTATGCAAAGAGACATGCCCAACGGCTTCAGGGTTTAAACCCTTAGAAGCCATCAGTAAATAACGATGGTTTCGTTCATCAAGCAAGTAGATTGAGCAGACATCCACATGCATGGCTTCTGCCACTTGATTGACCATTATGTCTAAAGATTCATGCAAACTGGCTGACGCATTAATCTCTTGGACTATGCGTCTTAATGTATCCAGCTGCATGTTCGACATCGTGTCTGCTCCAAAATTTATTCTGCTTTATTTATAACAACACTCATCCTAAAAATCTGCATCCATTCTGCAAATTTTTACGGCTTTTGTGGAAGCTGACTGCAAAGTTCCACCATGGCTTTACGATATACATCGCGTTTAAAATTCACCACTTGTCCTAGTGGGTACCAATAGCTGACCCATTGCCATTGATCAAACTCAGGTGGATCTGACAAATCAAGCTGAATATGCTGTGCTGAAGCTGTCAGTTTCAATAAAAACCACTTTTGCTTTTGACCAATACAAACGGGGGCTGAATCGGTACGTATATACCGATGTGGCAAACGATAGCGCAACCACCCTTGGGTTTGTGCTATCACCTGGACGTGTTCGGGCAGTAAGCCAACTTCTTCTCTCAGCTCACGGTAAAGTGCCTGTTCGGGGGTTTCTCCATGTTGGATACCTCCTTGTGGAAATTGCCAGGCATTGTGACCAATGCGCTTTGCCCATAAAACTTGTCCAATGTCGTTTGCCAAAATGATCCCGACGTTGGGTCGGAAACCTTCTGAATCGATCATTTGGCTACCTAAATATTGTGTAATTTATGACTTTGCTCACGGGGACGTTTATTTCTGTGTCCATCTCGAAAAAGCAAAGTGTAAAAATGTTAAAATTGTTATGATCTTAACGAATTTCTATCGACTAGCGGAGATAGATTTACAATTTTTTTCTTAAATTTCAGCTTTTACGAGTATTTTCATGAAATTGGCACTGTTTGACCTTGATCACACCTTATTAAATACCGACTCAGACCATTCTTGGGGGGAGTTTTTGGTCAATGAAGGCTTGGTTGATCCAATTCGTCATCGTGCCATGAATGACAAATTTTATGATGATTATAAAAAAGGCCAGCTTGACCCGATTGCCTATAACGAATTTGTATTTGAGTTTTTAACCCAACATGATAATGCCTACTTAACTGAGTTACATCAGTTGTTTATGAAAAAAGTTATTCGTGCGCAAATGCGTCCAGAGGGCTATGCTGCCATTCAGCGCCATCAAGATGCAGGGCATCAATTGGTCGGGATCACCGCAACGTCTGATTTTATTACCGCACCGATTTTTCGTGAATTCGGCATTACTGAAATCATTGCGACCAATGCCGAAGTTGTGAATGGTAAATATACGGGTAAAGTGATTAATACTCCGTGCTATCAAAAGGGCAAATTAGTCCGTTTGAATCAATGGTTAGAAGGTCGTGATGTGACAGAGTCCTGGGCGTATTCAGATTCGATTAATGACCGTTTCCTGTTGGAATATGCGGATCATGCAATTGCAGTCAATCCAGATGATCGTTTAGAGGTCCTAGCAAAAGAACAAGGTTGGGACATTCAAGACTGGTCAATTCAAGCCTAAAGATGAACAGGAAAAAAAGCATCTTGAGATGCTTTTTTATTTGATGTTCTTTTGATTAACCCTCGACTCACTTATTTGAACTATCGCTCCGTATGCAGACAGAAGCTTCTTTTAAACATTTAATTCAAATCTTTATTGGGCCACGTGCTCAATCTTATTTAAATTTCATTGAACAACAAGTTGGACAGAACAATGGTCTGAGTTGGGCAGGGCTAATTTTTGGACCCTATTGGTTACTCTATCGAAAGATGTACCGCTATTTCTTCTTATTCTTTGCGGTTGGTTTTTTGATTAGCATGTTGGCACTCATCATCGGTGTGCCTGAACAAGTCTTGATGGGGCTGTCATTGATTCCTAACCTCATACTCGCTGGCATCGGAAAGCGGCTTTATAGCGATTTTGCTGTGCAAAAGACCAAAGCCTATATGCAGCAGCCGAAATATAGTGAACAGGTGTTTGCTGAAGAAGGAGGAGTGAACTGGGGGCTGCCTTTATTGTTGGTATTTATTCAATCTGTCGTGATGATTATGCTCAGTTTGCCTTTTATTCAATTTTCACCGCTATAGAATTCTGTAATTGAGTGCGTGTTCGTTCCGTGTTATATCCTTAAAACAGAAATTTTGTATCCATAAACAATAAGTTTTAACAGGGAGAATGACAATGAGTGTACGTCCACGCATGACTCATCTATTTGAACAACTGGGTTTAGATTCGAGTGAAGACGCGATTGCTTTATTTATCGTGACGCATCAACTCAGTGCCCAAACTAAAATTACCGAAGCAGATTATTGGACAGATGCTCAGCGCCAGTTCTTGGCCGAAAAAATTAAGTCAGATGGTGAGTGGGCGATTATTGTCGATCAATTGAATGAATCATTACATGAAGATTCATTGACGAAGTAAAACTGACAGGTCTTCCTTGGTTTTTTAATGGGATCGGCTGAAATAGGCGATCCCATTTTTAATGCAAAAGAAATTTAAGCGACTATTCAACATATAGAAAATTATTCGCTTTTTCTAAATGCTTAAACAGATGAATATAAAAAGCCACCATAGCAGTGGCTTGATTAATAATTGAATTTTGTAGGCAAAAAAATGAATTAGATGTGTTTCATCAATTCAACCAGCTTTTGTGCAGCAAGTGACTGAGTACGGCCTGGGTGCCATACCATGCCCAATTGACGATTCATGTTTGAAGGTAAATTCAGTTGTTTTAAATCTTGGTTCAATAAGGTTTTAGGAAGGACTGACCAACCAAGACCAATGGAAACCAACATACGAATCGACTCAAGTGAGTTATTGCTCATGGTGACTTTGGGCTTGAGTCCATACTTTTCAAACTCAGCTAAGGTAATTTGACTGGTATAGGTTTGCGCCGCAGGCAATAGACTTGGGTATTGGATCAAATCTTCTAAGGTTAAATGCTCAACTTGCGCCAAAGGATGGAAAGGTGCAACCACGAATACCAGTGGATCATTCCATGTCGTGATGTATTTTAAACGGCTGTCACCTTGTGGTGGTAAAGTCAAAAATGCCAACTCTAAGTCGCCAGCCAAAACTTGCTCATGGGCTTGTTCAGAATCAACAAAGTGTACATCTAAGGTCACTTCTGGAAATTGCTGTACGTATTGACGCAAATGCGCCGGTAAATGGTGTAAGCCGATATGATGGCTGGTACCAATTTTCAGTTTACCTTGAACCTGACCTTGCTCATGGCTGAGCGTATGGTGAATATCGCCCAATTCATTCAGCCAGCTTTTCACTTTTGGCAAGAGAGAGTTTGCTGCATGCGTCGCTTGAACACCACGACCCGCTGATTCAAAAAGTTTGACACCGAAGTATTCTTCTAAACTGTGAATACGCTTGGTCACAGCAGGTTGCGTAATGAAGAGCTGATCTGCTGCCAAGGAGATCGAACCAGTTTCCATAACTTTTACAAAGGCTTCAAAGGCTGCGAGATTCATCTTCATTCCTATAAAGAATTTTTATGCGTAGTCTCATTGTTATAATATTTTAAGAATAAATCAAAGGAAAAGTTGTATCTTTTGATTTAAAACTAGGCGTTCAAGCCATACTACGCGTTAAATCTGAGGGGATTTTCCGAGTTCTATAGCGTTATTCGAGTGCTTGATTGTTGCATGATTCGAGATTGAGCTGTGACGTTTTCAGCTCAAATGCGCTGTTACAAAGTTGTTTTTTAAACAGAAACCACAGTTATGCATAATATAAAAAATATAGGGCTGAAAAGTATTTTTAACCGTTTGAATTAAAGAGGAGAGATGGCTTTTCTTTTTAACTCAGCTTTAAACTAGAACAAAAAATGAGTTCAAGTTTTGATGGCTTGGAGAACATACTTTTCAGTGAATAATTATAGCAACAGGTACAGTCAGGGCAGCATCTTTTAGCTATGTTTTATCTCACAGGGAGAAGGCGATGGATATTAAACACATTAAAAATTTATTGGATATTTTTGAAGGGACAGTCGAAAAGCGCTGTGCGATATATGAAATCGCAGATGATGAAGACGACGAAAACCGTGCAGCTGCTGAGTGTAATGCGGCAAAAAATAAACTGATTCTTGCGATAGAACAATTGGTTGAGGCGCATGAACAGCTGGCCTTACAGCAAAAAACCAAGCTTTGATGAGCTGTCTACATTTGAATCTATAGGATGAAATGAATAGAAAGTTAAAGTGGATGGAGTAAAAAAACGTTTAAAGGTCATAAAAAAAACCACCGTGATGGTGGTTTTTTTACAAGGAGCAGGGTTGGATTAAGCGGGGATATTTTCCTCTAAAGCTTTATCTTTCTTTTCCCAGACTTTTTCGTGGAAGAAAAAGGCAACCGCTTGAACAGTTGGTTCAAGTAAACTTAATGTAATAGCCATTGCAATACTGCCTGTCACGTAATAACCAACCAACATCGCAACCGTGATATGCATGATGTAATAGCTCAAGGTTTTTTTGAACATGCGCTGATTATTTTCGACGAACTTGTTAATGTGTGCCATGAAAATGCTCCTTGTTAAATTGATAAATCTTGGCAATGAGTTAATAATAATGATTCTTATTTGCAATGTAAAAGAGAAAATTCAATTTATGATCATTGAATTTTTAAATTACTGTTTAAAAATGGCAGAAAGTGAACAAAAAGTCGGAGAAAATTCTAAAGTCTCATCTGCTGAAAGTATTGAAGTGAGCGTGTTTTAAACGCATTAATGGTCTTTAAAATGCAGCGAAAATCAGCAGTTAAATATCATTCCTATAAGTTTTTAAACTAATAAAAATGATAAATTAGATTTATGTGAATACGTGGTTATAATCGATTTAACGAAAGAATTTACCCAGTCCAGTGGAGCAAATCGACATGGCAGGCGAAACCCAAAAAGCGGAAACCCAAATAAAAAAAACCTTGTATGACAAATTGTGGGATGACCATCTAGTAAAACAACGAGATGATGGCTCTTCATTATTGTATATCGACCGTCATTTATTGCATGAAGTGACATCTCCACAAGCCTTTGAAGGGCTACAACTTGCAGGTCGTAAACCATGGCGTTTAAGCGCTAACGTTGCAACGCCAGACCATAACGTACCTACTTCTACTAAGGAGCGTGCTGAAGGTATTGCGGGTATTGAAGATGATACCTCACGTATCCAAGTGCAAACTTTAGATGACAACTGTAAAACTTTTGATGTTGCCCAGTTTGACATCAACGATGTACGCCAAGGGATCGCGCATGTGGTTGGGCCTGAGCAAGGTTTAACCTTGCCAGGTATGACGGTTGTTTGTGGTGACTCACATACAGCCACTCATGGTGCTTTTGGTTGCTTGGCTCATGGTATCGGCACATCGGAAGTTGAACACGTATTGGCGACTCAATGCTTAGTTCAAAAGAAAATGAAGAACATGTTGGTGCGTGTTGACGGTCAATTGGGTCAGGGCGTAACTCCTAAAGACGTGGTTTTAGCGATTATCGGTAAAATCGGTACGGCAGGTGGTACAGGTCACGCGATTGAGTTTGGTGGTCAAGTATTCCGTGATATGTCGATCGAAGGTCGTATGACGGTGTGTAACATGGCGATCGAAGGTGGCGCGCGCGTGGGTATGGTGGCTGTCGATGACAAAACCATTGCCTATGTAAAAGACCGTCCATATGCGCCGAAGGGCGAACAGTGGGATGCTGCAGTAGAATATTGGAAGACTTTAGTGTCTGATGAAGGCGCGCATTTTGATACTGTTGTGGTGTTGCAAGGTGAAGAGATTGAGCCACAAGTGTCTTGGGGGACTTCTCCTGAGATGGTGATTCCTGTATCTCAAGCAGTGCCAACTTTAGAACAAGCTAAAGATGACGTACAGCGTAATGACTGGACACGTGCATACAACTACATGGGCTTAGAAGCGGGTCAGGCATTGGCTGATATTCAATTAGACCGTGTATTTATTGGTTCATGTACCAACTCACGCATCGAAGATATTCGTGCAGCGGCTGAAGTGGTCAAAGGTAAAAAAGTGGCGGCATCGATTAAGCAAGCCATGGTGGTACCGGGTTCAGGTTTAGTCAAAGCACAAGCAGAAGCAGAAGGCTTAGATAAAATCTTAATTGAAGCAGGCTTTGAATGGCGTGAGCCGGGTTGCTCAATGTGTTTGGCAATGAATGCCGACAAATTGCAACCAGGTGAGCACTGTGCATCGACGTCTAACCGTAACTTTGAAGGTCGTCAAGGCAATGGTGGTCGCACGCATTTGGTGAGTCCAGCAATGGCAGCAGCTGCGGCAATCGCTGGTCACTTCGTTGACGTTCGTACCTTCTAATCAGGGCTAATAGGAGCAAATCGCATGAAAAAATATACCGTTGAACAAGGTATCGTTGCACCATTAGACCGTGCCAATGTGGATACAGATTTAATTATTCCAAAACAGTTTTTGAAATCTATTAAGCGTACTGGCTTTGGTGCCAACTTATTTGATGAGTTGCGCTATTTGGATGAAGGCTATTTAGGTCAAGACATTTCAAAACGTCCAATTAACCCAGATTTCGAATTGAATAAACCGCGTTATCAAGGTGCGTCGATTTTGATCTCTCGTGCAAACTTTGGTTGTGGTTCGAGCCGTGAGCATGCGCCTTGGGCATTAGAAGAATATGGTTTCCGTACCGTCATTGCACCAAGCTATGCGGACATTTTCTTTAATAACAGCTTTAAAAATGGCATGTTGCCAGTGATCTTGTCTGAAGAGATCGTCGATCAGTTGTTTAAAGAATGTGCTGCATCTGAAGGCTATCAATTAACCATTGATTTGGCTGCGCAAGAAGTGCGTACACCGAGTGGTGAAGCATTTACATTTGAAGTCGATCCATTCCGTAAACACTGCTTATTGAATGGCTTGGATGATATCGGTTTAACTTTACAAGCAGCCGATGATATCCGTGCTTATGAAGAAAAAACCAAAGCATCTCGCCCTTGGGTATTTGCAGACATTAAAGCTTAAGTCAGTGTCACTGTAGAACTTCTTAGTAGTCAGTCGGCTTAAGTCTTGTTAATATCAGGCGAAACAAAATTTATACGTTAGCCAGAATTTATCAGGTTGGGTTCGAAAAATGAAAAAGTTCTTCGGTCAGCTGGTTGTAACGGGAGCGCTGTTTGCAACGCTCTCTGCCTGTCAAAGCTTTGACACGGCACGCATTAAAAATGTGAAAGAAACTGAAAGTACAAACACTAATGCTTTGATTTACTGTGCAGGTACAGCGCACTGTGAATTTGAGCGTTTTGATCAAATACAAGTGGTTGATCCAAATAATCAACGTGTACAACGTGCTGCGATTAAAGCAGGCATTGTACGGTTGAATGGTCGTTCATTGTCTGAGCCTAATCCTTTGTATTTGTCTGTACCTTCAGGTCAGCATGAAATCGTGATTCGCTATTATCCAATTTCTCAGGAAAAAGCAGAGCGCTTGCATGTCATTCACAACTTTAGGTCCAAACACGAGTACACCTTTAAAATGTACCGTGAGCGTTCAAAAAATAGAGGCAGTTTACTGGATAAATCTGCGCCTGATCCGCTCTGTGTAGACTTAAAGCAAGGTGCAAAAACGATTCGACGTTTCTGCCGACCCTACAATGTCCTCACAGGACTTGGTGAGTTTGTAGAAAAGAAACTTTAAATCTGACTGGTAATCAAGCCAGCGTATAAATGGAAAGACTCATGTCAAAACATATTTTGATTTTACCAGGTGATGGTATTGGTCCTGAAATCGTGAAAGCGGCTGAACAAGTGCTGACACGTGTAAACGAGAAATTCAACTTAGGTTTGACTTGGGAACAAGGTCTTTTAGGTGGTGCAGCGATCGATGCGCACGGTTCACCTTATCCAGAAGTAACAGCAGCACAAGCGAAGACTGCTGATGCGATTTTATTGGGTGCAGTGGGTGGTCCTAAGTGGGATACCATTGAGCGTTCAATTCGTCCAGAACGTGGCCTATTAAAAATTCGTTCAGAATTAAATTTATTTGCTAATTTACGTCCAGCAATTCTTTATCCGCAGCTTGCAGATGCGTCGAGCTTAAAACCTGAAATCGTAGCAGGTTTGGATATCTTGATCGTACGTGAGTTAACTGGCGGGATCTATTTCGGTCAACCACGTGGTATTCGTGAACTCGAAAACGGCGAAAAACAAGGTTTCAATACTGACGTATATGCTGAATCTGAAATCAAGCGTATTGCCAAAGTTGCTTTTGAAATGGCGAACTTACGCGGTGGTAAAGTGTGTTCAGTGGATAAAGCCAACGTACTAGAAGTGACTGAGCTTTGGAAACAAACTGTAACTGCGTTAAAAGAAGAGCAGTATCCTGAAATTAACTTGTCTCATATGTATGTTGACAATGCTGCCATGCAATTGGTCCGTGCGCCAAAACAGTTTGATGTAATCGTGACAGGTAACTTGTTCGGCGATATCTTGTCTGATGAAGCGGCGATGTTAACCGGTTCTATCGGCATGTTGCCATCGGCTTCTTTAGATGAGAATGGTAAAGGTATGTATGAGCCTTGCCACGGTTCAGCGCCAGACATCGCAGGTCAAAACATTGCGAACCCATTAGCAACAATTCTGTCTGTTGCTATGATGCTGCGCTATACCTTCCGTGAAGAAGCGGCGGCAAAAGCAATTGAAGATGCTGTAGGTAATGTCTTAGATCAAGGCTTACGTACAGGTGACATCATGTCAGAAGGCAGTACTCAAGTCGGTACTGTTGAAATGGGTCAAGCTGTAGTTTCTGCTTTGAACTAATGTTAAATCTAAAAAAACGCAGCGTTTATGCTGCGTTTTTTTTTGCCTAGAAATTATCAACCCTAGAATTGATGCGCTAACAGGTGCGACCAGTTAATCGGACATCAGTTGCAATATTATGCTTTAAGCGAAATTGAATAAGGCAGTTTAACTCAACCTCATAGCGTGTATTTCCACTGGGAATCGGCACAGCAGCGCCGCTGCCCATGCCCATCGCAGGATTTTCCGTCATCGGTAAAGGAATACTGATCGGGCGTGCAACACGATAACGAAGGTAGTCTGAACTGACCTCTACGGGAGAGGTTCTTTGATAGCCGAGTTTGCTGAGATTAAGTTCTGCTTGAATCATTTGGCTCGATTGACCAATAAATGAGGCTAAATAGCGTTCACGTTCGACGGAGGATATCGTTGATGTCGTGGTACAACCAGCCAACAATACGATGCTTAGAACGCATCCCATGCTCAATATCGGGCGAATAAAACGCTGATCTTCGTAAACCTGATGTTCTAAAATAAATTTCATGGGTCAATTCCTCACGAAATAAATTCAGTTTAATCAGATCGGTCTGTATAACACTGTAGTCATTTGATACACGGTCATCCGAGCAAGATTAGCCTCTAGTATTCTCATGCAGGATCAACAAGCTCTGCCAACATAGTCAATGGATTCAACTATTTGATTGCGTAATTTGAACTCGATTTTACATTCCATATCGACAGTGACACCACCTTTAGACGGCGTTGGGATAGGGGCGCCCATGGCTATACTGGTGCCGATATTTGGTGTACCAATCGGGATTGGCATCGAGCGTAAAATGGTATAGCTGAGTTTTTCATTGCTTTGTACGGGTGCTCCCATCACTTTATAGCCCAATTGACTCAAGTTGAGCTCTTTACGAACTTGATCAGCTGGCTGCCCAATATAGTGTTGTAGGGATTGATTGAGTTGCTTTTGGCCTGTCGTGGCGCAAGCCACACAAAAGATAGCACTGACTAATCCTAGATGTTTCATATGATTTTATGTCCTTATATTTTGAATTTTATAATCGAATTTTTATGTTTTTAGACTGTAAAGCAAATTTGCAGTCAATTTTTATCATTGTATTGAAATAAATACAAAAAAAAGCCACTGATAAAGTGGCTTTTTCGCTTCGCTAAAACTTAGCGCGCACGGTAAGTGATACGACCCTTAGTCAAATCATAAGGTGTCATTTCTACTTTAACACTGTCGCCAGTCAAAATACGGATATAGTGTTTACGCATTTTGCCAGAGATGTGAGCAATCACTTCATGACCGTTTTCTAAACGTACACGGAACATAGTATTAGGAAGCGTCTCGGTGACAACGCCTTCGAACTCGATGAGTTCCTCTTTATTGGCCATAGCCTACCTGAATGAATAAATTAGCAAGGCGCAAATTATAGTCAATTTTTTTTCAGAATACAAGCCGTAAAAGGCTTTGAACTGATCGACTGTCAGTAAAATAAGCGAACAATTTAGTTAAATATTTTCAACAAAAAATGTGCAGTAACTGTTGTCAGTTTGGTCAATCGCAGTTAATCTAAAATCAATCTTTTTAGGTATAAATGAAGTACATACAAGGAAGGTTCTGGAGTGGGTCAGCTAACTGATGCATCTGTTGTGTTGCGTTTAGGGTATCAAGCGATTCGTCGTGCCGGATTGCCAACAGAAGAAATTTTAACAAAAGCGGGTGTGGCATTAAATCAGGTTGAAACCAATGACCGTACCCCATTGAATGCACAATTTGCATTCTGGGTGGCTGCAGAAGAAGTCAGTAAGGATCCTGATATTGGTTTGCATCTGGGAGAGCATTTGCCTTTATATCGAGGGCAGGTGATTGAACACTTATTTATTTCATCTGAGAATTTCGGTGAAGGTTTAAAGCGGGCTTTGGCCTATCAACGCCTAATTAGCGATGCCTTTCATGCGCAATTGGTGATTGAAGATGACCGCTGCTATTTGACCAATGGTCATCAGCCTTGGGCAGAAAATATCGTGAATCGTCATTTTTCTGAATGCGCGATGTCCGGTGTTTTGCGTTTCTTTAAGTTTATTACTGAAGGGCGTTTTCAGCCGATTTATATCGACTTTAACTTTAGTCAGGGCGCGCCAGATGATGAGTATTTCCGTGTTTATGAATGCCCTGTGAGCTTAGGGCAGAAAGAAACCCGATTGTATTTTGATCCGGCTATTTTAGAGTATCAATTGTGGCAGGCAGAACCTGAGTTATTACAATTGCATGAGCAGTTGGCGATTGAAAAACTTCAGGAGTTGGCGCGTTATGATTTGGTCGGTGAAGTTCGCCGTGCTATTGGTTCAACGCTTGAAAGCGGTGAAACCACACTCGAAACGGTCGCTGCGCAGCTCAACATTACTCCGCGTCGTTTACGGACTCAGTTGTCAGAAGCCAATACCAGTTTTCAGCAAATTTTGTCAGACTATCGCTGTCGTTTGGCTAAAAAATTATTGGCCAATACCAATGAAAGTGTGGAGCGCATTGTGTACTTAACGGGTTTTTCTGAGCCAAGTACGTTCTATCGCGCATTTAAACGCTGGACCAATGAAACGCCTGTGGAATATCGTAAGCGGAAGCAGCGTTAAGGTTGATCTTCGATAAAATCCTTCCCTAAACAGAATCCCCCTTTTTCAAAGGGGGATTTTCATCTTTAGAATCTGGCAATGGCGGAAATGAAACACCCTCTCTGTGAAAGTGAGGTTGGGAGGGATTGTTTATTCAGGCATATTTAGCCAATGTGGTCCTAACGGAACTTGAGGAAGTTCAAACTGAGCTGGATAGTCTGCATGGATAAAATATAGTCCATCGGGTGGTGCGGTGACACCTGCTGCTTTTCGGTCTTCAGCAGCAAAAATATCGTCAATATGGTCAACGTCATACATACCTTGCCCAATTTCCAACAAACAGCCCATGATGTTACGCACCATGTGATGTAAAAAACCATCGGCCTGAATATCTAGGACCAAGTAGCATCCGTGTTGGATCAGACGGCAATGGCTGACATGACGAACAGGCTGATTGGACTGACAGGCTGCGGCACGGAAGCTTTCGAAATTATGAGTGCCTTCAAATTTGGCCGCGGCACGTTGCATTTTTAGCACATCTAATTTTGCATAAACATGGGTCACTTGCTTGTGCAGTAAAGCTGGTCGCTGTGGATTGTTATAGACCACATAGCGATAACGACGTGCTTGCGCTTTAAAGCGGGCATGGAAGTCCTGATCCATTTCCTTAATCCATTGGATGGAGATGTCACGAGGTAATTGGCTATTGCTGCCCATTAACCATCCACGAATGGGGCGAATAGCCTGAGTATCGAAATGTGCCACCATATTGGTTGCATGGACGCCGGCATCTGTTCGGCCAGCGCCATGCAACATGATCGGCTCATTGGCTACTTTACTGAGGACGGTTTCAATGGTTTCTTGCACGCTTGGTACGCCCGGTTGCTGAGTTTGCCAGCCCTTGTATTGCATGCCACAAAACTCAATCCCAATCGCAAAACGTTGCATAGTTACCTCAAATGACTTAATCGTTCCAATGCGCAGTCCAGTCTGCAGCACTGCCGTATTGTAAATACATTTTCAAACATTTGGCATAAAGATCTGCATGACCTAAACAATTGCTCAGTAATATTCCACTATCTTTGACCCAGTCACTCACAGCATAGCGCTGATCTATACCGCCATGAACAACCTGTGTACTTAAGATAATTTTGCAATTTTTTTGTTGTATGGCTTTCAATACATTGAGTAATTCAGCATCAACGGCAATATTGCCTGTACCAAAACCTTGCAAAATTAAAACATCTGGCGTGTGTGTAAGCAGGGTGGCTAAATTTTGACTGTGTAGATCAGTTGCTATCGGTTGCCACATCCAATTCAGGCAATTGAAATGAGCTGCTTTGTCTAAATCATTGGCTTGAACAATATACGGCGATGTCAGCATTGAAAGTGGCTGTGTGGCTGGCAGCCCATCAAAGGCTTTCAGATCGGTTGTATGTACTTTTAATGCGGATTGAGCATGCATCAGTTGATGATGAAAGGCCAAATAAACCCCAACACTCGATTGATGTACCGATTCCAATGCAAAATTTAAATTGTCGATGGCATCGGTAAATTCACGGGTGTTGTCACCAGCCACATTAAACAGCGGATATTGGCTGCCTGTAAGCACGATATGAGCAGACTGTGCCATAAAGTGTGCAAGTACTGCGCTGGCATAGCTAAGCGTGTCTGTGCCATGAATAATTACGAAATGCTGAAATTGTTGTAATTGTAAACTTTGAATTTGTTGGATCAGTGCCAGCCAGTCGGGTGCAGTACAAGCACTACTGTCGCGAATGACAGGTGCGACAAAACATTCAATGTTTAGGTGTAGTGGCAGCACATGCTGTAATTTAGGTAAAAAAGCATTCGCTGGCATGGGGCTTAAAGGCTCACCGATACAACCGAAGGTACCACCCATATAAATAAGAGCAATTTTTTTCATCATAAAAAAAGCAGCCTTGAAAGACTGCTTTAGTTTAAATCGCTTTTGCTTAAGATGCGATTTGATTCAGTAACTGATCTGCTTGTTGACGCTGAGCTGAAGAAAACTCAGCCTCTTTTTCAGTTAAAATTTCACGTGCAGCGTCATAAGCACCTAGTTTGATGTATTGCGCTGCCAATTCAAGATTCAATTCAATTTCATTGACTTCAACCAGTCCAGGGAAAGATTGAACTAATGGATCGTTTTGGTCAGTAGCAGATGGGGTTGACGGTGTGCTTAAACCGCTAATGTCAAAACTCACACCACTTGAAGCAGGGGCTGCAGGTTTAACTTCAGGCGTAGACTCTAAGTTAAACTCTGTTGCAGGAGCGACAACCGCGTCTTCTGTTTTTGCTGTTTCAAAAGCACCTAAGTCAAAGTTTAAGGTTGGGGCTTCAACTTTGTTTTCTTCTACAACCGATGTTTCTGTTGTAAATGAAAAATCTAAAGGTTCGATTTTTTCTTCTACAGTTTCTGTTTTAGTTTCAGCCGAAGCTTCAGTGCTTGGGGCAAAGTCCATTGCAAAATCAATTGGTTTGATTTCTTCAACGGCAGGAGATGGCTGAGCAATCTCATCGGTTTTCGGTGTTGCTTCAAGTGCAGGTTCTGGTGAAATTGAAAGCGTATCAAATTCAAGCGGCTGTATTTTTTCAGCAGGAGCACTTTCAACTGAGGTAGAAATGTCTACTTTTGCAGGCGTTTCAGTGGTGAAATTAAAATCTAGTGGTTTAATTTCGGCTGCTTTGGGCTCAACAGGTGCAGCAGTTGAACTTTGCATTAAAGCATCAAAATCAGAGGTATTTTGAGCTTTTGATGGAACCTCTTCAGTGATTGGTGATACAAAGTTAATGGCATCATCTTTCACATTTTGAGAATTGTCAAACTCTACTTTTTTTGCTTCAGCTTGTTCTAAAATTTCATCGAGTTCAAGTGAACGAATATGGCTCAGCAATTGGCTGATGGCAAATTCGTCTTTTTGTAAAATGTGAATATCTAATAGATATAGGTATAACTCATGTTGTGAGTTGTCACGTTTTAACGATTGATTGATTTGCGCTTCAGCAGAAAAGAAATTACGTTCTGCAATTAATTTTTCAATTTTGCCACGAGCTTCTGTCGTTAATGGTGTCATTGATTTTTTTTCAATGACACTGTTTTCAACCACTTGAGTTTTCTTCGGAGTCGCTTTAGCTGAAACACCCGTTTTCTTGGTTTTAGTGGATGTTGGTTTGGCTTTATCTGATTCTTGATCTTTTTGGCGTTTGTTTAAAAAAACCAATACGATCACTAAGATCACTAATGGAATCACATAAATCAGCATGTTTTAACCCCTTGGAGATAGAGCGATATAAAGTTGCACTCATCTCTATAAAATCTTGATTGGTAACGTTTTAGTTTATTGGCTTCTTTTATCTGCTTGTTGAGCTTTCAACTGTTGTTGCAGTTGAGCAAGACGAGCATTTAATAATTGAATTCTGTGATCCTTTTGATTTAGCGCCAATTCTAATTGAGTTACGTTTCTCTGTAATTTAACGGTTTTTTCACGAGATGTCATAACTTTTAATGACAACTCTTTCGAAGTTTTATTCTTTTCTGCCGCACTGTTGGCAGAAGATTGTGCCGAATCTTGCGCTTTCTCTGCCACCAGACTCATTTCAGCTTGATTCAAACGGTATTTGGTTTTGCCTGACTGCTTCGAAGGCACTTTGGCAAGTTCTGCCGCAGAGACTTTTACAGGCTGTTTTGCTTGCTGCATACCATGCAGATTTAATGCCGCACCACGGCGCAGACGGTTTACGTCGCCCTGAATGAATGCATGTTCGTTGCTGTTTTTAATCTGTTGCATGACTTCAGAGACAGGGCGGTTTTGTTCTGTCGCAATACGTGAGGCAATCCCCCAAAGGCTTTCATTTGAGCGAACCACATATTTTGCCGCAGGTGTTGCTGTTGATGCAGCTGCAGTACTTGTTGGTTTTGGTGTAGATGCTGTTTGAGTTGTCGTTGTTGGATTTTCACGTTTTTGTGCTGCCTGCTCCGCAGCAAATTTTTGTGCCAATGGGTCTTTAGATCTTGCAGTTGATGCTGTTGCAGTTTGTGTGGCTTGCATTTCTGAACTGACAGAGCTGGTCGAATTGGTTTTTGTAACTTGCGAAATTGATGTTTCAGCACCTGATGAAGTACTTGCGCTATTTTGCTCCGCAGGTGCAACGCTATAATTTTGCACATGCGTGGCAGGTTCAATCGCAACAGGCGTTGACGTTGCTAATTGTGCTAACTTCGGCGGTGTTTTGGTGCTGAGTAGTAAGGGTTGTTCTACAGCTACAGGTGCTTTTGCGGTGTAGAGGGTGCTAACAGGTAAATTTAAGGCAATTTCTTTTTCATTTACAATCACGACAGGTGTTAAAGCACGCTCATTGGCGGTTTGATTCGCATTCGATGTGGTTGGATTGCGTTTTAATGGGGTACGAATTTGTTGCAGGCGTGAAGCATTACCTTCTTTAATATTAACAATAAAATTAAGCTCAGCATCGGTCACTGGACGCGAAGAGGTAATGGTAATTACCCCATTGCCCGCACCATCACGACGCGTAAAGAAGTTTAAATGCCCCGGTGGTTGATGCCCTGTACCCATACTCAACAAATCTTCTGCCGTGGCTAAACTTGCACTGAGCGGCACAGATGTATTTGAGTGGCGAAAATGAATCTCAGCGTACAGCAATTCCCCGGGTGCTGACTGGACTTGTACAGGATCAATGCTGATCGCTTGAATGTTTTGAGATGCAATAACGGCTAAAATGGCGATCTTTAATTTGTTATATACGGTCATCTTAATCTTTAGCTCGAATATATGTCGCATGGCGAAAATTATAGATTAGCGAGTTGTCAAAGAATTGTAAAATATTTACACGACAGTTACATAAAAAAGCCGATCAATTGTGATCGGCTTCCTGTTCAGAGACTTAAAAATGCTTAAGCATTTTTATAATCAATGAGAATTCTTAGCATACGACGTAAAGGTTCAGCAGCACCCCAAAGCAATTGGTCACCTACAGTGAATGCACCTAGGTATTCTTTACCCATGTTGAGCTTACGGAGACGACCAACTGGAACAGACAAGGTGCCTGTTACAGCAACAGGAGTCAAATCAGTCATTGACGCTTCACGGGTATTTGGAACCACTTTAGACCAATCGTTGGCACTTGCGATAATATCTTCGATTTCATCCAGTGGAACATCTTTACGAAGTTTTAAAGTCAATGCTTGAGAGTGACAACGCATTGCACCAATACGTACACAGTGTCCATCGATTGGAACGATTTGCTGGTTGCCTAAGATCTTGTTGGTTTCAACTTGACCTTTCCACTCTTCTTTCGACTGACCGCTTTCAAGCTGTTTGTCGATATAAGGAATGAGAGAACCTGCTAAAGGCACACCGAAGTTCGCAGATGGGAAACCTTCACCGCGTTGTAGGGCTGCAATTTTAGAGTCGATATCTAAAATTGGAGAACGTGGGTCATCTAGCAAATCTTTGGTATTGTTGTACAAGTAGCCCATACCTGAAATCAGTTCACGCATGTTTTGCGCGCCTGCACCAGATGCCGCTTGATATGTCATAGACGTTGCCCATTCCACTAAATTATTTTGGAATAGACCGCCTAAACCCATTAACATTAATGAAACGGTACAGTTACCGCCTACGAATGTTTTTGTGCCTTTGACTAAGCCGTCTTTGATTACATTCATGTTTACTGGGTCAAGTACGATGATTGCTTCATCGTCCATACGTAAAGTCGATGCAGCATCGATCCAGTAGCCATTCCAGTTTTCAGCTTTAAGCTTAGGGAAAACTTCAGTCGTATAATCGCCACCTTGGCAGGTGATAATGACATCCATTTGCTTCAGACTATCAATGTCCGTTGCATCCATAAGTGCTGGGGCAGTCTTACCACCAAACGCAGGGGCTTCACCACCTGCATTACTGGTAGAAAAGTAAAACGGTTCGAAATGAGCGAAATCGTTTTCTTCAACCATACGTTGCATAAGGACGGAACCAACCATCCCGCGCCAACCGACCAGACCTACTTTCATGTCACTTTGCCTCGGTGCGTTAAAAAATAAAAAGGGGGTTCGAGTGTACCAAAAGGGCGCATAACTGCAAGCGCTACATAATGAAAACACCAATAATATTGTGCAATATATCTTGTTTATGTTACATGCAAAACTGATATAAATTTATGAATCAATAAAAAATAAAGAATATAAGGGAGGCGTAATGATTTGGATTGAAATACTGGCTGGCTTCGTCATTTGGTTGACATTTTGGTCACTGATCCCACGAGATGAATGGTGGTTTCGTGGTGCAGATTTTCCGCGCCTGCAAATCTTGGCTTTGGGTATATTTGCCTTCATGGGCTTAATTTTATGGAATGCCGAATGGGACTTGGCACGTGAAATCATTTTAATTGGGTTGATTGCTGCCTTGGCATATCAATTAAAAATGGTTTTGCCTTATACCTTTATTTGGAAAAAACAAGTCAAAAAAGTTCGTTCAGACCAGTTAGATAAACAGAAACAAATTTCAATCATTGTCTCAAATGTACTTACGCCGAACACTCAATATCACTTGTTATTGGCACAAATACAAAAGCATCAACCTGACTTAGTACTCACGCTAGAAACAGATCAAACTTGGCAAAATGAATTGGCAGTGATTGAAGCTGATTATCTTTATCGCGTACCCGTACCTTTGGATAATTTGTATGGCATGCATTTGTATAGCAAGTTAGAACTTAGTGAAACTGAAGTCAAATTTATTCTCAGTGATGAAATTCCTTCGATCCATACCCGAGTCACCTTAGCATCAGGAAATCAGGTTCAACTATATTGTTTACATCCCAAACCGCCAAGTCCAACAGAAGCCAAAGATTCAACTTTACGCGATGCAGAATTGCTGATTGTGGGCGATCAGATTAAAGATTTAGATGAAAGTTGCATCGTTATGGGGGACCTGAATGATGTGGCATGGTCACGTACTACACGACTCTTTCAACGAATCAGTGGGCTTTTAGACCCGCGTGTTGGACGTCATTTCGTAAATACCTTTCATGCCAATTATCCACTGCTGCGTTGGTCGCTCGACCATATTTTTCATAGTACAGATTTTGCATTGGTACATATGGAACGCTTGCCCAATATCGGTTCAGACCATTTTCCAGTCTATGTAGTGCTGCAAACAGGCAGGGTATTTGAGCAAATCCAAGAAGAATTAGAGCAAACAGATGAAGATGAACAAGAAGCGCAAGAGGCAATTCAGGAGGGTATAGAAAAAGCTGAGGAAGAGGAGAAGATTGTGACTGATGAAATCGCCCGTGATTATAAGGATGGTACGAAGATACCTTGATTTTGTTTGATTTAAGAGAAAAGTGTAAGAAATAGCTTACACAGCTTTCGGCTTCTGACGAATGGTCAGGTCAAGTGTATTGACTTATTCTTTGATCATCGGCACATGGAACTGGGAACGGAACATCCCACTAAGGAAGACGAAGCCGATGGAAGCATCACGGAACGGATGTAGGAAAGGAAAGCCAATAAAAAATAAAAAGAATACTTGTGAAAGCACAACCTCATAGACCCGAGTTTTGCAGGATGCAGAACTCGGGTTTTGCTTTTGTGATATAGAATTTTTTGCTTTTCTTTTGATCAATTTCTTTATACAGTGTGCCAAAAAAAAACGATGAATTTCCAATAAATATAAGTACGAGGCATTCTATGCTGTCCGAATGGCACCAGAAAATATTGCAGATTACACACTTATCCACCGATGCACTTTCCATTTACCTTGGCTTAATACTGTTCTTTTTTGTGGCCTTTTGCCATCACCGCCAATTGAAATCACATTATGCGATTTGGACGGTTGTGGTCGTCGCAGTGGGATTGGAATTGTTTAGTGCACGCCATGATATTTTAGATAGAGGCTTTTGGCGTATAGGGCAAAGTTTGAAACATATTCTAAATGTCATGTTGTTGCCGCTAATTCTTTGGTTGATGTCCCGATACCGTGTATGGAAGGGCTAAGTGGAAGCCCGAAATTGAAGGGCTAAATGAAAGGATTAAATCGCCAGTTAAAAAATCCTAATAGAAAAAAAGATATTGTGAAATGCACAATATCCTTTCTAGATGTTGATCGAGTTGCTGAATTAAAAATATTTCCCGAGCTTCATCCTGAGCAGCAAGGATCAATGACGTGTAGTCAATCCAGCGGAATGCTGAGAGGCTACTTGCGTATACAACGCTAAAGTCTGATCACACATCTCTTTTAAACTAAACATACTGATAGGTTGCACCTGCTGTGGATGATCTAAATGCAACTTTAAGGTTTCGAGTAATTGGGTTTCATCATCGACAGTGACTAAACCTTGCGGATAGACATTCGATAAAATTTCAGCTACGCCACCACGGTTCCAACCGATTACAGGTGTACCTACAGACAGTGCTTCAAGTACTGTCCGTCCAAAGGTTTCCGCTTGGCTCGACAAAGACAAAACCAAATCGCTAAAAGCTAACCATTCACGGATATCTGAACGATGACCGACAAAAGTAATCCGATCACTCAGCCCTTTAGCCGCAATACTGTCTTGCATTTCTTGTAAATAAGCCGCTTTTTTCGGATCTGCACCACCGACCACCACCGCATGTACGTCGGGATACTGTGTTTGTAGCTGTTCCACTAAATGGATCAGGGTTTCATGACCTTTCAAACGGGTGATACGGCCTGGTAAGCAAATCAGACGCTTATTTTCTAGTTCAGGGAAATCTTTTAGGGTTTGATTGAGCCACTGTGCTGAGGGGTGATAACCATGCGGAAAAGCAGCGGGGTCAATGCCACGATAAATACGCACAATGTCCTTGGTAGGACAGTTTTTGTAGTTGTCCGTGATGTATTTGACAACACTATCCGAGACCGCAATGACTTTTTCAGCCTGCGTCATGATTTGACTGTAGCGATTAATCGAATAAAAACCATGTACAGTTGAAATCAGGTGAGGTCGCTTGTTAGCTGGAATCCCTTTGAGGGCAAAATGCGTGAGCCACGCGGGGACACGTGAGCGCACATGCACGATATCTGGTTGATGTTGCTCAATCAGTTTACGTAGAGGACGAATTTGCCATAAGCTCGATAAGGCTTTTTTATGAATTGCGAGCGTGAGGTGAGTTGAACCTTCAGCTTCCAATTGAGTTACCATGCGGCCACCATTTGAAACCACTAAGGACTCATGACCGGCGGTCACTAAAGCACGAGCTATTTCTAAGGTTCCTCGCTCGACACCACCACTGTTCAATTCAGGTAAAAGCTGCATCACTTTCATAGCATTTCTCTTTTTTATGTGCTGAGTTGAACTCAATAGATTTTGTCATAGCCTTGTGGGCGGGTTTTAAAGCGGCGATGGAACCACATGTATTGTGTCGGTGCGATTCGCAGCTGATTTTCAATAATTTTATTGGTTCGAATAGCATCCGAAACTTCATCGTCACTCGGAAAATTGTCCAAAGCAGGTTCAATCAATACATGATATTGAGGGTTGCTGATGTCGCCATCGCGATAAAAATACAACGGGATCGCCTCGGCTTTAGCAATTTTTAATAAGCGACGATGTGCAGTAACAGTGGCTGCGGGAGTACCAAAAAACGGTGCCATAACCCCTTGTTTCAAACCAAAGTCCTGATCGGGACTGTACCAAATGGCATGGCCATTTTTCAGATTGCGAATCAAGCCACGCATATCGTCATGGTCGATTTGGTTGGCATAGATGGTGGCACGGCAACGCACAATCAACATATCCAACAGCGGATTATTTTGCGGACGATAAACCACATCCGGCTCAAAGAACTGTGCGCATAAGTAGCCACCAGCATCGAGCAGGGTAGAATGTGTGCCGAGGAGTAAAATACCTTTGCCTTCAGCTTGTGCATTTTGAATATGTTCTAAGCCTTCAATTTGCACCCGATTTTTGAACCACTGCGGGCTGTACCATGCATTTAAGGTTTCAAAAATACCAATCATTTGGTCGATAAAAACCTGTCTTGCATTAGCTTCAATCTGTTCTGCCGTCCATTCAGGAAAGCAAACTTCCAAGTTGCGAATCGTGGTTTTACGACGTGATTTGAGATTATTAAATGCGACAGAACCGAGGAATTGCCCAAGTCGATACTGAATTGCCCACGGAAGAATCGCCAAAATCATAAGAAATACAATCCCTATCCAAATTCCCCAATACTGAGGAAGTAAGAAAGACCATTGGAATTTTCCGGGTTGATATGTTGGCTTTTGACTCATAGGGCTAAATCAAAGATTAAAAATAGGGTTCAGTTTAGCATGAAGCTGAATTGAAAGAGAAAGTTCAACCTCATGCTGCATCAGACTTAACCTTTGACTAAACCGCCATCGACAATCAAATTCTGCCCGGTGACTGCACGTGAGTAAGGGGACAAGAACATCATGATGGCCGCCGCAAATTCTTCAGGTGTGGTCACTGTGCGTAAAGGTGTCGATGCTGCGATTAAATCAAACACGGCATCGGGCGTCGCTTTACTGGCATCGGTGCTTTGTAATAAGCCACCTGAAAGCATATTGATGTTAATCCCAAACTCACCCAGCTCATGCGCCGCTGTGCGAGTGAAGGCCAAAAGTGCTGCCTTTGCTGCAGTGTAGTCGTGGTAAGGCACGACAGGGTTTTGTACCAGGTTGGTACCAATATTCACAATGCGACCAAAACCCTGTGCTTTCATCTTGGGAAGCGCCGCTTGAGTGGTGTTGAGTGCAGCGACGACTGTGCCATCAAACTGTTGCTGTAAGTGCTGTGCAGTCAGTTCTTCCATTTTAGGACGGGCATCGCCATTAAATTGAAAATGGATGAGGGCATTATTTACGACAGAGGTGATCGCGGTACCAAAATGTGCTTCTGCTGCGGCAAAGAGCTGTTCTACTTGAGCTTTATCTGTGACATCAGCTTGATAGGTAAACACTTGCTGAGGAAATGCGGTCGCCAACTGTTCTGCCGCAGTTTGACTGGATAGATAGTTCACGACCACGCGTGCGCCTTCAGCTATTAAAGTTTGGCTAATTGCCAAACCGAGGCCACGTGCACCTCCTGTAACCAAGACAATTTGATCTGAAATTTGCATACTCGTGACTCAATCTTATATTGAACGTCACCATAGCAAGCTTTTCACATTTGCGGAATCGTCTTTACAGACGCTGTATGCTCCAATTTGAAACAGCGTCATTTAGGTTAGCCATCCAGTCGAGTCATATGACATAAAAAAAGCCGTATCGAAATACGGCTTTTTCTGTGTGGAATATTTGTAGATTTATCCTTTAGCGAGCGTTTCTAGCTCATCTAAACGTTCCATTTTTTCTAGCATTTCGTCATCAATTTCAGCAAGACGCTGTGATGCTTTGGTCGCAGCATCGGCGTCAGTCATGAACCAAGAACCGTCAGCTAATTTTTCAGACAATTCAGCTTGCTCTTGCTCCAATGCTTCAATTTCAGTCGGCAGTTGTTCTAGGGCACGTTGGTCTTTATAGCTGAGCTTGACTTTTTTAGGCACGGCAGCGGCAGCCGCTGCTTCGGCTTTAGCCATGGCTTTTTTCACATCGCTTTTTTGATCCACGACAGTTTGGTCAGGACGCTGTTCCAAATAGTCTTGATAACCACCGATGTATTCATCGATTTGACCTTTACCATCAAAGACCCAAGTTGAAGTCACCACGTTGTCCATAAATGCACGGTCATGCGAAATCAGTAACAGTGTGCCTTTGTAAGCACTGAGCATTTCTTCTAACAGTTCAAGCGTCACCATATCCAAGTCGTTGGTCGGTTCGTCCATTACGATAAGGTTCGATGGTTTCAGTAGAAGCTTAGCCAACAGAATACGGTTACGCTCACCTCCAGACAGTGCTTTAACTGGTGTACGTGCGCGTTCTGGAGAGAATAAGAAGTCTTGTAAATAACTGTAGATGTGACGACGGCTACCGTTTACATCGACATGGTCTGAGCCTTCAGAGACGTTATCTTTCACTGATTTTTCAAGATCAAGTGCATTTCGAAGCTGATCAAAGTAAGCAACTTCAAGTTGTGTACCTGTTTTTACTGTACCAGTATGTTCTTGCTCACCCAAAATAGCTTTGATAAGAGTGGTTTTACCCACACCGTTGTCACCGACTAAGCCGATACGGTCACCACGTAATACCAGTGCCGAGAAGTCTTTGATGATTGGTGAGCTGTTGCCAAATTGCACAGCTAAGTTTTCAATTTCAAAGACCACTTTACCTGAGCGCTGCGCATCTTGCGTTGCCATGCTCACTTTACCTTGTTGTGAACGGCGTGCTTTAGACTCTTCACGCAATGCTTTTAGGGCACGAACACGACCTTCGTTACGGGTACGACGCGCTTTAATACCCTGACGAATCCACACTTCTTCTTCAGCGAGTTTTTTATCGAATAGTGCATTTTGCTTTTCTTCCGCTTCCATTTGCTGAGCTTTGAGTTCGAGGTAACGTGAATAGTTACCTTCATAGCTACGCAAAATACCGCGGTCAAGTTCCACAATACGGGTTGCGATGTTGTCGACAAATGAACGGTCATGCGAAATAAACAACAGGGTTAAGTTGTTTTGATCAAGCAGGAATTTTTCGAGCCATTCAATACTTTCAACGTCCAAATGGTTAGTTGGTTCGTCGAGTAGCAATACATCGGGCTGCGTTAAGAGAGCACGTGCCAACAAAACACGACGCTTACGACCACCAGACAAATCTGCAAGGTCAGCTTCTGGGTCTAGGCCCATTTTGCTGAGGATAGCATTCACTTTGGTTTCAAGTGACCAGCCATCCATTTGATCCATCTGATGTTGTAGGTTGCCCATGCGCTCACAGGCGTCCATATCGCCGAGTACGCAGGCTTCGCTGGCTTCATGATAAGCACGTAGAACAGTTGCAGCTTCACCTGCACCATCGGCAACAATATCAGCAACTTTGCCCGAATCCATGGGTACATCTTGAGCAAGCATTGAAATCGTAATGCCATTTTGCAATGAAACTTCACCGCCATCTGGCAATAAAGTTCCCTCAATCAGTTTAAGTAAAGTAGACTTACCTTCACCATTACGACCGATTAGACACACTCGCTCGCCACGTTCTAAACTGAAGTTCGCGCCGTCGAGTAGGGAAGGTCCGCCAAATGCAAGCTGGACGTCCCTTAAAGTAATATAGGCCATAATGTTTCCTGAAATCTTATATGAGGAGTGTAAATTGACTACACAACAAAATCTTGATGAACAGGCGTCATTTTCCGCACCCATTGAAGATTTGCAAGTCCGAATTGCATTTTTAGATGATTTAGTTGACCAACTGAATGATCAAGTTGCGCGTCAAAACGCCGAAATCGCTGATTTAAAGAAACAAATGCAGATTTTGTATCGTCGTATTGAATCGGCAGATTTATCTGAAGGTATTGCGGCATTTGACCCAATGACTAACCGCCCACCGCATTATTAATGTCACTATTGAATGACAGGCAGATGACGAATCAGCGCCAAAGCTGTGGATTGGTGTAAATTTATTTGACCTTTTGCAGCGTGACAGGTCTAATGCACCGCATCTGCTGATCGAAACCCATTATTTCATCTCATGAGTCAAAAAGTTGTCCTGCTAGATTTGGAAAATAACCCGCCCACAGCAAATCTATTGCGCAATATCATTGAACATTACAGTACTTTGTATGTGTTTAGCTGCAGCGGAAAATTTGAATATGCACTTGAAGATTTGACTGAAATTGCAGGGTGGATCGCGAGTGGTCAATTGGTGGTTTTGGATATTCCAGAAACGCCGCAAAAAGAATTTGAATATGCGGTGATTGTGGGGCAACTGATGGCCTTGATGGATCCAGATGCGCATATTGAAGTGATTTCAGCAATGCCTGATATTGAATTACTGATGGAACAATTGGATGGCTCTGGACTCAGCGCACATCTTATTCAAATTCAGTCAGAACAAGAAGTTTCACATAAAGTGAAATATAAAATTCCTGACCTAGAAACCATTCGGAATAAACCTGATTTATTACTGATTAAACACTATTGTGATGGTCTGGAAAAACTCAATGGCAAGCCAAACAGTTTGGATAAACTGAAAAACTCGCTGATGAATATTTTGCAAGTCTCTAGCGAAAAAGCTCAGCATTTGGTCGGTATGTTGATCAATCTAAAAATCGTCAAACGCTTTGATGAGCAGATTTCGATTCGAAAAAAAGTACTCAAACAATGGGTGCAGCTAGATTTAAATACGACTGCTGAAACAGCATTGCCGATAAAAACAGACCTGAATGCATTTACTGCTTCACTCGAAGAACAAACCTCAAATACTGATGATACGGCGTCGATGATTCAGGCTGCACAGCAAGGCTTATTTAAAAATTTCAATAAGATTGATCCTGTGCAAATGGAAGTGATCCGAAAATTGCATGAATTAAAGTCAGATAAACCAAAAGATATCTATGCCTTACGTGATTTATTGGAGCAAATGTTCCCGCAATCTGACGTTCGATTATTACTTAAAGAGTTGATCGAAAAAGGATATATCTACTGGAATGGTCACGAAGTGCTGTATAGCCACGAGATGTTCCTGAATTAATTTTATCGAGTGAACTTGCGTTTTATATTGCGCTTATGCAACTCTAATAAAGGAATATAAAGGTTGTGCTATGGAAAATACTGGAATCTGGGTTACTGTTTTTATTGTGGTCTTTGTACTTGGGTCGATTTTTGGACTTCGAGTAAATCCTAGAGAAAAAGCCTTGGGCATTATGCGCGAGAAGGCGCGTAAGATGGGGCTGCACCCACGTTTAGTGGCTGCACCTGCTTGGACCAAGATTCCAATGGCTTCTGAAAAACGTGCCAGTATGGTGGCGTATTACAGTGTGCTGATTCCAGATGCGCGTTTGCCTTTAATGCGTGCTTTAGTGGTCGATGACAAACTTGAACTGGTGCATGGTGATGACAAGTTCAAGGATTTAGCCATTACATTAAAGGGCATTTATGCTATTGATATGCAGGCAAACTGTGTAGGACTCTATTGGAACGAAGAATCTGACTTAAGAGCCACACAGCTTGATGATATGAAAGCATTTTTACATTCATTGGCTGAACTTTAAATTTTAAAAAACCTATTAAACAGGAATGATGGTTAACTATGGCGAACGCTCCTCGGTCCACATCTAAAAGTACCACAGCAAAATCTGCCGATGCTGGGAAAAAGCGTGCGTTAGTGATTGTGGAATCGCCTGCAAAAGCGAAAACAATCAATAAATATTTGGGCTCTGATTACATCGTGAAATCATCGGTGGGTCATGTCCGTGATTTACCTACAGGCGGCTCGAGTAAAACAGCAGAGAAAAAGCCAGTAACTCGTGCAAAACTAACTGAAGCTGAAAAAGCCAAAAAAGCACAAAAAGCTTTGGTTAATCGTATGGGTGTAGACCCTGAAAATGACTGGAAGGCACAGTACGAAGTCCTACCGGGTAAAGAACATGTTGTTGCGGAACTGAAAAAGCTTGCATCGCAAGTTGACGAGGTCTATCTCGCAACGGATATGGATAGGGAAGGAGAAGCAATTGCTTGGCATTTAAAAGAAGTGATTGGCGGTGACGACTCACGTTATCAACGTGTGGTGTTCAACGAAATTACCAAAAATGCCATCCAAGAAGCGTTTAAACATCCTTCTCGCCTCGATACAGATAAAGTCAATGCTCAACAAGCCCGTCGTTTCCTCGACCGTATTGTGGGCTTTATGATCTCGCCACTCTTATGGGAAAAAATCGCCCGTGGTTTATCGGCAGGTCGTGTGCAATCTGTGGCTGTTAAACTTGTGGTTGAGCGTGAACGTGAAATTCGTGCCTTCGTTCCAGAAGAGTTTTGGCAAGTTTTTGCAGATACCAAGTCGAAGAAAGACGATATCCGCTTAGAAGCGGTGAAGCAAAATGGCAAGACTTTAAAACTGCACAACAAAGCTGAAACGGATGCTTTACTGAACCTGATTAAAGATGCCGACTACACAGTTTCAGCACGTGAAGACAAACCAACCAAGGTCAATCCAAGTGCGCCATACATCACGTCTACACTGCAACAAGCAGCAAGTACACGTTTAGGTTTTTCTGTGAAGAAAACCATGATGTTGGCACAGCGGTTATATGAAGCCGGCTTTATTACTTATATGCGTACAGACTCAACATTCTTGAGTGATGACGCTGTAAATATGGTTCGTGGTCATATTGAAACTGAGTTTGGACAAAAATATTTACCGGCAAAACCAAATCGCTACGGCAATAAAGCTGGTGCGCAAGAAGCCCATGAAGCGATTCGTCCATCAAATGTAGCGCTAAAAGGCGATAGTTTGGTGGGTGTAGAGCGTGATGCGCAGCGTCTTTATGACCTGATCTGGCGTCAGTTCGTTGCATGTCAAATGACACCAGCAGAATATTTATCATCAACGATTTTAGTCAATGCCAATGGTGTTGAACTCAAAGCCAAAGGCCGTACATTGGTCTTTGATGGTTTCACTAAAGTGCGTGGCCAAAACAAATCGGATGATGATGTACTGCTACCTGCTGTAAAAGTTGGGGAAGTACTCAAGCTTGAAAAATTAGATCCATCTCAACACTTTACTAAACCACCTGCGCGCTTCACTGAAGCATCATTGGTCAAAGAGCTTGAGAAAAAAGGGATTGGTCGTCCATCGACGTATGCTGCGATTATCTCAACCATTCAAGACCGTGGTTATGTGAAGCTCGATAACCGTCGTTTGTTCGCCGAGAAAATGGGTGAAATCGTGACAGACCGTCTCGATGAAAACTTTAATAACTTGATGAACTATGCATTTACGGCAGATCTTGAAGGTCAACTAGATAAAGTCGCCGATGGTGATCGTAATTGGAAAGAGTTACTCAATAGCTTCTACGGTGATTTTAAAACACGTTTAACCACAGCTCAGGGTGAAAATGGCATGCGCCGTAATTTACCTGTAGAAGTGGATGCTGTGCACTGTAAAGAATGTGATCGTCCGATGCAGATTCGTACAGGGACTACAGGCGTGTTCTTGGGTTGTTCAGGTTATAACTTACCGCCAAAAGAGCGTTGTAAGGGGACTTTGAACCTGACACCTGTAGAATCATTGGCTGCACTGTCTGACGATGACTCGGCAGAAACAGCAGATTTAATGTCGAAAAAACGCTGTCCAATCTGTGAAACAGCCATGGATAGCTATGTGATTGATGGTGGGCGTAAGTTGCATATCTGTGGTAATAACCCAGACTGCGCTGGTTTTGAGCTTGAAGAAGGTGAGTTCAAAATCAAAGGTTATGATGGTCCAACCATTCCGTGCGACAAATGTGATGGCGAAATGCAATTGAAGACAGGCCGTTTCGGTCCTTACTTTGCATGTAATAGCTGTGACAATACACGTAAAGTGTTGAAGAGCGGTCAGCCTGCACCTCCACGTGTAGATCCAATTAAAATGGAGCACTTACGTTCAACAAAACATGATGACTTCTTTGTCCTTCGTGATGGCGCAGCAGGTTTATTCTTAGCTGCAAGTAAGTTCCCGAAAGTACGTGAAACTCGTGCACCGAAAGTGGCTGAACTACGTTCTGTCGCAGATCAGTTGGATGCAAAATATCAGTTCATCTTGCAAGCGCCGGATGTCGATCCTGAAGGAAACCCAACATTGGTGAAATTCAGCCGTAAGAACCAAGCGCAATATATTGGTTCTGAAAATGTTGAAGGAAAACAAACCAAATGGTCTTTGGTGTACCAAGACGGTAAGTGGGTTGAGGCTTAAGCTTTAAAATCAATAAAATGCTGACTTCGGTCGGCATTTTTTATGTCAGAATTAATCAAAATTTAAATGATAAAAATGATTGGGGGAATAGTGGAAATTCAAACGAAAAAGTTTGCTGTACTCATAGATGCGGATAACTCATCGACCAATGCTATTCCATCTGTGTTGGAAGAGGTTGCAAAATATGGAATCGCAAGTGTTAAACGAGTTTATGGAGATTGGAGCAGCGAAACCTTAAAAAATTGGCGTGAAGTCTTACTTCCTCATGCAATCACACCTGTTCAGCAGTTTGCTTACACAAAGGGCAAAGATGCAACGGATATGATTTTGATCATTGATGCGATGGATTTGCTGTACGCAGGTGCATTGGATGGCTTTTGTATTGTTTCAAGCGACAGTGATTTTACCCCTTTAGCATCTAGAATTCGTGAAAATGGGCTAAGTGTTTACGGTTTTGGAAAAAAGTCGACGCCAGAGGCATTTAAAAAAGCATGTGATAAATTTATTTATGTTGAAAACTTACTGCAAGATAATGAGCTAAAAAATACTGAAGAAGATCTTATTGTTTCACCAATTAAAGAAGTCATTGAAAATACAAAAGTAAGTGAACCAAAGCCATCTGTGCAGATTAAAGAGAATACAATCACTGAAATCATTGATAAACCCACTTTAAATTTGATTTATAAAGCTGTGAAAGATAATGCGGATGAAAATGGATGGGCCAATTTAAGTATGGTTGGGCAATATATCAGCGCAGTCAAACCTGACTTTGATTCTAGAAACTACGGTCGAGCAAAATTATCTGGACTAATTAAAACGCTAAATTTGTTTGAAACAAAAATAGAAATGAGTCAAATGTATTTAAGAAAGATAAAAAAGCAGAGTACGATTTAAAATGTGGAAAAAAATTCGGGTACTGTGCTTATTGCTGATTTTATTGGTTGTCGCAGTCAATGCCTATAAAGACAAAAATCAAGACTGGAGTAAACCGATCTTTGTGTTGTTACATCCAATTAATGCAGATGGTCGAGAGAGCACACAAGCTTATATACAGCAGCTATCTGTCAATGATTTAAACGATGTTCAACAATATTTACAAGCGACAGCACAGAAATACCGAGGGCAACCGACTTATGTGTATTTTAAGTTAGGTCGCGAGCTGAAAGTTTTACCTCCCAAAGTACCCAATGACGCCGGTATGTTGGACGTTATCTTATGGAGTTTGAAATTCCGCTACTATGCTTGGCAGCAGCATGAAAATGTAGATGGTGTTTCGAGTGTGACGCTATTTTTAAATTATTACGATCCGACTCAAACCAAAGTACTTAAACATTCCACAGCTTTGGAAAATGGTCGGATTGGATCGGTGAATTTATTTGCATCGAATAAACAGACAGCGCAGAATAAAATCGTTTTAGCCCATGAGTTATTACACGCTTTTGGTGCAACTGATAAGTATGATTTGGCCACAGGTCAGCCAATCTTCCCTATCGGTTATGCAGAACCCCAAAGGCAGCCTTTGTTTCCGCAAAGTAAAGCTGAACTGATGGCAGGGCATATTCCTACCTCACAGACGCAAAGTAAAATGCCTGAAGATTTAGCTGATACTGTGGTGAATGACGTCACAGCGATTGAAGTGGGATGGAAAAAATAATGTGGATAAAGCGTATTTTATCCACAGTTTCAATTGGCAGTGTGGATAAGATTTGGACTTTTCTTTCATTTTTCTTCATCATAAAGTTGCATAATCCATTGAATAACGAATAACTTGAGAAAAAACATGAGAACAGTAGGCAACGATTTAATTCGCAGTCAGCTCCATGAAAACCGTAAGTGGTATCTCGGTTTAGGTGCTTTATTGGCGGTCTTCGGATTGGTCCTTTTGGCAGCTTTGCCATTTGCGACACTTACGGTGATTTATATTTTTGGTGTGCTGATGATGTTAGGTGGCGTAATCCATTTCATTGCAGCATTTAAAATTTTTGAAGGCGGTTACCGCTGGTTCTGGGCACTATTTGGTGTGCTGTATTTGGTCGCAGGTTATTATGCATTTACAACGCCTGTCAAAACGGCCATTGTCCTGACCAATTTATTGGCGATTATTTTGATCATTGCTGGAGTCATTCGTATCTTTAATGCTGTGCTATTTCGAGCATTTCAAGGTTGGGGATGGACACTATTTTCAGGGCTACTGACCTTGATTACGGGTGTGATCATTTTGATGTCGCCTGATGCGCCATTTTGGGTATTAGGATTATTCTTGGCGGTTGATATTTTATTCCAAGGGGTCAACTACCTTACTTTGGCTTCTTATATTCGACGTGAAGTGCCGAAAAGCTCGGCAGAGCAGTAAGCTGCTTGCGGATCCGATAAATAAAAAAAGAGTGCTGAGGCACTCTTTTTTTATTCACTTGAAATGTGTACAACCCGTTAAGGTTTCACGCTATAGCGGCTACTAATTGCGATACGATTCCATGTATTAATGACAATTGCGAGCCATTCAATCGCACTGATTTGATCATCCGTTAAAAAGGGTAGAGCATCTTCATAAACTGCATCGGGAACTTGGCCTTCGGCGATCAATGTAATCGCTTCGATCAAGCTTAAAGCCGCACGTTCTTTTTCATCGTAGTACGCAGTTTCACGCCATGCATTGAGTAGGCTAATACGTTCAATGCTTTCACCTGTTTTAAGTGCATCTTGCGCATGCATGCGAATACAGAACGCACATTCGTTGATTTGGGATGCACGTAATTTGAGTAAATGAGCTAATCCTTCACTTAGGCCAGCTTCATTTATTTTTTTCATTGCCAGTGCATCAAGTTCTGCGACTTTTTTATATAGCTCAGGTGCAGACTGACCTAGATTGATTCGTGACATTTCGAACCTTTCTGATGTTTTTAGATATACCTGCTATTTTAAAACCGTTATGGTTGAGGACAAGTTTTATTTTGAGCATTTAGATGACCACTTTTGTTCTTGCGCCCGATTCATTTAAAGAAAGTATGAGTGCTCAACAAGCCTGTGACGCGATGCGGCGTGCAATTTTAAAGCTCATACCTGATGCAAATGTCATCGCTGTGCCAATGGCAGATGGCGGTGAGGGAACTGTAGATGCGTTACTCAGTGCTTGCGACGGTCAAAAAGTGACGATAGCGCTTACAGGTCCTTTGCCCAATCAACGTGTGACGACGTATTTCGGTTTGATCGACGGTGGAAAAACTGCGGTGATTGAAATGGCAAAAGCCAATGGTATTCATCTTGTCGATATGGCTCAGCGAAATCCTTTACTGACGTCAACTTATGGTACGGGCGAAATGATTCAGGCTGCTCTAGACTTCGGAGTAAGTAAAATTATCATTGGCTTGGGCGGGAGTGTGACCAATGATGGCGGTGCAGGTATGGCGCAGGCCTTGGGGGCACAATTTTTAGATGAAAATGGCTTGGAAATAGCAGTTTGTGGTGGTTGTCTTGATCAAATTAACAGTATTGATTTGACGCAGCTCGACTCACGTTTAGCGCATACAGAAATTATCATTGCCAGCGACGTCATTAATCCATTATGTGGTGAAAATGGCGCATCCCATATTTTTGGCCCGCAAAAAGGTGCAACGCAGGAGATGGTGCGTCAGTTAGATCAGAACCTTAGTCATTATGCCGATGTCGTTGAAGCGACTCTGGGTTGTGCTTTACGTGATGTAGCAGGTGCAGGTGCTGCAGGTGGATTAGGTTTTGGGTTGATGGCTTTTGCGGGTGCATCGATGCAATCAGGTGTGGAATTGGTCATTGAACAAAGTCAGTTGAAGGAAAAAATAGCACAGGCAGATTATGTGCTGACAGGTGAAGGGAAAATTGATCATCAAACTAAGTTCGGTAAAACGCCATTTGGTGTGGCGCAAGTTGCAAAAAAGTTTAATAAACCTGTGATCGCCTTTACTGGTCTAGTGGGTGAGGGGATAGCAGAACTCTATGATTTAGGTTTCACACAGATTGTTGGGATTAATCCACCAGATTGTAAGTTGGAAGATGCATTAAAAAATGCGGAACTAAATTTGGAACATTGCTGTCGAAATGTGATGAGATGTTTGAAATAAAAATCAAGGTAAAATTTATGAATGCATCTAGCGAGTTTTAAGATAATCATAGTTAGAAAATATGATTAATTTGGTTGAGAATCTTTGCAATATTTTTCCATTGGTTTTTGATTTTTTGGAATTATATTTTCAATGTTTTTTATATTTTCTATTGCATTTTCTTTTGCCCGTTTCGCTTTTAATAATTCAGAATTCTCTGAAGCAATTTCATATTGTGCTTTACTCATTTTATAAGTTGCACATAAATTATCGGATATAAGCTTATGATTGCCAGAAATTAGAGCTACAGCTAGATCATCATGGAGTTGAATTCCTTTCTGATTATTTTTACTTATCAAGTGATCAAATTCAGTTTGAGTCAATTTTTTTTGCATAAGATGGATGATTTGTAAATATTAAAAGTAATAAAACTGGCTGAAGGAAATGGCTAATTAGCTTAAAATTTTTCATAAACTTATCTTTTTCTAGTTGTAATTTTGATCCTACATTAACATGTATTTTTTTTCAATCTGCTAAACTATACCTATCCATGAAATGATGAGTACACATGAGTTTAGCCAACCTGATTGATGAATTAAATCCTCAACAAAAACAAGCCGCAACAACAGAAGCACAGCATAGCTTGGTTTTGGCAGGAGCAGGTTGTGGTAAAACCAAAACCATCGTGGCGCGTGCAGCTTATTTAATTGATCAAGGCGTGCCTGCTAATCAAATTCAAATTTTGACTTTTACTCGCCGTGCGGCCAGTGAAATTGTCGCTCGTGTGGAGTTGGCTCTGGGTGAGCAAGCTAAAGGGCTACGTGCATCAACCTTTCATACCTTTTGTATGTACCTATTGCGCCGCATTCCAAAAGCCTTTGGTCTAGAACAGTTTTCGGTTATTGATCGTGATGATCAGCTCATGATGTTCCGTCTGATTCGTGGTCGTGATGATAAGAAAAACCCCAATTACTTGCCCAAGCCGAAAGAACTCTGTGATCTGTATTCCTTTGCGCGGAATACCCGTCAAAAACTCAGCATTGCCATGGAAAAGCAAATGCCTGAGTACTTTGCGTTAAAAGATCAAATCGCGGATATCATGAAAGAATACGAAGCTCGTAAACGTGCGCGTAGTTTTTTAGATTATGACGATATCTTGGCGATTGTGGCGAAAGCCTTGGCGGAATCAGATGGACTGGTCGATTATGTCGCTTCAATTTGTCGCCACATGTTGGTTGATGAAATGCAGGATACCAATCCGCTGCAATGGGCGTTACTTGAGCCACTAAAAGAACGTGTCAGCTTGTTCTGTGTCGGCGATGATGCACAGTCCATTTACGGCTTCCGTGGTGCAGACTTTGAAAATATTCATCATTTCAAAGAGCGTGTACCCGACGCACAGATTTTCAAACTCGAAAAAAATTATCGTTCAACCCAAGAAATTTTAGACTTGTCGAATTGGTTGTTGGATGAAAGCGAAATTAAATATGACAAACGCTTAGATGCTTATCGTGGGGAAGGGATTAAGCCGAAAATGCATATTTTCCCGAATGAGTTTGATGAAGCCAAATGGATTGCCATCGACATCAAAGAACGTCATTACCTCGAAGGCAGCAAATGGTCGGATCATATGGTGCTTGTGCGTTCAAGCTTTGCCGCTCGTCATATTGAAGCAGCCTGTATTGCCGCAAACGTGCCGTATCGTTTTATTGGCGGCATGAAATTACTTGAAACAGCCCATGTAAAAGACTTGCTCAGTGTGCTGCGTGTAGTGGCCAATCCTTTAGATGATATCGCGTGGATGCGCTTTTTAACCTTGTGGAATGGTGTGGGTGATGTCGGTGCGAGTAAGTTATCGCAGCAGATTTTACTTGAGCCAGAAATGCAAGCCATTGCAACCAAGTTAGAAAATTTTGGCAAAGTACCTGACCAAGCGATTCTGATGATGAAGCAAATGTCGGTGTTGAAAGATCAGGTCAAAGAATGTGTAAGCTTGGCTGTTCAAGCGATTTCTGAGCAGCTGGAAGAAAACTATAAAAAAGATTGGAACCGCCGTGTCGGTGATTTTGATCTGGTGAAACAATTGGCATCCAAACATACGCAGTTGAGTGAATTCTTAGAAGAATATGTCCTTGATCCAGTTTCCATTTCTGAAATTGAACGCCAATCTGACAGTGATGTCGTGACGTTAATTACCATTCATTCGGCAAAAGGAACGGAGCAAAAAGTCTGTTATGTGGCGAATGTCACACCAGGGCAATACCCGCATGCACGTGCCCAAGGCAATTTCGATGAAGTGGAAGAAGAGCGCCGCGTGTTATATGTGGCGCTGACACGTGCGCAAAATGAATTGATTTTGACTAAGCAAAATTTGAACCACTGGGCGCGTGAAACTGTCGATGAGCAAGGGCGTAAAGTAGAAAGTTACTTTATGAATGATTTAACTCGAAACCTATGTAGTTTGGAAACACATTATAAAACCCGTCAGCAAACCGTAAAAAGTGCGTTAATCGAAAGAAAATCGATTAATTTAGATTTTGGTATCGATCTCGATTAAAATAGATTTTTGACGTGATTTACACGCAAGTTAAAAAGCAAAATAGACAAATGCTTTTTGATGATGCTGTCTATTTGGAAGATTGAATGAAAATTTTAGTACGTAACTTAGAGCGTTCAGTTACTGAAGCAGAATTGGTTGAACTGTTTAAACCATTTGGCGCAGTAGAGTCTGCTGTTGTTGTTATGGATGCAAGCACAGGTAAATCGAAAGGGTTTGGTTTTGTCGAAATGCCAAATGGTCGTGAAGCTGTAAAAGCGATTAAAGGCCTGAATACTTTGAAAGTCAAAGGTGCAGGTATTCGCGTAAAAGCGGCTGAAGATAAGCCTAAAGCATAAATTTAAAAAGGAGCGTTACGCTCCTTTTTTTATCGGTGATCTATGAAAAAATGCTACTCGGCTTTGTCTATTGTTGCGCCATCTGGTTCGAACATTGCGTGCGGGCTTAAAACGCTTGAAGTCCGCTCATGGCGGCCTGAGCATTTGCCTTTAAAAGATTTAGTGATCGTGGAAAATCAACGCTACTTACATGAAAGCGGAGATGAAGATATTGGACGTGCAGTGGCGATGGTCGATGTATATGACGTTCATGCATGGACTGAAACAGAGGTAGAGCAAGCGCAGGCGACATATTGGGCAGCAGGGTACTGGGCTTGGCGTCTGGAAAATATCAGGATGATTGATTGGGATATGCCTGTTCCCGCAAAGCGTGACATTTATTTAATTGAAATCGATCATCCATAATATTTATTGTGAATTTCCTAAAAATCCGTTTAAGCTTATTCATGTAGAAAAACGCCAAAATTTAGGGAATTGTTCATGTCTCGTGTTGCTCGCTTTCATGCTGATCGTACCAATCAAAAGTTATATTTTAGCCGTCTTGCATGTCAGCAAGCCGAGCAGACCGATCATGTTCAACAAGCTCAGGCTTATCGCGAAGCAGCGGTTTTTCATTTGCATGGTGCAGTACTTGCGTTTTTACAAGAGTTGGTGCGTTACTATCGTTTAAATGATCCTGCGCCCACGTTAAAGTCGATTGAAACGCTGATGGCTGAAAAAGGTCAGGTATCACCTGAAGTGACTGTTATGCAGCAATTGGCAAAGCAGGGCTTTATTGCAGAGCTGAAACGCGCACATCGTATGTGTCAATATGCACCTGAACCGTCTGCACCAGAGCCAGAAGATGAAACGTCTTCAAATTTAATTATTAAAGTTACCCAAACACCGCAAGCATGGTTGCCAGATACCGCTATTTTGCGTGAATGGCATCGTGATCTAACTCAATTAATTGATGGATTTCGTAACGAGATGGTGGAGTTCTAATCGGACTATTGCTACTTGAAATAAATTTATTTAACCCGATATAAGATTATCTAAGTAATACAAAGTGCAGATGCCTTTATCACCATGTTGCGCATGGAGGGATATATGTCTATAGAACAGTTGAAAGAACTCTTTGGGAACCAGGAAGCAATTTTAGAGCTGGTTCAATTGGAAGGTGGTGAGTTGGCATTGCGTAATGCAGGCTCAGAAAAAGAGCCTTTGGTGACTATCCAATTCAATGAAGAATTACGCAATATTTTGGGCGATCAAATGAGTGTGATCGCTCAGCAAATGATTCAGGCTGCATTGTTTGGTCTGTTAGAAAAACAAGTGGATGAATGGCATGCCGAAGTGGTTGATGAAAAGCCAAAATATATGAGCTAATCATATAGCTGCTGACTTTGCGGATCATGATAATGAAAACGCACCTTTTGGTGTGTTTTTTTATATCCAAAATGGCACTTAGACTGTGCCCAGTTCAGTAGGTGAGATCAGCATCGAACCTAAAAATACAATAAAGACCCCGATGAACTGTAAGAAAAAAGGATTTTTGGCATCTTGCCAATACAGAATCAGAAAGACGATGGAAATGGGATAAAACAATAGACAGCCCAGTCCCCATAAAATACTGGTTTTAAATGCAGCGATGAGAAAGCCCAGACCGCCAATTAAAATAATGGCAAAGCCTAAATAGAGAATGAACATGTTTATCTCGTATCTTGTTTGAAGTATTTAACATGATGCTTCGTTTGATGCTTATTTTATCAATATGTTTTTTAAATTCAATTATTTGTAATTTTAAAATTAATGAATTATATCAGTTTAAAAAAAGCGATGCTTTAATGCATCGCCTTTTGGGTATTGCCCATAAGAACTTAATTAGGAACTTAGTTTAGTGTGTCGGAGTTTGGTGATGGGCAATTTGGATTTGATTTAAAATATGATTGCTCATATTTTTCGCCATTTCCTCTTTGGCATAATAAACCTCACCGATATTGTCACGACGAATGACTTCAGCTTCTTCTTTACTTTCCGCACAAACCAATACTTGGATAGACGGATTCAGCATTTTAGCAATATCGACAATTTTATGAATATCTAAAATATCCATAGGTGAAATGACCAAAAGGCGTGCGTGTTGAATATGGGCTTGAATTAAAACCCCAGGTTCTGTTGCTACACCGGATACCGCAGCGATGCCTTTTTCCCGCAAGTTTTCCACGATTTCACGGTTTTCTTCAGCAATAACCACTTTAATGTTTTCATTCATTAATTCGCGGGTAATACGACGACCGACTTCACCATGACCAATCAGCACCACCTGATCACGCAGATAATCCTGTGAGACCTCATCCGGCAACATGGCCAATGGGTCACTACTACGTTCCAGTAAACGGGCCAAATTCGAGCGCTCACGGATGAGTCGCTGCATAGGCTCGATTGCAGAAAATATAAATGAATTCAGCGTAATCGAGATTAAAGCGCCTGCCAGTATCAGATTTTGACCTTCCATTGAAAGGAGATTTAGAGATACACCTAAGGTCGCCAAAATAAATGAGAACTCACCAATCTGCGCCAAACTCGCCCCAACGGTTAATGCGGTATTGATGGGGTAACGGAAGAACAACACCAACGCCATTGCAGCGATGGTCTTACCAATCATGATAATGCCGACCACAGCTAAGACGTGAAGCGGTTGTTCAATCAAGATCCGTGGATCAAACAGCATGCCGACGGAGACGAAAAACAGAATCGAAAAAATTTCACGAAGCGGAAGGGTTTCTTCTTCTGCACGGTGACTAAAGTCCGATTCTTTGACTACCATCCCAGCAAAAAATGCGCCCAGTGCCATGGATACACCAAATACCTTGTAGGCACCAAAGGCAATAGACACGGCTGCTGCAACCACGGTGAGCGTGAATAATTCACGTGAGCCTAAGCGCGCAACCACTTGCATAATCATTGGCACTAAGCGTTTACCAATGATTAGCATAAAGGCAATAAAACCTGCCACTTTGAGTAAGGTAATACCAAGGGTGAGCCAGATATTTTCATCTGCACTACTTTCTGTGAGTGGCTGTCCACCAAGCAATACTGCTGTGGCAGGGAGTAAGACCAGAACCAAGACCATGACCAGATCTTCAACCAAGAGCCAGCCTACAGCAATTTTACCATTCACGGAGTTAAGTAAGCCTCGGTCACCGAGAGCCTTGAGGAGAACCACCGTACTTGCACACGACAAACTTAAGCCAAACACTAAGGCTGAGCCCATGCTCCAGCCCCAAAGCATGGAAATTCCCATACCCAGTAAGGTCGCCACTGCAATTTGTAAAATGGCACCGGGCAAAGCAATACGACGGACTTGCATCAAATCATTGAGTGAAAAGTGCATACCCACGCCAAACATCAGGAACATGACACCGAGTTCGGCCAACTGGTTAGCGAGATGGATGTCACCAACTACTCCAGGCGTATTTGGGCTAATAATAATACCGGCAATCAGATAGCCGATGAGGGGAGGAAGTCGCAGGCGCGCAGCTATATAGCCAAAAATTAAGGCAAAACCAAAGCCAACAGCAAGTAATATTATGAGTTCTACATCATGAGGCACTAAAAACTCCTTAAGCCTAAGTTAAGGGTAAAAAAGACAAGCACAAAAAGTGCCAAAAGCATTTTGAAAGTTTAGCAATTCGAATAAAAAAAATGCAAAAAAAAACGACCTAAGCAGGTCGTTTTTTTCAAAAAACTAAAATTATTTGATTTTAGCTTCTTTGAAAATTACGTGTTGACGGATTTTTGGATCAAATTTTTTGATTTCCATTTTTTCCGGCATAGTACGTTTGTTCTTAGTGGTAGTGTAGAAATAACCTGTACCAGCAGAAGAAACTAGGCGAATTTTATCACGCATGTTCGTAGCTCCTTAGATCTTTTGACCTTGAGCACGTAGGTCAGCAACAACCTTTTCGATGCCCAATTTGTCGATAATACGCATACCTTTAGTAGTTAGACGAAGACGTACGAAACGTTTTTCGCTTTCTAACCAAAAACGGTGGTGATGCAGGTTCGGCTCGAACCGGCGTTTAGTTTTGTTGTTGGCGTGTGAGACGTTGTTACCAACGACTGGACGCTTGCCGGTAACTTGGCAAACCTTAGACATGGTGTAACTCCATTGATTTAGCCAACAGCAAATCTGTATGGCCAGTCAAAAAAAACATTGAATTCATTCAAGGGGCGTTTTATATCAAAAATGCGCTTAAAAGACAAGCGATTTTGCATAAAACGAACGATCACCTAGTGTGATCGTTCATGCCTTGATCGTTTATCGAAGAAGTGTCTTCGAAATCAGTTTGTGAATCGGCTTATTGAACGGTGGAAGAATGAATTTCAAACTATAGAGTTTTGGATTCGACATCACCGAGCGTTCATGCGACAAACTGAAGAAACCTTCTGGACCATGATATTTCCCCATACCCGAAGCCCCCACACCGCCAAAAGGCAGGTCATCTTGAGCCACATGGGTTAATACCGTGTTTTGTCCGAAATGTCCTGAATGGGTACGTGTCGCGACATAGTCGGCACGTGCCTGATCAAAGTCGAAATAGTATAAAGCAAGTGGACGAGGACGGCTATTAATAAAAGCAATAACCTCGTCAATTTGATCATATTCCATGATCGGAAGGATCGGACCGAAGATTTCATGCTGCATAATTTGCATGTTTGGAGTGACACCCGTTAAAACAGTCGGTGCAATTTTACGTACAGCGTCCACATCTTCATTTTTTGGGTTAAAACTGATGATTTGTGCGCCTTGATCACGTGCATCTTCTAAATAACCTTGTAGGCGCTTGTACTGCTTGTCATTAATAATCGAGGTGTAGTCCTGATTATGAGCAATACTTGGGTACATAGCTTCAACGCACACTTTATAGTGATCTAAAAATTCAGCAGTTTTACCACGAGGTAAGAACACATAATCAGGTGCAACACAAGTTTGACCTGCATTCCAAAGTTTACCAACCGCAAGACGCTGTGCAACATCCGCAAGGTCAATAGACGGATGAACCAATACAGGTGACTTTCCGCCTAATTCTAAAATCACCGGAACTAAGTTTTCAGACGCAGCAGCCATGACAGTTTTACCGACATTGGTCGAGCCAGTAAAAATCATTTTATCGAAGGCAAGGTGACTAAACGCATCTGAAATTGGGCCACCACCATTGACGACTGCGACCAATTCTTGAGGAAATGCTTCTGCGAGGGCTTTTTCTAATACATCACCGAATGCCGCAGAGGCACTCGAGATTTTGATCATGGCATGGTTGCCCGCAGCCAAAGCACAAATCAGTGGGCCTATAGAAAGAAGCAGTGGGTAGTTCCATGGCGTAATAATGCCGACGACACCAAGCGGTTGATATTGCACCCATGCTTTTGCAGGTTGATGAATAATTCCGACATGGCGTTTGGATGGTTTCATCCAGTCTGTCAAATGCTTGCTATAATATTTGATGTGTTCAAGACATGTGAGCAACTCACCAATCTTGGTTTCACCAATAGAACGGTTACCATAGTCTTGATTAATTGCATCAGCAAATTGATCTTGATACTTAACTAAGATACGCTTAAGCCGAGCCAAACGGTCAATACGTTCCTTCGCTGTAGGCAATGGGTAACGTAAATACGATTGTTTCTGCTGTTCCAACATATTGTTGAGATGCTGGTGATCAAAAGAATGTGGTGTCATTGAAGTTGTTTTTGTTTGACTATTCATGTCGCACGACCATATCCAAATTAGCGATTAATTAATTTTTAGAGCAAATACTCTAAATAGTCAAGTTACTTTATGTGTTAGTGTTCTAATGCTTTGAAATAAATGGTTGTTTTAGGATGTCTCACACCAAAACCTTAAAAACGAAAGAACGTATTTTGCAGCTGAGTTTGCAGTTGTTTAATGAGCGTGGCGAGCGTTCAGTGACAACCAATCATATTGCTGCTGAACTGGGAATGAGCCCAGGTAACTTGTATTACCATTTCCGAAATAAAAGTGAAATTATTAAGGAATTAATGGAGCAATATCAGCAAGAAACGCTAGAAATGTTAGCGCTTCCTGATGATCGTCAATTAGATGCCAATGATAAAATTCGCTATTTTCAAGTATTAAGTAGCCAATTATGGGCTTATCGCTTTTTACATCGTGATGTTTATCACTTGGTCGAAAATAATGAAGATTTCCGTAAAATGTATCCACGTTTTGCTGGTCAAGTCATGCAACAAGGCCAGAAAATTTATCGTGCCTTTGTCGATGCAGGTTTAATGCAGATGACTGATTCTGAAATTGAGGCCTTAACCATTAATTTGTGGATCGTGCTGACCAACTGGACCAACTTCCTTTATATGTCGGGCCATATTACCGACTCCAACACTTTGGAAGAAAAGTGGGTGTGGCAAGCACTGCGACAAATGGTGTTCTTAGAAGGCGCATATCTACGTGGTGAAAGCCGTGAAACCTATGAGCGATTGCTCGAAACTTTAGGGCCGTCGGACTTATTTGCAAGTCTTTCAAACGTAAAGCATCAGGTTACTGAATAAGACTATTTAGTCTGGCTTTAAAAAGCGTTAGAATACTCGGCTCTTTTTTCAATTTAACTGATTAGTGATATAAACCAACATGAATATGTCGACCGCTAACACAGCACGCTTACTCATTACCTGTGAAGATAAACCAGGGATTGTGCAAGCTGTATCGAGCTTTTTGTATCATCAGGGAGCAAATATTACCGCACTTGATCAATACGCGACTGAAGCTCAAGGGGGGCGATACTTCATGCGTGTTGAGTTCGAATTGGACAATTTACAAAGCCGTAAAGAAAGTCTAACTCAAACATTTGCGAGCAATGTTGCTGAGCGTTACAACATGCACTGGCGTTTAGCTTTAGTCAGTGATGTGAAGAAAGTCGGTATCTTGGTGTCAAAAGTTGACCATGCTTTGCTTGAGCTGTTGTGGCGTCATGCACGTGGTGGTTTGCCATGTGAAATCACCAAAGTCGTGTCTAACCACGATGCTTTACGTGAATCTGTAGAAAATTTCGGTATTCCGTTTGAAGTTGTTCCTGTGAATAAAGAAAACAAACGTGAAGCTTATGAGCAAATTGATCAGTTGATGCAAGGCAATGATTTACTCGTTCTTGCTCGTTATATGCAAATTTTAGACGAAGAATTTGTTCAAAAATGGGAAATGAAAGTGATCAACATTCACCATTCATTCCTCCCAGCCTTTGTTGGTGCGAACCCATATAAGCAAGCGCATGAAAAAGGCGTGAAACTGATTGGTGCAACAGCGCACTATGTAACTGCTGATCTTGACCAAGGTCCGATTATTGAGCAAGACGTAGAGCGTGTAAGTCACGACTTTACCGTTGAACAATTGCGCGAGTTAGGTCAGGACGTAGAGCGTAATGTGCTCGCACGTGCAGTCAAATGGCATCTTGAAGATCGTATTATTGTCGATGGTAATAAAACTGTTGTATTTCAATAAAACGAGATGAATTTTTGAATAAAAGGGCATACTTTAGGTATGCCTTTTTTATATTATGATTAAAAAAAGTCATTAAAACTGACGAATTAATAGTTGCAAATGAAAACACTTCTCATTTATTATTGCCGTACTTTAATTGTGCTAACCGATGAGCATGATTGTATTTTTGACAAAATAAATGCAATCGCTTCTTCAAGGTAACTGAGTTTAATGAGTCAATCTCCCGCTCCAATGATGCAATCACCTAACCCGATGAAAAAGAAAATCATTACTGCGCTTCTCGCTGTTGTGGTAGGGCATATGGGGGTATTGTGGGCGGTCAGCAATATGAAAGCACCAGAACTTAAACCGATCGAAAAAGATCCGATTAAAGTTCGCTTTGTGAAGATTGTTGAAGAGAAAAAACCAGAACCTCCGAAGCCAAAACCAGAACCGAAGAAAGAGCCACCAAAGCCAAAAGAAGTTAAAATTGTAGATAAGCCTTTACCACCTCCACCGAAGAAAGTGGAAAAAGTGGAACAGGTGAAAAAGAAAGATGCGCCGAAACCAACTGTTGAAGCGGTCAAAAACGTACCACCAACACCTGTTGTTTCAACTGTGGTTTCTGAAACGAAAGTCGTTCGTGTTGAACCAACACCTCCGGCACCTGTTGCACCACCACCTGCGCCTCCAGCACCACCTGCGCCACCGACACCTAAAACTGTGAGCATTGGTAATGGTGTCAGTTGGATTAAGAAACCGAATGTTCAATTTGAAGATGGTGAATTAAAAGCGTCGTGTACAGTTGAAGTTGCGATTGCTGCAAGTGCTGAAGGTAAAGTCGAATCAGCAACGATTAAAAACTCGACTTGTAGCGCTGCTGTAAACCGTAAAGTGACTGCTGCAGTGAAGCGTGCACGTTTATCCAAATATATTGATAATGGTGTGGCAACTCCGACGCGGGTTGATCAACCATTTAACTTTAAACTTAATTAAGATTCCGGCTAACCCATTAGGAGTTCGAATATGAACTTTTCAGTTTATTGGCAACATGCAGATGCAGTCAGCAAAACACTGTATTTCGTGTTACTTGCAATGTCGATTGCGACTTGGACGATCTTCGTTCTTCGTATTATGGGCACACGTCAGCTCAAACAAGTGGCGTATAACCACCTTGCAGATGCACTAAGCAAACTGAAAGCGAAATTTGCTCCTTTGGCTTTTGAACAACGTAAGGCTGTGGCTGAACAAGCATTACTACGTCAAATTTCGGTAGAAAAAGCTAATGCTGAAAAAGGCGTATCTGTATTGGGTACGATTGCTTCAATTGCACCGTTCGTAGGTTTGTTCGGTACAGTATGGGGTATTTTCCATGCCCTTGTAGCAGTGGGTAAAAGCGGTCAAGCGGGTTTAGCGCAAGTGGCAACTCCAGTCGGTGAAGCTTTGATCATGACCGGTCTTGGTTTGGCTGTGGCGATTCCTGCGGTATTGGCTTATAACATTTGTGTTCGTTTTAACCGTACACTTTCGAATGAATTGCAAGATCAAGCGCATGGTTTATTGATTGATACTATGTTGCAACAAGAATCTGCAGCGAAGAAAGAAGACTTGAAAACTGCACAGCAAAGTTTAGCTGGAGGTCAAGCTTAATGGCTTTTCAATTGGGTGAAGACAACGATGCTGGCATGAATGAGATGAACCTCATTCCGCTCATCGATATTATGTTGGTATTGATGATCATCTTCTTGGTGACTGCGACTGTTGCCAACCCATCAATTCCATTAACCTTGCCACAAACGACTGCAGAAGTGATTGATCTGCCAACTGAAAGCGTAACCATCAGCATTAACTCAGCGGGTGATATCGCTTGGAATGGTGATATTGTCACGCTCGAAGATTTAGAAAGTCGTCTAAATACAGCTGGTCAGCAAGAACGTAAGCCTGCATTGGTATTAAAAGCCGATAAAGAATCACGTTATGACACAGTTGCACAAGTGATGTCGCGTGCGAGTGGAGCCGGACTCAGCGATATCGCCTTTGCCAGTGATAACTAAGCACTGAGCAAAGATAACTAAAAAAAGCGACTGAAATGTCGCTTTTTTTATGTCTCTATTTTGAAAAGACGTCGTACAAATAGATCACTCAGATTTGAGTAGGTCTTGAAATTTGCTACGTAATTTCATGAGTTTAGGTGGTATTGAGAAATTACAATAGCCTTGGTTTGGGTTACGTGCAAAGAAGTTCTGATGATATTCTTCGGCAGGGTAGAAGGTCGGCATTGGACTCAGTTCAGTCACGATATTGATGCCTTCAGCTTTTAATTCTTCAATACGTTGTTCAGCCAGCTGCTTTTGTGATTCGTCCTGATAGAAAATCACTGAGCGATACTGTGTACCGACATCGTTGCCTTGACGGTTCAGCGTGGTTGGATCGTGAGTTGCGAAAAATACATCTAGCAATTGGCTAAAACTGATTTGGCTGTCATCAAAATTGATCTGAATGACTTCTGCATGTTGGGTGTTTCCCTCACAGATTTGCTCATAGCTCGGATGCTGAGTAACTCCCCCTGCATAACCACTGACGACTGTTTGCACGCCCTTTAGTTGTAGAAAAACTGCTTCTACACACCAAAAGCACCCACCACCAAATACCGCTTGTTGCATAGTGAAATCCTATTTTGTTCCCTGATGTTTAATATGGGGTTATAGCTAAAAACTGCAATGTACGTCTGTATACTAATCACTAGTTTATGTGCATTAAATGTCTCTGGCATGACTGAACAGTGAATAAAAAAGTCTGCCGAAGCAGACTTTTTTAATAATTTAACGCGGTTGAACAGCGCTTTCATATTGAATTAATAAATTGCCGTGACGGTCTAGCAATTTCAAGGTTTTTCCAAAAACTTGATAATGCGTTACCTTTTCGAGTGCTGCATGGTACTGTCGCTCTAGCCCATTGTTATTGAGACAAGCCATTTGTGTCGCAGCAATCGGGCCAAACGTTATGGTGTCTTTGCCAGCATTATAGCCACCCATTATACGATTACAGCCGTCTGCACCTGAGACACGTTTTGAAGCCGCATCGAATTGAATGCTTGGAATATTATGCGCATTGGGTGCTGTTTTGATTGGAGTGTTGCCAATCTGAGTGGCAATCCAAGTACGATTCTGTAATAGGTTTAAATTTTCAGTTATGGTGTTGTCTTGTGCAGGCATGCTTTCACAGCCTGTCACCACTAAAGTTGAAACCAAAGTTGCAGCAACAAATATTTGTTTTAGCATCGGAATTTCCCCGTGGAAGCATTTCAACTATCTAAGCAAATATCGCACAGATAAGCTAGCCATATTTGTATCAATATTTAAGAATTACAATTGATTGGCGCTTGGATTGGACTGTGAATGCGGCAAACCTTGTCGAATTAATTTGGAATATTGTTCACTGCTCAGTTGCTTGATTTGAGAGACACGAGGGTTAACATGGGCTTTTTGATACCATGTTTTCATATCCCAATTTTGGTCTATGGCATGAAGGTCATGCAAATAATTCGGCAAATAACCCGATGCAAATAAGCGGTAATCGGTTGGAAGCTGATGTTTGGAAACCGCTTGAATCATATCAAACACCAGTGTTGTACAATTACTGGTGAGCGTGTTGTACCATTTGGGCTGAGTCTGCAGTTCATCGGCTTTATGTAGATATTCAATAAACAGCGCCTGCATTTCAGATTTTGGCATGTTTACGGGGAAGAAATAAACCTGTTCTCCGCGTGTATTGCTGCGGGTATAGATGATATCTTTTTCATCAGATGCAATAAGGCTCAGTTCATATTTACGGAAAAAACCACCAATCGCAGAGAATTCTTCGTTTTTCTCTTTGCGAATTTCAATCGAAAATGTCAGCGGTGGTCGGTCAGCAAAATCAAAACTGACCAAGGTATGGGCAATTTGCGGCCCCATCCAATACGAGGTAATGATGTTGACGCCATTGATTTGACTTAGGTCATATTGGCGGGTTTCCCAGTGCGGGGTATAGCTGCCATCGGCATGCCAGTCGAAATTACGCACATTGTGCAAGGTGACAAGATTGCCTTGCTTTTCATAATGTAGAATTTCTGCAACTTCAGGATTCCATTCACGATCTTGGCGTGCTTCCATGCCAAAATACCAAAATAGACCACAGATAAAGCCCACAATATAAATTAAGACATCTTTACGACGGCTAAAAAAGTGTTGGGTAATATAGATGCCTAAAATGCTTAGAGCAAAAGCGATCCAGATCCCAATGATAATGCGGCTGCCTAACCAGCCTGCCGGTTGCTGTATCCACAGGGCGGCACAGAGCCAAATCGAAGAACAGAGGACAAACACACTAAATAGAGCATGAAGAATACTTCGCCCTATTTTTTTGAACATTGCTTGTTGGTCACTCTGTTGCATATTTTTCTTTTAGCTTAAGATTTTTCTTTATTTTCGGTAAGTTGCGAACTCAAAAGCAATCCCAGTTTTGTCGTCGATGTGTTGTTCTGATGCCACTTTTTGAAAGTCCGCAGGAATTTCAGGATAATGCGCATCACCTTGAACATCGAGTTCAACATGCGTGAGTTCTAAACGGTCTGCGATGCCGATGGTTTGCTTAAAAATTTCACCACCACCAATAATAAACAAACTCGTTGGTTTTTCTGAACTCGCGACATCAGCAACAGCTTGCGTTAACGCCTCGTCGATACTATATGCGACTTTGGTGCCTTCAAATGACCAATTGCTATCTCGTGTAATGACCCAATTGACACGCTTCGGTAGGGTACGTCCCATAGACTCTAAGGTTTTGCGTCCCATAACCACCACACCACCTTGGGTGATGGTTTTAAAGTGTTGTAAATCTGCAGAAATATGCCACGGCAAATCATTCCCTTTACCAATGCAGCACTGCTGATCCATAGCGACAACGTGCACGATTTCTAAATTTTGAAATGCCATAGTTTGAACTCAAATAGCCGAATTATTTGCCGTCTATTAGAATGCAAAATCCCGCTTGAGGTAAAGCGGGATTTTGCTTTTCAGTTGGGATTTCTAAAAATTAAACCGCAACTGGAGCTTTAATCGCAGGATGTGATTCATAACCTACGATTTCTATATCTTCAAATTTAAAATCGAAAAGATCGGTGATTTCAGGATTGAGTTTTAATTGGCACAGACCCATTGGTTCACGTGTCAGTTGCAACTGCGCTTGTTCGAAATGGTTGGCATACAAATGTGTATCCCCACCGGTCCAAACGAAGTCGCCCACACCAAGACCACAAACTTGCGCAATCATGTGTGTTAACAGGGCATAGCTTGCAATGTTAAACGGCACACCTAGGAAAACGTCAGCACTACGTTGATATAATTGGCAGGATAATTTTCCGTTTTGGACAAAAAATTGAAACAAGGTATGGCATGGTGGCAATGCAACATTACCTGCCTCATTTGGGTTCCAACCAGACACGATTAGACGACGAGAGTTAGGATTGGTTTTGATTTCATTGACCAACCATTTGATTTGGTCGAAACCATCTTGTTCATATAGGCCATCGGCTTTTTTGGTTGCACCGAAATTACGCCATTGATGACCGTAAACAGGACCTAATTCGCCGGCAGGACGACCGAAGCGTGCAGTTTGTTCTGCTGTAGACCATTCATCCCAAATGGAGACTTTATTGTCTTGCAAATATTGAACATTGGTATCACCTTTAAGGAACCACAACAGTTCAATCACGATAGAGCGGAAATGAACTTTCTTGGTGGTGAGTAAAGGGAAACCTTGAGAAAGATCGAAGCGCATTTGATGACCAAATACAGAACGTGTTCCCGTACCCGTACGGTCGCCCTTGTCGCCGCCGTTGTCGAGAATGTGTTGTAAAAGGTCTAAATACTGGCGCATGTCTCTCTCATAATTTGCTAAATTTCTTGTGGCACATATTAGCTTGTTTTGCGTGTGGAAGGAACTGCGATGGGCGCTTGAATATGGTCAGGTTTAAAAAATCAAAATCATACGGTGTTTATTTGGTGATGAGAAAATTTTGCAGGCAACAAGCGCTGAATTGTCTGAGTTGAAGACGTCTATTCATAACAACTACATCAAGTGTTAACGAGACTATATGTCTGTTAAATCAAGCATGAGCTTAGAAGACTTAAGCTTTATTGTTTACATATTAAGCGATGTTACATTCGCAGCGTTGAAAAAAATACAGATAAGTTTGATTAAAAAATAAACGTGATTTTTCTCATTATGAAGAGGTGATTTTGAACAACTATTTTTGATTAAGAGTCTGATATAAAAAATAAATCTATTTGAATTAAAAATAGACGGTCGTATTTAAATGTGAAGATTTGTTTAAGAAATCTTACATTTTTTACATGAAAAAACATGATTTACGCGGTACTATCACCCTCGTTAAAATTTTTGAATGCCTAAATATAGGCGGGAGTGTGGGTTAAAGAATGGCTTATGATCACAATGTAAACTTGAGTGAAGTGCATGCTCCAGTTCAGGCAAATATCATAATTCGTTCTCAGGCGAGTAAAAATACGGGCAAGTCCAATACCACTCAAAAAGCAGCGACTAAAAATGTGGTATCCCGAAATGGTCAGCGTATCGATATCGATCGTTTGACTGGATTTTTACAAGGCATTACCCGCCAAAGCAGTACTCAGAAATGTGCCCGCAGTGTTCGTCTAGCACTTGAGTCCGCTGGGGCACGTTTTAACGGTCACCCCGTTGCCGCAGCAGATTGGGGCAGCACATTACAAAAAATTGGTTATCAAAAAATTAATTTAGCGTTTGATCGACCTAAGAAAGGCGATATCTATATTATTGACCGCAATCAAAGTAGCCGTTATGGTCATATCGCAGCATATTCAGGTAAGGACTGGGTGTCTGATTATCGTCAAGCGGGTTATGCGGTCTATCGAACTCCAAATGTGAAATACAGCTATTACCGCTTAGCAGATTAAAGCCCATGGCTGCAAAAAAGGTTAGTCTTCAAACCTTTTTGCACGCTGACTGTAGATCGAGACGATAAATAATCCAATTGCAGTAAAGCCCACACATTGCAGCGCTAAAATCCAGCGTTGCTCATTGGGTAGAAAATAAATTAAGCACACTAAACATAAAATTGGCAAACTAGCCAAACCGCATTTTAATGACTGAGACAGTGTTTTTAGTTTGTCTTGTCTGAGCTTATAAAGCAGATCAATCATCATACCAATGGCTAAACTGAAGCCCGCAAAGCGGGGATCTAGTTGTTTTTGTTCAGCGCATAGAAAAATAAGCACGCAGGTACTGATACAAATGATAAGCTTGATTTGTCGGTTACAGCGCTCAGAGTACCAAAACGTCAGCATTTAAACTTTACCTTCGGGCGAAGTGTTCTCGTTTTTATTCAGCAGTGAAATCGGGGAGAGCAGGCAGATTGCCAAAGCCATGAAGCCAATGCCTTGAGCACCCGGGATCAGAATTTCACCCCTATTCATATTGATAAAAACCAGTGCCAACAGCAGTGCAATCGGTATCCACGTCAATAAACGATAGAGCAAACTTGTTGGATTTTTTGCTGCAAAATGAATCTTACAATAACGACAAATCAGGAAAATGACGCCTGTACCCATGAACATTAGAATGGCTTGAAGTGTTAGGGGTTCCATCCAATACAGAACACCGGTCAGTACGACCATCGCAATAAAAAACAAGATTTTTTTAAGTACAGAAACGTTGGGGTTAAACCAAAATTCAAGCATGGATCGATAGTTTAAAAATAAGCTGAATAAACTTTAGCACAGATCAGTTGTCTAATTCAGTCACTTCATGTGGAGTAAATGCGTATGAAGGAATAAATTTCAGCGCATAAAAAAGCGAGGCTTAGACCTCGCTTGCTTAAAGACATTTAGAAAATATTAATGATTCTTTTGTGGACCCCAGTCATAGATTTTTTTCTGGTAGGCATACCACATCATCCATAGTCCAATCAGAATCATCGGAACTGTCAGGAACTGACCTTTACTCATCCATCCGATGAACAGTTGACCATTGTCCGGCTCACGGAAGAATTCAACGGTGAAGCGTGCGATACCATATCCGATGAGGAACAAAGCTGAAACGGCATAACGTGGACGAGGTTTTGAACTAAACCACCACAGCACAATAAACAGAATTAAACCTTCACAGAGTGCTTGATAGAGCTGCGACGGATGGCGCACCAACTGAAGTGGATCGGTCGGGAAGATCATGCCGAAAGCAAAATTAGGATCGGTCACTGCACGACCATACAGTTCGCCACCAATAAAGTTCCCAATACGACCAAACATCAAGCCTGTTGGAACGCAGGGTGCAATAAAGTCGAGGGTTTGAAACCAGGTCATTTTATATTTTTTGCACCACAGTAACATGGCAATCATGACCCCAAGGAAACCGCCATGGAAGCTCATGCCGCCTGTCCAAACTTGGAATAGCCACAGTGGGTTGGCAAGGAACTGATCGAAACCATAAAAGAAGACATAGCCAAAGCGTCCACCAATCACGACACCCAATGCACCGTAGAAAATCAGGTCTGAGACCATTTCTGCGTTCCAGCCGTCACGTTGTTTTGCGCGGTAGCTTGCCAAGCCCCATGCAAATAAAAAGGCCAATAAATACATCAGACCATACCAGTGAACTTGTAGTGGCCCCAGTGATATCGCCACAGGGTCGATATTTGGATATGTCAGCATTGCTGTTCCTTGTCATTATGTTTTGCACAGATTTTAGCTGAATGTGCTGAAAAATGTTGTACATTCAATGTGTAAAGATATTGAGAGTTGAATATGTGCATTGTGGCTTTTGCTTGGCAGGTCTTGGATGACATGCCACTCTGCCTGATTTCGAATCGTGATGAGTTTTATCATCGACCGACGGCAGGCCTAAAGCAATGGGTAGATAGTCCGATTATTGCAGGGCAGGACTTACAGTCTGGTGGAACATGGATGGGGATAACCGCTCAAGGGCGTTGGGCGATTGTGACCAATTTTCGTGATGGTCGTGATCAGACTGCATATCCCACTTCACGTGGTGCTTTGATTCAGCAATTTTTAGAATCTGAGCAAACGCCCATTCGTTTTGCGCAAGCAATTGAACAAATCCAATGTAATTATGCGGGCTTTAATTTATTCGTTGGCGATGCCACTCAAGCCGTTTATATGAGTAATCGCGGTGAAGCACCACAAGTCTTAGCCAAAGGGGTGTATGTCACATCCAATGGTTTAATGACTGAACATTGGGAAAAGACCCGACATTTACGCAAACGTTTCACGCAAGAATTTTTACCGATGCTACAAAGCCAGCAACCACAGGCGGATATAGACGCTGCTGCGTGGGATATTTTGGAAGATGAACGTAAAATCATTCCATCATTGTTACCCAATACTGGGATTCAGGCGGAAATGGAACATTTGCTGTCTTCAACCTTTATTCAAAGTCCGGTGTATGGCACCCGCTGTTCAAATTTATTGTGTATGCGGGATTCACAGTGGCATTGGCAGGAAAAACAGCAGCAGGGTGAGCAACAAGGACAGATCACCCAGATAGAAGTGCATTTAAAGGTATAAAAAAAGCCGACGATTCGTCGGCTTATTTTTTAAAGGTGTTTTATGCGGTTTTTTGTGTTGGCTGAGCTTGTTCTACCGCTTCGCCAGCAATCACTCCACCATCTTTACGGGTGATGACAACGGTCGCTGAGCGAGGACGTGAGGTCGCTGCAGCATTGGTTTGTGATGCCGGCCAGTGGCTGGTCGGTTCAGCATAGGATGCTGAATCTTCACCGGGATGTTGCACATTGATAAAAATCGCTTTGTAGTCAGGTGTCATTGTTACACCTGTGATTTCACACTCTTTTGGTCCAGTCAGGAAGCGACGTAAGTTTTCATCATTCAGTTTTGCACCCACAATGGTTTCTTGACCCGATGATGTCGTGGCTTTTGTACCATCACCGACTTGACCCGGAAGCGCAGCAAGCATCATACAGTTGGTGGTATCAGTATAAGCACCGTCATCGGTTTGAATCCATAACACACCACGTGGGTCGAACCACATCCCATCAGGTGATGACAAGTCATTATTGTCATTTAGACCAGATAAGTTAATGTTGCTCGCCATTTTTGCTTCAGCACCAAACAGGTAAATATCCCAAGTAAAGCTGAGTGCTGTGGTTGTATCACCATCTTCACGGAAACGGATAATATGACCGTTGACGTTGCCTTTACCACCTTCAGGGTCGATGTAGTTACGTGGGTTGGCAGCATCTAGTGCATGCGTCGTACCACGGTTCGAGTTATTGGTGAGGGTCACATAGACTTCACCATTGTCTGGATGCACAGCGACCCATTCAGGACGGTCCATTTTGGTAGCACCGACAGCATCTGCGGCAAGACGTGCGAAGGTCAGAACATCTGCTTGTGAGCTAAACGGATAAACGCTGTTGCTTTGGTTTAAACCATTGACGTTATAGCTCAATTCAATCCATTGACCTTTGCCGTCATTGTTAAATTTGGCAACGTATAACTTACCGTTGTTCATGTATTTGTCGCCCGCGGCATAGCCACCGTTGACATCTTTTTTATTCCATTTTTGGTCGGATACAAATTTATAGATGTATTCACCGCGCGAGTCATCGCCCATGTAAAACGCAAGGTTGTCATCTTCACGCAAGCGACTTGCACGGCAGTCTTCATGTGCAAAGCGACCCAGTGCAGTACGTTTTACTGGGTTTTCACGGCGGTCAAATGGATCGATTTCGACAATCCAACCAAAGGTGTTTGGACCATTACGGTAATCTTCCGCTGCCTGAGTACCGGTAACATTCGCCGACCAACGGTCATATAAATCTTGAGACTCATTACTTCCAATCGCTGTTTCCCAACCATAGCGCGAGTTCGCACCCGCTTTTAGGCCATAACGGTTGAGTGCCACAATTTCAGCAGGACTACGTTTGGCATCATCGTCTTTTGCACGAGCGAAGTAACCAATGAAGTTTTCTTCTGTTGTCAGGTAAGTGCCCCAAGGGGTATAGCCATTACCGCAGTTGTTGTGTGTACCACGGGTTTGTTGACCATTGGCTGAAAACTTTGTACTGACTAAGCTTGAGCCTGCAACAGGGCCTTTAAAGTCCATTACGGTCGATGCTGTGATACGACGGTTAAATGGAGAGTTTTGTACCAGTTTAACGGCTTGAGTCTTGCTGTCTTTTTCAATTTGAATGACAGAAACTCCGTGTGCATTGACTTCACGGATAACTTCATCTTCAGGGCGACGATCTTCCACTTTGGTTGGGCCTTGCGGGTGCAAGAAGGTCGGGTTGATGTATTCATGGTTCATCACCAACAAACCTTGATCAGACTGCTTGGCATCATAACGTCCAGAGGTGGTATTTAAACCAAAGAAGCTCATACCGTCATGGCAGTCACCAGAGCGGAATTGGAAGCTCGGGCCAGAAGGAACATTGTTATCATCCCACGCTGGGTATGCAGGGTTAATCGAGTCACCCATCGCATATAGCACATGCGCTTGATAGCCTTCAGGAACAGTCACAATATCGTCTAAATTTTTTTTCACCGGTGTGAAATTGAACTTGGTCGGTTTTTGATTTGGATCGGTAACTGGTGGTTTGGTATTGCTATTTGAATCTGAGTCATTGTCATCATTACACCCCGTTAATGAAGATGCCAATGCAAGTGCGACTGCACCACTCGCAGTCTTGGTAATCAAGCTACGACGGCTGATGCGTTGTTCTAAAATGTCACGAAAATGAAGGTTATCCGAAGTGTTGTTATCAAGTTCTTGATCTTCGTTATATGGCATGTTTGTCATGAATTTAAATCCTGGCAAAGGTGTGCTGGGTAAAAGTTGATCACATAAAACTATCGATAAAATATGACAATGCTTTGAAGCTAATGTTGCAAACTGATGAAATAGGCGTTTAGATTTCGCTGCATGTAAATTGCAAAACATTAAATGGGTGCATAAAAAAAAGAGGCTATCTCAGCCTCTTAGGTGTAAAACTCACCAAAATTGTCGAAAAATAAGTTTGTTTAAGGTGCAGATGCACGTCGTTTTTCAATCAGCTTGCCAAAGAACAAACCCAGCTCAAACAGCATCCACATAGGAATGGCTAACATGATCATCGAAAGCGCATCGGGTGGCGTGGCAAACATGGCGACAAAAAAACAGCCGACGATAATAAAACGACGCTTCTCCACCAAGGTTTGAGTAGACACCACCCCGATTAAAATCAAAATTAATGTGATCATCGGAATCTCAAAGGTCAGTCCAAACACCAAAAAAAGTTTTAAGCAAAAACTTAAATAACTATTGATGTCCGTCATTGGGGCGACCGTTTCAGGGGAAACACTCATAAAAAAATGTAGGATGGATGGCAGGGCAACCCAATAGGCAAAGGCAATACCGGCATAGAAAAGGATGATGCTGCCAAATAATAAGGGCATCGCCAAATGCCGCTCTTTTTCATACAGTGCAGGTTTGATGAAGGCCCAAAGTTGATAAATCACGAAGGGCATCGCGAGCATTAGCGCGACAAAGAAATTCAACTTAAACGGCGCCATAAAGGTGGCGGTCACATCCGTTGCAATCATGGATGAGTTCATCGGCAACTGCGCACGCAGTGGCTCTGACATCAATTGATAGCTTTGATTGGCAAAGGGTAGTAAACAAAAGAACAGAATCAAAATAAGTCCTGTAATTTTGATCAAATGCCGACGCAAAATCACCAAATGTTTGGTGATCGGCATTTCTTCCAAATCAGGCACAGTGTTCTGTGAATTGTTCAGTGAAAGATCTGTCATACGGCCACCTGATATTCTGCTAATGCATCGGTCGAGCTTAATGCAGCAGATTGATCTGTTTTAATTTCGTGCTTTATTTTCATTTGGGGTGTAACCATGGCAAAGATCGTGCTCTGACCACGTTCGATGTATTGATAACGTGGGGATAAATTTTTATTGTCAGGTAGGACTGCTTCTTGTTGTTTTTGCGCAGTCTGTTCTATGGGATGTTGCGTTTGTTGCAATTCATTCATCTGCGCTTGCATACGCGCTTCGAGCTGTTGAATACGTTGCATTTCTTCACGAAGTTCGGACATGCGAAGTTCACGGTCAATATCTGTTTGTACGTTACTGATCAGTCGTTTAACTTTCCCGTACCATTTACCTGCAAAGCGGATACCTTCAGGCAGTTTTTCTGGGCCAAGTACGATCAGCGCAATAATGCTGAACACCAGTAATTCGCTAATACCAATATTAAGCATTATGACAACTCCTTAGCTTTGAACTGAGGAATTGGTTTTATTTTGAGCTTCATGCTCTAGCGTGCGAGGCTCATTAAGCTGTGTATTTGCTGCGTCTTCATCACGCATCGATTTTTTGAAATCTTTGACCGCGCCGCCGACATCTTTGCCCAAGTTTTTTAGTTTTGATGTACCAAAGAGTAAAATCACCACAATTGCAAAAATCAGTACATGCCAAATCGATAGTCCAGCCATCTTGTTATCCTCTTGTTGGTCTGCACAACATTTCAGCAGTTGTAGATGACAGTGAAGTGACCAAGATGTTGCAGTTTAAAGACAGCCGCGAAGCTTATGTTCAGTGTTACTATGCATGGATTGAGCAGTGAGGGTGGTGTAGTGGCGTTTCTTCTTCCGATATTGGGTTTTTTAAGTGGCCTCGGATTGGCATCATTATCAGGAACCGCGTCGCTCAAATCGATTTTCTCTAGCTTACTTGCACGCTGTTTTATTCCAGCCGTAATCATCTACAACATGGTGTTCTATCAAGCAGGCAGTTTAGCGCTCATGCTCTTTAGCTTTAGTGTTGCCGTGCTGATGTTTTATTTATTTCGCTGGCTGTTAAAAGATAGTTTACGTGCCTTGTGTGTCAGTTATTTGAACTTGGCTTGGCTGGGTTTTCCTTTTGCCTTAGCACTGTTTGGCCCTGAAATTAGTGCAGCGATGGTGGCTCTGTATGTCGGTGGCTCTATCTTTGGCAATATGTGGGCCGTTACAGCCGTCAGTTCAGCCCAACTCCCATGGTCGAGCGTGATTCAAAAAGTGGCGATGTCACCGCCTGTATTTGCCTTGATGATTGCAGGTGTCTGTCGAATAGTTGGATTACAGCATATAGAAGAACATCAGCTCTTAGATTGGCTGTATCAGGCTGCAAAAATTGGAATGAGTTTCACAGGGATGTGCGTCTTAGGCATGTGGCTGCGCCAAACTAAGGTACAGTGGCGTGATCTGATGAACAGTAGTCGTATTTATGCGATGAAACTCACCGTTGGCGCGGTGATCTGTAGTTTGAGTTATGCCTTTCTTCCGATTCCCCAGATCGAGAAATATATTGGGGTGATGTTCATGCTGTTCTGCTTACCCCCTGCAGCCAATATTGTGGCTTTAGAAACGCATTATCAAGGAACAGGCACTTCGGCACGTTATATTGCTTCAGGCACGATTATGAGCTGCATCGTCGTCAGTTTTTATGGGTTAATTTTGCATCTTTTTTCGCTTTAAAATGAAAAGTGAATTATAGATGCCCGCAAAGGGCGACTACTTGAGCTGTTTTCGAATCTGCCAATCACGCACGAGGGCGTATATCATTGCGATACCTATCAGGCCTGGAAATCCAACCTGACCTTGCGACAGATTAAGCATGATCGACAGCACGATAAATACTGCAAAAATAACGTAAGTGGTACGAAAGCCTGAGGTGAGCGGGTAGGTTAGTTGCGCATGGCAATGAGGGCAGCTTATTTTTTGAAAACCAAGAAATGAGCGTGTTGGGATTTCAGTTGAAGTGTGATGGCAAGCGTTGCATATGATCTGTATCGGTTGAAGTGCCATAATTATTCTATTTTTATTCAGGGATTGGAGTTAATCTTTGGCATTAAGATTAACTCCAATTCAAATTATTTCAAACTTGCTTTAAATAATTTCATCGCCTGACCACGATGGCTGATTTTATTTTTTTCTTCTTTTGATAATTCAGCGCTAGAAACGTTTAGTTCAGGCAGCCAAAACAGTGGGTCATAGCCAAAGCCATTTTCACCACGTGCTGCTTCCATCACTTCACCGCGCCAAATCCCTTGGAAAATTTGTGGGAGTGGGTCTTCTGCATGTTGGACCAAAGCCAAGACACATACAAACATCCCTTCGATGGCTTCACCCTCTTTACGGAGCGGTTTGAGGTCAGCAAGCAACTTGGCATTGTTAGCGGCATCATTGCCATGTTCACCTGCATAGCGCGCAGAGTAAATCCCTGGTGCGCCACCAAGCACAGGTACGCAAATGCCAGAATCATCTGCAATGGCTGGCTTGCCTGAAATTTTCGACGCATGACGCGCTTTGATAATGGCATTTTCAACAAAGCTTAGACCGTCTTCGATGGCATCTTCAATGTTTAATTGACCTTGAGGAATCACTTCAACAGGCAAATTCAGTTCCGCAAACATTTTTTCAAATTCTGCAATTTTGCCTTTGTTATTACTTGCAAGCACCAAAGTGCCTTGAGATAACCAATCAGTTGAAGCCATGTGAATATTCACCATAAAACAAGATTTGAGGCTATTTTAACAAGATGCTGTGGTTGACAGGCAATAAAAAAGCACCCGAAGGTGCTTTTTAAGATTCAAAAACTTATTGTGCTTGAATCCATTTGTCTGCACGGTCACGTGCTTGACGAATTTGGTCTTGGCTTAAGTTGGCTGCCAATGCCGTTTTCTTACCTTCAGACAAGCTAATCACTTTGTTGTCGAGCATGCCATCACGGGTAGAAAGTTCATACCATTGGTATGCACCCATGTAGTTTTTCTTTTGCTCTTCCATCATGGCTAAGTTAAAGCTTGCGCGGTTATCACCACGGCTGGCTGCTTTTTCGAAATATTGACGAGCAAGCGCTTCATCTTTTTTAGTCCCAATGCCATCTGCAAGCATACGACCTACATTAAGCTGTGCTGCAGATAAACCTTGATCAGCAGCAGCCTTATACCATGCAAAAGCTTGACGTTCATCTTTGGCAACGTCTTTACCTTGTTGATATTTAGTGCCTAAGTAAAACTGAGCACCGGGCTGACCTGCTTTAGCAGCTTTACTTAAGCTGTGAATATCCATAATTGAATATTGAGCAGCTTGGCTAGAAACTGAAGATGATGGAGCAACATAATCCGCATGGGCTTGTATGCTAAAAAGTCCAATCAGTAGCGTCGTGCTTAATAATAATTTTTTCATAGAGCGCTCACTCGATAAATTGCGACTTCACCAAATAGATTTGGGAGACGTTTACTGAGTAAACTGTCTTGTTGATCCCCATTCACGGCAAGTCGGTTAATAATCCGGATGTTATTTTCAGCACACAGCGCTTCAAAATCACGGAAAGTACATAAATGAATATTGGGTGTGTTATACCACATATAGGGTAACGCGTCTGAAACGGGCATCATTCCTTTTAATGCAAGGAAAGAACGAGTCTTCCAATGTGCAAAGTTTGGAAAGGTAATAATAGCCTGTTTCCCCACACGCACCATGTCTCTTAAGAGAACGTCTGGTGCATCTACAGCTTGCAAGGCTTGTGCCATAACCACATAGTCAAAAGACTGGTCGGCAAAGCGACTTAAACCTAAGTTCAAGTCCTGTTGGATGATATTTAACCCGCGACTGACTGCAATTGCAATCTTTTCTTGATCAATTTCTAAGCCATATGCACGAATATTGTGCTTTTTGCTCATATGTGCAAGCAGTTCACCGTCACCACACCCTAAATCGAGTACGCTTGAATCTGGTTTAATCCAACGTTCAGCCAGTTGATGATCAATACGCATTAGTTGGTCTCCTTCGGTGTTTCTTGCAGGTGTTTTACACCGCCTAGGAATGCACGTAAGCTTTTCACATATAACGGAATCGGGAACAAGAAAGAGTCATGGCCTTGTTCAGCATCAATATCCACATAGCTCACAGGCTTATGATTGCTAATTAATGCATCTACAATTTCTTGCGAACGAGCAGGGGCAAAACGCCAGTCCGTTGTAAACGAAACAACTAAAAATTGACACTTGGTTTTAGACATCGCGGTTTTTAATGATTGCTCATATTCACGTGATGGATCGAAATAATCTAAAGCCTTGGTCATGATCAAATAGGTATTGGCATCAAAGTTACGGCTAAATTGCTCACCTTGATAACGCAAATAACTTTCGACTTGGAATTCGACGTCAAAGCCATACATAAATTTACCTGACTTTAAGTCACGGCCAAATTTTTGTTTCATGGCTTCTTCAGAGAGGTAAGTGATATGACCCACCATACGGGCCAAGATCAAACCTCGCTTAGGATAACTATCATTTTCTAAATAGCGACCATCATGGAAATCAGGGTCAGACAAAATCGACTGACGCGCCACTTCGTTAAAGGCAATGTTTTGTGCAGACAGTTTTGGTGTACTGGCAATAATCACGCACTTTTGTAAACGATCTGGATAGTCCACAGACCATTGTAGAGCTTGCATGCCCCCTAAAGAGCCGCCAATCACCGCATACCACTGCTGAATTTCTAAACGATCAGACAACATGGCTTGGGTTTTGACCCAGTCACGGACAGTCACTAATGGGAAATCAGGACCATAAGGGCGATTGTCATTTTCAGGATTTGGAGAGGTCGGTCCAGTAGAACCGCTACAGCCGCCAATATTATTTAATGCTACGACAAAGAATTTTGACGTATCAATGGCTTTGCCTGGTCCAATACATGCGTCCCACCAACCCGGTTTACGGTCATCTTCATGATGATAACCTGCTGCATGGTGATGGCCTGACAGAGCATGACAAATCAAAATTGCATTAGATTTGTCTGCATTCAGTTCGCCATAAGTTTCAACCATGAGCTCAAAACGTGGGAGTATGCGATCGCATTCGAGCTCTAACGGCTCTTCAAAAATAAACTTTTGTGGGGTAACTAAGCCCACTGAGTCAGCTGGAAAAGACACAGGAATAATTCGCCTTAAATCTTTAGTATGAATAATAAAAGGATACCACTTGAGGGTATCCTTCTAAAGTCATTTTATTGCTATTTGATATTTATAGCATTGAATTAGACTGCAGCAGCAATCACTTGTTCAGTACTTAAAACACCTTGTTCAATTAAACGGTTAGTGCTGGCAATAATCGCTTCGATGGATGCAGTCACGATGTTGTCATGTACACCTGCGCCGAATGCAGACTTACCTGTACCTTTCACTTGAAGTTCAATTAAAGCTAATGCTTTGGCATGCGCACCAGAACTGATACTACGTTCTTCATAGTTCAATACATCAATCGGCAACTGCAAGGCATTTAAGATAGCAGAGATTGGGCCGTTGCCTTCACCACGTAATTGCTGGATCTCACCGTTCACTTCGATATCGAGTTCAATGACTTGCTTGCCATTTTCATCATGTAAGCGGTAGTTTTTCGCCGCATAATGTGTATCTTTGGCAGCAACATAGGTGTCTTTAAATAATGACCAGATCGCTTGTGCAGAAATCTCGGTGCCGTCTTCATCTGTTTTTTGCTGTACGATTTGCGAGAACTCAATTTGAATACGACGAGGCAACACCACGTTGTAATTTGATTCTAACAAGTACGCAATACCGCCTTTACCAGACTGTGAGTTGACACGAATCACGGCATCATAGTCGCGGCCCAAGTCTTTCGGGTCGATTGGCAAATAAGGCATATCCCACATTTCTTCGTTCTTTTGGAACTCGAAACCTTTTTTAATGGCATCTTGGTGTGAACCAGAGAACGCGGTGAAGACCAAATCACCAGCATACGGATGACGAGGGTGTACCGGCAAGCCTGTACATTCTTCAATGATTGAAATGATTTCGTTGATGTTTGAGAAATCTAAGTTTGGCGCAACACCTTGGGTATACATGTTCAATGCAATCGCTGCAACGTCCACGTTACCTGTACGTTCACCGTTACCAAACACACAACCTTCGACGCGGTCAGCACCAGCCATAATGGCCAACTCAGAAGCAGCAATACCACAGCCACGGTCGTTATGACAGTGCACAGAAATAATCACACCGTCACGGCGCTCAATATTACGGTGCATCCATTCCACTTGGTCGGCATAGACGTTTGGACCAGAAACTTCAACCGTTGCAGGCAAGTTTAAAATCACTTTGTTCTCTGGAGATGCTTCCCAAATTTCAGTGACCGCATCACAGACATCTTTAGCAACTTCTAGTTCTGTTGCAGTAAAACACTCTGGACTGTATTGGAATACAAATTCAGTTTCAGGCTGTTTTGCAGCGTATTCTTTGACTTTCGTTGCAGCGTTAATCGCTAATTGTTTTGCACCAGCAACATCAACATTCAACACTTTATTGCGGAAAGTTGGAGAGTTTGAGTTGTAGATATGCACGATGGCACGTTTCGCACCTTGTAATGATTCAAATGTACGTTGAATCAAATGATCACGTGCTTGAACCAAAACTTCGATGTACACATCATCAGGAATATGGCCGCCTTCGATCAACAAACGCGTGAAATCAAAGTCGATTTGTGATGCAGAAGGGAAGCCGATTTCAATGTGTTTGAAACCAATTTTCACAAGCATTTGGAACATTTTGAACTTTTGTTCAATGTTCATTGGCTCGAAGATCGCTTGGTTACCGTCACGAAGGTCGGTACTCATCCAGATCGGCGCTTTATTGATTTCGTTATTTGGCCATTGACGGTCTGGTAAGTCTACACGTTGGTACATGCGACGGTATTTTTTGCTTGGATCTGCCAACATCATGTGAAAACTCCTTAGATAGTACCGTGAGCAAAATGTCGTGGATAAACGGCAGGTACTACTTATATAGATTGTGTCTATTCTAACAATTTACAAGTTTAATTTCGGAGTCTTTAGTCGAAAGTCGAAATAAATCTGTAAAGATTCACATGACTTAGCTTTACCGTAAGCTCGTAAATGTATAACTAAATATTAGTCCATATATTCCGGAAATAATTTCCTATTTTTGCGTTAAGATGCAATTACTGGAAAATTTTTTTCTATAAAATTAGCTTTTTTGAAAAATATAATCTTTATTAATCTCATCGACGGTGGCTGTTCCCATCAATGCCATCGTAATCTCAAATTCTTCTTTCAGTATTTTGAGTACATGGGCAACGCCTAAAGCGCCCGCAGTCGCTAAACCATAAATGCAAGGACGGCCGACTAATACGGCAGATGCACCCAAGGCTATCGCTTTAAACACATCTGAACCACGACGAATACCACCATCATATAAAACTGGAAAATCCGTGGGCACAACTTTTTTAATCAGTTCTAAAGCGGTGAGAGGGGGAATGCAACCATCCAGTATGCGCCCACCATGATTCGACACAATAATGCCTTGTACACCGTGTTGCAGGGCAAGTTCAGCATCATGTGGATTGACAATGCCCTTTAAAATAATTGGTAATGAGGTGTTTTGACTGAGCCAAAGGATATCCGCCCATGTTGGTGCGATTTTCATCAGACCATTAAATACGGGATGATCGCCATCATTGAGCTCAGGCAATGGGATATGTGCAGGGGTATGCGGATGTTGCATGCCTTCAGGCAAATGAAAAAACACTCGACGTTCACGGTCACGAATCCCTGTATGCGGGGAATCAATAGTCACCACAATCGCTTTATAGGCATGTTCTTCTGCCATCTTGACCAGCGATAATGACTTTTCGCGTTCTCCTTGCCAATACAATTGGAACCATTTGTAAGGATTGTCCTGCTTTAACTCACGCATATCTGTATTGGTAAACGTACTGAGGATCATATTGCTGCCAAGGACTTCGGCAGCGAGGGCTGTTGCAGCTTCAGCATCAGGATGAAATTGTTGTTGATGACCTATCGGGGCTACAAAAATAGGATGTGGGAAACGTTGCCCTAAGATTTCGATTTGGGTATGACCTTGGGTTAGATCTTTCAGCATACGTGGTAGCAGTTGTATCTGTTCAAACTGAGACAAATTGCCACGGACACTGTGTTCATCCATCGAGCCGCCTTGCAAGTACTGCCACACCATTTGAGAAAGGTGTTTTTCAGCCTCGACTTCATAATCTGCAATGGTTTGCAAATGAGCTGGTATTTGTGTCAGTGGCGCTAAAATGTTGTGATCAGTCATTGGTAGTTTGTCCATGTCTATTGACCTTAAGCTTTAAATTTCGGCCCATTTGCGGATAAGGTTGTGATACAGACTAGTCAACTTGACGACTTCACTATGTGCATCACCCAATTGCATACGCAAATTTTGAATGCTTTGATCGAGATTAAATAACATGTGACGCTCAGCATCTTCACGGATCATACTTTGCAACCAAAAAAATGATGCAATACGACAGCCTGCAGTCACAGGAGTAACTTCATGCACACTGGTAGATGGATACAAAATCAAATCTCCGGCAGGGAGTTTCACTTCGTGGTAGCCATAGGTGTCTTCTACCACAAGTTCACCGCCTTCATATTCTTCGGGTTCACTTAGAAAAATCGTGCAGGACAAATCGGTACGAATTTTTTGATTGCTGTCGGGCATCCAGCGAATGGCATTGTCGACATGGAAACCAAACGTTTCACCATTTTCATAGCGGTTAAAATAGGGCGGCAAAATATTGAGGGGGAGAGCCGCTGATGTAAAAAGCGCGTGTTGTGACAATTCATGCAGAATAATGTCACCTAAATGCTGTGTTAATGGATGGTCTATATCTAGCTGTTGGTTGTTTTTTACATTTTTAGACAGTGAGCCCGTAGTTTTTTGACCATTAATCCATTCTACTTTTTGCATTTCTGTGCGGAAGTAGTTGACCTGTTCTTTACTCAATACATTTGGGATATGGTGAATCACGGCCTAACCCTTTGGAACTGTAATATTAATGTTTTGATCATATACAAAAATAGCCTCGAAGCGAGGCTATTTGAGTCAATACCATAAATTATTTATGGTATTTATTTCTTCTTAGTATTTAAAGTTAACAGATAGAACTGCACTGCGGCCTTCTGCTTCAGTGGCATAGTGAGATGCGTAGGCTTTAGTGAAATAACGTTTGTCAGAAAGGTTGTTTACGTTAAGTTGTAAATCAACATTTTTGTTGACATTATAACGCGCCATGGCATCGTAGCGTACGTAGCTTGGAACCCATTTCGTATTGGTAGCATTACCAAATACTTTATCCATGTAGGTAGCGCCACCACCGATTGTGAACTGTGGAAGGACTTGGTAAGTTGTCCAAAGTGTTGCTGAGTTTTTCGCAACGTTTTGAACTTGGTTACCATTGCTTGGATTTGCAACATAGTCGTCACCGACTTTCGTGAAACCACCGTCAACTAATTCGCTGTCTAAGTAGGTATAACCTGCCATTACAGCCCACTTATCAGTTACATTACCTGTAACACCAAGTTCGATACCATCAACACGTGTTTCACCAATGTTGCTTGTAGTACCCTCTGTAGTTGTTGCACGTGTATTGGTTTTTTCTGTACGGAAAATTGCAGCAGTTAAGTTTAAACGATCGTTTAATACATCCCATTTCGTTCCTAACTCGTAAGTTTTAACCTCTTCGGGTTTAAGATTTTCGATTGCTGCAGTAATACCTTCTGAGCCATCACCACCATCAACACCGACTGGATTTGAGGATGTCGCATAGCTTGCATAGATACTGCTATTTTCAGTTGGTTTAAACGTTAAACCAGCTTGCCAGTTAATAAAGTCTTTTTCATTTTTGATTGATACTTTATCGCCAGCTTGAGCTTTAGCAGGATTTGAGGTCACATTGCTGTTGAGCGCACCATAAGTCATCGTTTGCTCTGTTGAGTAATCATCCCAACGTACACCCAAATCTAAGATCCATTGTGGGTGTAATTCAATGCTATCAAGGAAATATACTGAAGTATTTTTAGTTTCGATATTATAAAGATCTGCGCCAGCAGTACTTAAAGAGCCTGTCCAATTACCACGGTCAGGGTTTTGCACTGATGTACACCAACCATTTGCGATCGAATCTGCCGGACAAGATTGATGTGCAGAACCTGTCGAGTTTTTGCCGTCAATAATATACTGGGTACGATCTGTTTCTTGATCTGAATATTCTGCGCCCAAATTAAAACGATGTTTTAAAAAGCCTGTGTCAAATTTACCAGTTAAAGCCAGTTGATCAGTAAAGCCATCTGTATCCGCAACTCGTGAGTTTGCACGTGCCCATACATTGCCTGTTACTTGGCCTGTTGCTTTATCAAAAAAGTTACCTTTTGAGTCGTCTGGGTTTGTCCATAGATAGTCATTTTTTGATTTGCTATAAACAGCAGTATTAGTCAATGTCAAGTTGTCAGTTAAGTCATGTTCTAACTTAATTGTACCAATATGATTTTCTTGTTTTTGGAAATCACGATCTTTCCAACCGTAGTAAATGCCTTGTTTGACATCAATCGGTTTACCGTTACCGTTTAATGGGCGGTAGTCCATTTCACCAGTTTTAGGTGCGCCAAATGGATTGTTATATGGCACACCAGAATCAGGTGTATCATCCGATTTTAGATAGTAATAGCCAACAGTTGCACGAGTAGGTGTGTCTAAGCCGAAAGTAATACTAGGGGCAATACCAGCACGTTTGTATTCAGCACCATCAGCTTGACCAGCTTTCTCATTCATGTGGCCCATAACGGCAACACGTGCAGCAATCCCATTGCCAAAATCTTTGTTGCCATCAAGCGTCACACGTGCATAAGCATCTGTTCCACCAGCAACTGAACCTTCTAAAAAGTCACCTTTTTTCGCAACTTTCGAAATCATGTTGATACTGCCGCCAGAAGTACCTGCACCACCCATAGCAGAAGCTGAACCTTTGGTAACTTCTACTTGCTCTACAGCAAACATCTCACGGTTTTGAGAAGTTGAGTTACGTACACCGTCAACATACATTGAGCTTTCAGAGTTATAACCACGAATAAATGGACGGTCACCATTTGGGTTACCACCTTCACCAGCACCGAGGGTAATACCAGGTACTGTACGTAAAGCATCACTTAAAGTTGTGACTTGCGTGTCTTCAATCAGTTGTTTAGAAATCACTGATACTGATTTTGGTGTATCAAGAAGTGGAGCAACAAATTTAGCATTCGCTGATTTATCAACTTTTAAGCTTGGTGCTTTTTCAGCAGCAACTTCTTGGTTAATCGTTGGAAGTTGAGTAACTTGCTCTTGTGCGATTGCATTAACGGCAATAACAGAAAGAGAAGAAGCAATTGCTGATGAAACAATTTTCTTACGTGTTTTAATGAAGGCCATTTCGAACCCGATTTGGAATAGTGAATTTGTATGCGAATAATAATGATTCTTATTTGTTCTTACATGTTTGTGTAATTGTAAATCACGATAAATAATCATATTGTGATAGTCCTATTTAATGTAATGATATAACAAGTATTAGTTAAGGCTATGTTTTTATTTAATATTGATAAAATATATTGTTTTTTTATATTTAATTGAGATTATAAATATAGACATGATTGTGAATTAAATAAGAAGTAATCGTAATTGTTAATGCAAAAAAACCTGCCGAAGCAGGTTTTTTATTATGTGGTTATTTAGAATTTAAAGGTTGTACTTAATTGTACACGGCGGCCTTCCTGAGTATTGCTATAACGGTTGTAGTAGCTATTGGCTACTTTCTCATAATCGTTAAAGTCTTTATCAAAGACATTGTACAGAGCAACCCCAATATCCCAATTTGGGGTGACATTAAAGTTTGAACCCACATGTAATAGCGCATATTCTTTGTAGTCGCCTAAAGCGTCATACACTTGTTGATTAGCTGTTGTGAGATTGTCATAAGTTGATGTGAAGCGTGCACGTTCACTTCGATACTCACCACGCGCCCATAAATTCACAAAGTCAGCAGCTTGCCATTTAAGTGAAGCATTGACCATATGTTCTGGTGTGTCATTAAGTATAGGATTACCTAAACTACTATCTTTAATTTCAGTTTCAGTCCAAGTGTAGTTCAGACCAAATTTCCAATTGTCGGCAAATGCCCAGTTTAAACCGGCTTCAATACCATAAACTTCAGCTTCTTCGGCATTCACAGGACGAGTCACATTCCATGAATCTGGTGTGCCGCCGTTATAATCCATCACCCACGGCGTTCCCACTGATGCCATGAATGCTTCACAGTCCGCTTTAGACCAATTAATACCCGAAGTTGTTGTGTTATCAGTATTACAGCTAATTTCTTTATTGCCCGTCATAATTTTATCTTCAATTTGGCTAAAGAAAGCTGTTACGTTGAAGTCAAAATTATTATTGGTAGAAAAGTATGTACCAAGTTCAAAGTTTTTGCTGGTTTCTGGTTTTAGATTTGGGTTACCAAAAGTAGGTGTACGACCTTGACCGCTGACATTGACAACGCCATCGGTTAGTCTTTCTAAACGTGGGGCTTTATAACCCTCACTATATCCACCTTTGAATGTCCAGTTTTCATGTGCATTCCATACCAAATATGCACGTGGCGTCCAAAAGTCACCAAAGGTATCGTGGTCGTCATAACGAAGACCAAGTGTTAATGCAAGATTATCATTCAGCGACCAAGTATCTTCAGCAAATAGGCCCAATTGCTCAAAAGAAACTTCTTTTTTTACACGTAAACCATCACTGATACTGGCTTCCCACCATTGACCGCCTAGAGTAATGCGGTGGTCATCAAAATGTTGAGTGGTAAATTTAGTATCAAAAATCGTATCTTCACTTTCTAATACGCGAGGTGTAATCGCTGTTGACATTCCTTGTGCACGTGCAGGAATTAAACGTCCAACCGTTTCTGTTTGAGTATTGATAATACTTGACTCAAGTTTACCAATAGCATTATTCCAAGTATGTGCGAGGATCATTTTCTCACGATTGTATTCTTGAGCATCACCATAACCACCGTTTGCACCAAGCGTCCCTAATTGACCTTTGCTATTGTCATACCATTGTTCAGTTTTTTCATATTCAACTGAAATATCATGGTCGCTATGCGGTGTCAGGGTTAAGCGAGCACCGATAGTTTCTAGATCTGATTTAGTTGGGTTATTTCCGCCACTAAGTTCAGCGCCAGTATCATCGTCATCACTACGTATTAAATCTGATTGATCACGTTCCGCTTTACGTGCACGGATTTGTAAGCCCAATAAATCTTGAATGATTGGCCCTGTTAAAAATGCATCGACAGCGCGTTGGTTACCAAAGTCTGAGTGATTTGGCAGTACTGTCCCTTCTAACGTGACCGAACCAGTCCATTCAGGTGAAACTTTTTTGGTAATGATATTGACTACACCACCAATTGCATCAGAACCATATAAAGTAGAAGCTGGTCCGCGGATGACTTCGATGCGTTGGATAGCCGAAACAGGGGGGATAAAACTATTATTCGACTCACCAAATCCATTAGGGGCAATGTCACCTGTACTATTTTGTCGGCGGCCATCAATTAAAACCAAGGTATATTCGGCGTCCATACCACGAATACGAATATTTAATCCGCCGGTTTTCCCTGCTGTAGGGCTAATATCGACACCTTCTACATCACTTAATGCATCTGCAACGGATGTAATTCGTTTATTTTTTAAGTCTTCAGCCGTAATCACGGTAATTGAAGCAGGAGCATTCTTGATCTTTTGTTCAAAGCCCGCTGCAGAAACAACAATGGTTTCCATCTGTTGAGCTTGAGATTCAGTCGTTTCAGCATGTGCGAAACTCGTAGTAGTTACAATTGCCCCAAATAAAGCAGCGGAAAGAGGGTTGAGATTAAATTTACTCATAAAAGAATACCAAATATGGACAAGATAAATATATGAAAATAAATTAAAAAAAATATCATTAAGAATAATAGTGAGAAAGTTTCTCATTTTCAATAGTGAATTAAAAAATAATCAATATTTCTTCGAAAAAAGCTGAAAAATTCTAAAAATAAGAAGGGCATCCATGCCTGAATTTATAGTGTTATAATCCATTTTTGTATATCTTTAATTGTTGTCATATAATGTGGCACTTTTTTTTAAAACTGTTTTAACTAACAAATTATCGAGGAAGCCATGCAAGTAACTTCTGAAGCGGTTTCGGGCGTTGCCCGTCGTTTAAATGTATCTGTACCGACGAGCCGTATTAACGAGCAGTTTGAAGCTCGCTTGAAACGCACTGCCAAAACTGTGAAGATCAACGGCTTCCGTCCAGGTAAAGTACCTGTAAACGTTGTTCGTCGTGAATACGGTGCTGGTATCTATCAAGAAGTTGTAAACGACATCATTCGTGACACAGTATTCGAAGCGATCCAACAAGAAAAAATCAATGCTGTTGGTATGCCAAACATTGAAAAAACTGAAATGAAAGATGATGCTTTAGTTTATGAAGCAACTGTAGAAGTTTATCCAGAAGTTGAAGTTAAGTTCGAAGGTCTAGAAGTTGAACGTAAAACAACTTCAGTTGACGACAAAGACGTTGAGAAGATGATTGAAAATCTTCAAAAACAACGCGCTTCATGGGTTGAAACTAAAGGCATGGCTAAAAAAGACATGCAAGTAACTTTCGACTTTGAAGGTACTGTTGATGGCGAGAAGTTTGAAGGCGGCGCTGCTGAAGACTTTAAACTCGTTCTTGGTTCTGGTCGTATGATCCCTGGCTTCGAAGACGGTATCGTTGGTATGAAGAAAGGCGAAGAGAAAGTTATCGATGTAACTTTCCCTGAAGACTACCAAGCTGAAAACCTTGCTGGTAAAGCTGCTCAATTCAAAATCACTGTTAAGCTTGTTGAAAAACAAAAGCTTCCAGAAGTTGATGCTGAATTCTTAAAAATCTTCGGTCTAACTGAAGAAGAAGGCGTTGAAAAACTGAAAGCTGACGTTCGTAAAAACATGGAACGTGAAGTGAAAAATGGTCTTCGTAACCAAGTGAAAGGTGCAACTTTTGATGCGCTTGTAGCTGCAAACGAAGTAGAACTTCCAGAAGCAATGGTTGCTCAAGAAATTGACCGTCAACGTCAACAAATGATCCAACAATTCACTCAACAGTTTGGTGCTCAAGGTGCTAAAGCGTTTGATTCAAGCATGCTTCCAGATGACCTATTCAAAGAGCAAGCTGAAAAATCAGTTAAACTTGGCGTATTAGTCAGCAAAGTATTAGCTGATGCTAAAATTGAAGTTGATGCTGCACGTGTTGATGCTTACATCGAAGACATGGCTTCTTCTTACGAAGATCCTAAAGAAGTAATTGAATACTTCAACAACGATAAACAGCAACGTGCTCAAATCGAAGCTGTTATTCTAGAAGACCAAGTTGTAGATCACATCTTAGCTTCTGCTAAAGTAACTGATACAACTGTGAGCTATGAAGACTTATTGAAAGAGCAACAAGCTCGTCAACAAGGCTAATTTCTAGCTTTCAAAAAAAGGCGCATTAAGCGCCTTTTTTTATCGAAATTTGCCCCCAAATAAGTTGTCCTGATTTCACAATGCTTATGAAAAAAATATCTGTTATTTAATTGGGAATCTTTTGCAATTTCGACAAATATCCCTCATATTGTGAATTATGGGTTGAGTCAGAAAAATTTAGGAATAAATAACGTATGTATGTTCCAACAATTGAAAACGCACTAGTGCCAATGGTGGTAGAACAGTCATCTCGTGGCGAGCGTTCTTTTGATATTTATTCACGCCTTTTGCGTGAACGTGTGATTTTTTTAACCGGTGAAGTTGAAGACAACATGGCAAATTTGATTGTTGCCCAAATGTTGTTCTTAGAAGCAGAAAACCCAGATAAAGATATTCATTTATATATCAACTCACCAGGCGGTTCGGTTACTGCGGGTATGGCGATTTACGATACCATGCAATTTATTAAACCTGATGTTGTGACTTACTGCATGGGGCAAGCAGCATCGATGGGTGCATTCCTGCTTAATGCCGGTGCTAAAGGCAAACGTTACTGTCTTGAAAATGCCCGTGTCATGATTCACCAACCACTCGGTGGTTTCCGTGGTCAGGCATCTGACATTGAAATTCATGCACGTGAAATTCTATTCATCAAAGAACGTTTAAATCGTTTAATGGCAGAGCATAGTGGTCAAGACTACGAAACTGTTGCTCGAGATACTGACCGTGACAACTTTATGACAGCGCAAGCTGCGAAAGAATACGGTCTTGTGGACGAAGTTTTATCTAAACGCCCATAAGTTTTAAAGAATTAATTATTGGAGTGAATATGTCCGAACATCCTCAAGGACAAAAGCATTGTTCATTTTGCGGTAAAACGCAGTCTGAAGTCGGGAAACTGATTGCAGGTGAGGACGCGTACATCTGTAATGAGTGTGTGGACGTATGTCTTGACCTAGTTCAGACCAGTCAGCAAGTTGAATCAAATGACTGGGCAACTCGTCCTTTACCAAAACCGCATGAAATCCGTGCTGCGCTTGACCAATATGTGATTGGGCAAGATGTTGCGAAAAAGACCCTCTCTGTTGCGGTATACAACCATTATAAACGCCTAAAAGTTGGCACCAGTGGTAAAAAACCAGAAGACGGAGTAGAGATTTCGAAAAGTAACATTATGTTGGTTGGACCAACAGGTTCAGGTAAAACACTGCTTGCTCAGACACTTGCGCGTCTTTTAGATGTGCCATTTGCGATGGCAGATGCAACGACTTTAACTGAAGCAGGTTATGTGGGTGAAGACGTTGAGAACATTGTTCAAAAACTCCTTCAAAAAGCCGATTACGATGTAGAAAAAGCGCAAAAGGGCATTATCTATATCGATGAAATCGACAAAATTACCCGTAAGTCTGAAAATCCATCAATCACTCGTGATGTATCGGGTGAGGGTGTTCAGCAAGCGTTATTGAAAATGATCGAAGGTACGGTTGCGTCGATTCCGCCTCAAGGTGGTCGCAAGCATCCGCAGCAAGAATTTATCCAAATTGATACTTCAAACATCCTGTTTATCTGTGGTGGCGCATTCTCTGGTTTAGAGAAAATCGTACAGCAGCGTCAGGAAAAAGGTGGTATTGGCTTTACAGCTGAAGTGCGTAAGAAAGATGAAACTAAAAAATTATCTGACTTATTCCGCCAAGTTGAAGCGACAGATTTGGTTAAATTTGGTCTGATTCCTGAATTTATTGGTCGTTTACCTGTGATTGCTACCTTGGAAGAACTCGACGAAGAAGCATTGATGCAGATTCTGACAGAACCAAAAAATGCATTGACACGTCAGTACCAATATTTATTTGAAATGGAAAATGTTGACCTTGTATTTGAAGACTCAGCATTACGTGCCGTGGCTAAAAAAGCCCTTGACCGTAATACGGGTGCGCGTGGTCTACGTTCGATTTTAGAAAATTCATTGCTTGAAACGATGTATGATCTACCAAGTCGTTCAGATGTGGGTACGGTTGTCGTCAATGAAGCGGTGATTAATGGTGAAGCGGAACCTGAATTTAAATCAGAACGTCAACCAAAGAAAACTGAAGAAGCTGCACCGAAGTCAGATTTAAAAGTTGTGAACTCTAAATCTGCTTAAGCGCTATTCGTCTGAAACGTGTGTAAATCCAAGATTTGCACACGTTTTTTATTTCCAAAAATAAAAGCAGAATGTTAATCTCAGCAGGATGGCGTGGATGCCTGAATGTAAAAAACTGAAAACAAAAGTGTAAAAATAAAAAAAGACGCAGTGAGGGATAATCATGCGTGGAGTTGCAATTCTACTTTTAAGCAGTGTAGCGCTGCTGGGTTGTCATGGAAAATCAGCCATTGAGCAAACGTCATTGGCTTCGACATTAAAGCCTGTGGATCCTGAAAGTACACCGGGTCATATTGAGCAATATCGATTGGGTATGTTTACCATTGGTGGTTGGGTCAATCAGAAACAAGGCCGACATTTTCAAGAAGTGAAAGCTCAGCATGATCAAGCAGCGATTGTGTATTTATATCGTCCAGACAGTAAATGGAATCGTCAAGAAATTGTGGCCAGCAGCTTATTTCTGAACAGTGAGCGTATTCCAAGTTTATTGAATAATCATTATTACTGGGTGGAGTTACCAGCAGGGAATTACCGCTTATCGTCCAGTCGCCCTTTGGGGGTGAATCATTTTCAAAAACCTAAATATTTAGACTTTGATGTTGAAGCAGGTCAAACTTACTTCATTAAATATGATGAAGAGAATTTATCCAGTAAAAGAACGGTTTCAGGGCCATTGCTGCTCATGCCTGAAAAAATTGGTCGAAATGAAATCGCATTTACAGAGTTGAAATCCAACAGTTTTAACTTTGTGGCAGAAGATCAAAACACTGGAAAAGTGCGGAAAAGTGCGCAGAAGTTGAAAGCACCTCATTATGATCCTGCGGAAGATGTGCAGTTGACCAAGCCTTTTAAACTGTGGAATCCATTAACTTGGTAATGTAATTAGCTCGTGTTTTTGAGTGTGTGAAAATATTAAATAGCGAATGTCATTCGACAAACAGCCTAAATATTGACATTAAAAAAAGCACCCGATGGGGTGCTTTTTTAGATCTTGAATGTGGCGAAATTAGTTCGCAGCAGCATCAACTACTGGGATTTTACCAATTTTTGCTTGCCAGATTTTTGGTGCTGTTGCGTGAACAGAAGTACCATTTACGTCAACAGCTACAGATACAGGCATGTCTTTTACAACAAATTTGTAGATCGCTTCCATACCTAAGTCAGCGAAAGCAACCACTTCAGCTTCACGAATCGCTTTCGATACTAAGTACGCAGCACCACCGACAGCCATGAGGTAAGTTGCTTTGTTGTCTTTGATTGCTTCAACAGCAGCAGGGCCGCGATCCGCTTTACCAATCATACCGAACATGCCAGTTGCTTCAAGCACTTGACGTGTGAACTTATCCATACGTGTTGCAGTTGTTGGGCCAGCAGGACCAACGACTTCGTCACCGACTGGATCAACAGGGCCAACGTAGTAAATAAATTTACCTTTTAGGTCAACTGGAAGTTCTTCACCTTTGTTTAACATGTCAACCATACGTTTGTGCGCAGCGTCACGACCTGTATAGATTGTACCGTTAAGAAGTAGTGTGTCACCTGGTTGCCAAGAGTTCATTTCTTCTTGAGTGATGTTATCTAAGTCAACACGTTTAGACGTTGATGAATCCCAAGTCACTGCAGGGTAGTCTTCAAGGCTAGGCGCTTGAATATGCGCTACACCTGAACCGTCTAATTGGAAATGCGCATGACGAGTTGCAGCACAGTTTGGAATCATACCTACTGGTTTACCCGCAGCGTGACATGGGTAGTCTTTGATTTTGATATCAAGAACAGTGGTTAAACCGCCAAGACCTTGAGCACCAATACCTAAAGCATTTACTTTTTCGAAGATTTCGATACGAAGTTCTTCGATTTGGTTTTGTGGGCCACGACGAAGTAATTCGTCCATGTTGATTTCTTCCATCAATGCTTCTTTTGCAAGCATCATGGCTTTTTCAGCAGTACCACCAATACCGATACCGAGCATACCAGGAGGACACCAACCTGCACCCATTGTTGGAACAGTTTTAAGTACCCAATCCACGATAGAGTCAGAAGGGTTAAGCATTGCAAGTTTAGATTTGTTTTCTGAACCACCACCTTTAGCAGCAACAGTAATATCAACTTTATTACCCGGAACGAGTTTGTAGTGAATTACAGCAGGGGTGTTGTCTTTGGTATTTTTACGACCAAAAGCAGGATCAGCTAATACTGATGCACGAAGAATGTTTGAGTTTTCAAGATAACCTTGACGTACACCTTCGTTGATTGCATCGTCTAGGCTCATGGTTAAATCAAATTTAACGTCTAAGCCCACTTCAAGAAATACGTTCACAATACCCGTATCTTGACAGATAGGACGATGGCCTTCTGCACACATACGAGAGTTAATTAAAATTTGTGCAATCGCGTCTTTTGCGGCTTTGTTTTCTTCACGGTCATACGCACGGCTCATCGCTTGGATGAAGTCCTGTGGGTGATAGTAAGAAATGAACTGAAGCGCATCTTTTACCGATGTGATCAAGTCATCTTGCTTGATAATAGTTGTCATACAAATATCTCTTGAGCGGGCTGATAGCTAGCGGGCTAAATTATAAGACAAAAACACAGTTGTGTGGGTATTTCGCTTAATCTTTGGCCGAAAGTTTAATAGGGTTTAACAGTGCCATGTCTCGCTGTCATAAATGGCCTGAAAATGACGTTTTCACTGTCATATTTCATGAAATATTTGTCACAAAACTAGAGGGGAGATATGTTTTTGTTTTTTAAATTATTGAAAATTAATAATATTTATTATTTTTAAATATTTCATATTTGTCATATAACTGTCATAAAACTTTTACATAATGACGTCATTAAAGTTAGAGTGTGAATTATATGGTTACTCCAGTGTTGTCAGTTATTGGTTTTTCTCTGTTTATCGCAGCAACTTGGTTCTACGGTCAACAAGAAGATCAAGCCTAAAGCTTTATCTTCTTTTTTTTGCTTTAAATTTTATAAAAATAATATTCTTCTTCAAATCTTCAAATCTTCAAATCTTCAAATCTTCAAATCTTCAAATCTTCAAATCTTCAAATCTTCAAATCTTCAAATCTTCAAATCTTCAAATCTTCAAATCTTCAAATCTTCAAATCTTCAAATCTTCAA